>CAYUDZ010000308.1:972-1513 GCA_964443575.1 uncultured Chthoniobacteraceae bacterium | reverse complement strand
AGCATGGTATGTCCCAGGCGGAAGGTGGCACCTGCAAATACATTGCTGATGCCGGGGTCAACTTTCCGGTCATAGCCCTGATACTCGGGGATGGCGTCTTCGCCTACCAGGGCGGGCAGAAATTCGTTGTAGGTGATGGCCTGCATCTGCGCTACGTTGATTTTACGCGCTTCCTGATAGAGCTTGTCATCACTCCAGCGAGGATGTTTGTCAGCCAGTTCATCGGCGATCCGGTTATGCTCCCTCATCCACAGGGTGTGCATGGAAGTCAGGCCGATGTTTTCGTTGGAGCGTATATCCCCGGCAACATACTGGCCGTCATCGTCATAAGGCATGAAATTGCCTTCACTGACCCGTAGTTTGCCGCCTTCATGGCTGCGCAGGCTGTCAGCAGTCGCTTCGTCCGAGCCGTACACATTGGAACCATCGATGAAAGCCGTGATGCTATTGATATGCTGGCGTTGCCCGGAACCGTCATTTTCATAGGCGCTGCGGGTGAAGTGCGTGGTCCGCGAAGCTTCGGTAGGCAGCGAGCCGGTAG
>CAYUDZ010000308.1:220-962 GCA_964443575.1 uncultured Chthoniobacteraceae bacterium | reverse complement strand
GGACAAGCGTAATATCGTGATCAAGAAACTGCCCCCAAAGCCAGAACATGTCGCTGAGTCCCTTGCTATTGGCTGCATCACCATTTTGCGCCGAGACGGCATTGCTGACTTCTCGGGGTGTCGGCAGGTTCGCTTCGGCGGCGCCTCCGGGCTCACGGCTGTTGTCTACTGGCAATAGTCGCAACTGTGGTTGTTCCGCTGCTCCCCATTGCTCATTGCGGCGGTTGTTGCCGGAGCCATCAAAACTGCGGTAACGGTCACGTTTGGCAGGTTTATCCTGTTGGCAGTTCTGCTCAAGTTCCCTGAGCAGCTGCTGGATGATATTCAGCAGATTTTGCAGGAGAAGGTTGCTGAAACCCCAACGGCCGTAATTGCCGAAAGGCGAGGTCGTGTAAGACCGGTTGTTGTTGGTTCCGCCCAGCTGCTTGAGTAACGGGTCATTATTGACGGCGTCCTGCCGGGAAGTATGACCAAGCTGGATAGTGCGGGTTAGATTGTCGAGAATATTTTGCATTGTTCGCTCCCTGAAGTTTTTTAAGGACTCATCCTCACAAAATTCAGGATACTTGTACGCCAACACCGTTTGACGCCACAAGATTAGCGTGATTTACCGCTCGTTTTTAAAAGACGAGCGGTAAATCGTGAGCGATATTAATAGCCACTCAGCAGGTTCTGTGGGCGGTAAGAGTTTAAACGGGTGCGCCATCCGGCCAGCCAGCGCGCCTCACGACGTTCCGGCGGT
>CAYUDZ010000308.1:0-210 GCA_964443575.1 uncultured Chthoniobacteraceae bacterium | reverse complement strand
GGCGGTGCATTGGCGATGCGTCTGACCAGTACTTCCTCGGCTGCACGGGCAAATTCATTCAGCGCTGCCGGGCCCGGTTCAACCGGGTTCATGCTCATCAGCACCTGTAGCAGACCCCACCCCTGACCGTTATAACGTTCTGTCGGGCTGGTGCCTTCCCCTTTGAAATTGACGTAATCGATCAACGCATACACTCCCTGGCCACTCTCG
>CAYUDZ010000307.1:0-1520 GCA_964443575.1 uncultured Chthoniobacteraceae bacterium | reverse complement strand
AACAATATCGACGCGCAACGATTTAATCGATGGCAGATAGCTCCAGCAGAGCATTCGCCGGTAGGGTAAAAAAGCAGAAATGAGCTGTGCACAACGCTCGGCCTGGCTCTTGTTGCCATTTCCGGAGCCATGAAATTCGACCAGCATTTCATTCTGTTTGCTGCTCAGGGCCAGACGCGGTTCGCGTGGCGAGCGAATCTGTGCGACTGCATCCGGCTCATTTCCTGCCGCAACTGCTTCGGCCACAGTAGCTGGCTTCGGTTTATCCTGATGCGTTTTCATCGGTGGTTACTCAGGTTAGAATGTTATGCAACGCGCGAGCCAATCGACGGCGGGTTGCCGGATCGGTTTTCCAGGTGGTAGGGTCATGCAGGCTGAGTAACTCGGTCTCTGACAGATAAGTATTACGCTGCCGGATCATGCTTTTGGTGTGGCTGCGGTAGTGCAGCAGGACTTTGGGTAGTACCTCGTGGCGGTAGCCTGCAGCGGCCAGTCGCATGAAGATGTCCCAATCGGCGTATGGGTTATCGAAGTTGGCGCGATAGCCACCGAGTTTGCGGATCACCTTGGTCCGGAAAATCGCATTGGTATCACCGAAAACATTGCGGCGCAGCCCGCCCAGCAGATCGCTGCCTGAAGGGTAGTTGGTGGCCTTGAAAACCAGCTCACCATCAGCGTCTTGTTGGCCGTCCGCGAACGATGTGATATAGCAGGAGAACGCATCGGCACGCGGGTTGCGCTGCAGCGCACGACAGAAGTCAGAAGTCATCTCCGGGACTGGTAGATTGTCACCGTCAACGATAATAATGAATGGGTCGGCGGTAGTTTCCACTACATGGTTGCGCGGGCTCCAGTAGCCCTCGTGGGGTAGCTCAACAAAAGTAAATTGCGGATAGCGCTCTATGTAGGCGTGGAATGCCTCGAGTGCCTCAGCATCCGTCGAGCCATCATCGACCACTACCACATTCTGGTGCGGGTAATCCTGGGCCTGCAGGCAATCGAGTGTTTCCTGCATTAAAGTTCCCAGGTTGTAGTGTGACACAGCCACGGTGACTGGTGTATCCAGTTGCTCACCGGTCTGGATCCTGCTTGCTTTAGTGGTCGCCCGCTTCTTGTTTTTGCGTTTACCACTTGACCACTCTGGTTGCGGGCTGTCGCCTGACCAGCAGTGCTGCAGGGCAGCGAGCAATTCATTATTGCGGCCCTCGGTAAAGGACCGGTTCTGCTCCGTAGCCTTAGTTTTAATGGCGCAGAATTCACCGGATCTGGCAAATACTACCGGGATGCCGTGCGATGTCAGCCAGTGGATGGTCGGCGAGTACCATGGGGTGGGGGCTATGACGACCGCGCGGTTTGCCCGCAGTTGGTTGATTACCTGGATCGCACTGGCGGCAAAATGTGCCGCCAATTTCTCCTGCTTAGCCACCTCGTCCAGCGCCCGGCGACGGCTGGCCGGGGCCAGTACCGAAAAGACACCGCGCCGTCTGGCGGCTGTGGCAAGCTGCGTGTAATCGGCTAGC
>CAYUDZ010000306.1:0-1540 GCA_964443575.1 uncultured Chthoniobacteraceae bacterium | reverse complement strand
GTTCCTGACACAATACCTGCATTGACAACTCAGCTGCATAAGAGTTTTCGATAATTTCCAGTGCCTTGCGTAGTACCTGATAGCGCCGGGTGAACCGCAGACCTCCACGCTTTGGCGCATCCTCACTGCCATCGTTTAAAATGGCAGTCAGATAAGCTCCGATTAACTCCGCCTGCAGCTCACGGCAGGCTGGTCGATGCCCCAGTAGGCTGCCAGGCGAGTCAAACGTCTTCAGCAGGACGTTAATGAATTGCTGCAGCTTGAGTGCTGCCGATGGGCTAATCCTTCTGGCACCACCATGCATTAGTAAACTTTGAGGAAAGCCCGGAAAACAACTTTCTACCGCTTCTTCAAGCAACTTCCGAGAAACCGTCAATGCTGCATTGCCAAAATTCCCACACGTAGTAGCACAAAGCTCACCACTAAGTGGAAAAATGCCCATGTAACTATCAGTATGCGTAGTCGCAAAATTAAACGAATGGGAAGGCTCTGGGCTGTTGGTTACAAAACAGAGCGTGTAAGCATCTGCAGCCACTTCCCCGCGAAAGAATAACGGCGGGCCAAGCAACGAATAGCTAAAACTGCAATCCGGGCAGACGATGCTTTCTATCAGTGATTCGCCACCACCACCCAGCTGCAAGACTTCTAACTTGGCATGGCCGATGGCCGTGGTCAGCTGCTCAGGGCCAATTAAGTGACGGATCCTAACGGGAGTGGTGGGAGTGGTGCCGTTAGCCGACATTATTTATTTATCAATAAACTTATTTCACTAATACAAGCAAACTTGCGTTTTTGGGATATTCAATATTCTCGGCAGGTACCCTGTAAATGTTTCAAATGGAGTCATGAAACAACCCACTGCCAACCAAAAAAGCATAATCAACATCAGTATACTGAAATCACTATTACTAATATTCGCACTGATGTGCTCCCCTGCGATCTCTCAAGAGGGGGCAAAAAGATCGAAGACATGAAGCTCTTCGACGGCGGCTACGAAAAGCTGCGCGAGACGATCTTCGAGAACCAGAAGAAGCTGGGCCTCGTCCCGCAAGACGCGAAGCTGGCACCCTGGCCCGCCGAAAAAATCAAGCCCTGGGACCAGCTCACGGACAACGAGAAGAAGCTATTCATCAAGCAGGTCGAAGTCTTCGCGGCCTATGCCGCCTATACCGACTACGAGATCGGCCGTGTGATTCAGGCCGTTGACGACATGGGCAAGCTCGACGACACGCTGGTCATCTACATCAACGGTGACAACGGCACCTCGGCCGAGGGCGGACCGATGGGCACCCCGAATGAGGTCGCATGGTTCAATGGCATTGCCGACATGTCGGCGGAGGAACAGCTGAAATGGTATGACGTCTGGGGCACCGAGCAGACCTACAACCAGCCGATGATCGGGGTGCCGCAAGGCGACTCGCCGAGCATCCTCAACGATTCCAGTAAAATTCGTGATGCCATCCGCCGGTTGGCCCAGGCAAAAAGCGATGAACGGGTGGCCGCTACCGTAGCCGCAGGCTCATCATCAGCACGCTCTCGC
>CAYUDZ010000305.1:0-1549 GCA_964443575.1 uncultured Chthoniobacteraceae bacterium | reverse complement strand
GCGCGAAGGTGCGTCCCACCCGCAAGGCGTCGAGCTCAGCATCAGAAATAACACGGCCCACCCTTACCAGCGACCATAGGGGTTCAAACGACCGTTCCCCTGCCTGACTCTGTTGATATGCCTACGAGGGCATTGTGCAAATGTTCAAAATTAAGGGCTTCGCCCATTTTGTGAAAATAATCGAATCGACTCACCGCGATTCTGAACTGGTGCTTTTTCGCGGCCAATCAACGCAGGGTAATCTACTGCCTGGCATCTCGCGAGAGAATCCGGAAATCGATAGACCGGAGCGCGAAAGGAAGATGTTAAAAGACCTCAGGAGCATGGGAGAATCACTCCTTCACCGTCACGACTCGATAAGAGCTGGGAGATTTGTCGCGTTGGATAAAAACCCAAAAATCAGAAAGGCCGTGGTAGAGATACAAGTTCCTGAAAACTTGCGCAAACCGTTGCTTGTTTCGCTGGATCGTCACGGTGTCAGTAGCCGCACCATGTTTCCTGATCTTGAAGGATTGTGTACGTTTATCAATTGGCGAAATGAGGTAAAGCAATAGCTCATGAGGTATCCGCGCCGATCGGTCGGCACTAACAAGATGTGGCGCAATGACACCCGACACTCACGGATGATGGCTAGCTGCCGCCACGAGAGCGCAGCAAATGTTTGTTAAGTTTGTCGTCGAAGCTGAACACCGGCTCGCCATCCACGAGGTGATAGGCGATGAGCAGGGCATCGACGAAATCAAGCCCGCTCTCGCAGTAGCATGCCAGCCCCCGCAAGAAAACCGATGGTCTCTCCATGGTCACCAGGTTCTCGCTCAGCAGGCTCCCGAGTTGTCGCTGTATCTCTCTTCGCTCCACCCGATAGACCTTCTGCAGCACATACACCACTTCGCAGGCGACCTCGATGGGAAGTGTCACTGACTGATTCTCGATTATCGCGGTCGCCTTGGCGGAGAGGTCGACGTGGTCATCCAGCAGATAGCGCAGGACTATGTTGGCATCAACGAGGCTCATGTTTTGCGCCCGCCGCGGATTGCCAGGCGGATTGCTCCTGTGCAATCAAGTCAGCCCTGGCGTATTGTTTCAGGCAACCACGCAGGCTTTTTCGATTCTCCACCGGTTGCGGGCAATCCTGCGAGGGGCTTAGAACAATGATTTCCACCTGTTGTCCCCAAAATTGCAGGGGCAACTGGATGCAGATCTCTCCATTCTCCACGGTTTGGATTGCGCGAATGGCTTCCATCACTTAAACCTCTTATTCTTTGCCGATGCGTTTATCCACCGGCACCCGTCCAGCGCGGACGTTGTGCTGCCGGTCATCGATGGCTTGGCGGAACTCGCCCGACACAGCCGCGAGATGGCAGGGTTAGGCAACGATGATAAGTCATCTGACAGCAGGCATGTCGATGAGTGATGCGGGGCACGTGAAGTCTTGGAAACCTGGGTTTGTCATCGCCGGCCGGATGCACTAGCCTGCGGCCAGCCGCGACCGGGGTCATCGACCGACCGGCGCGTGCGAGCTGGGGCTGACCACCCTGCCACCCCTTCC
>CAYUDZ010000304.1:0-1606 GCA_964443575.1 uncultured Chthoniobacteraceae bacterium | reverse complement strand
CACAAGCTGCTGATCAGGGTCGCGCCGGATGGGTATTTGCGGCGGGTGAGGTGAATTTTTTGCTAGAGGAGAGTGTTTCGTATGAGCAGCCTGCAAACAATCGTCAAACAGCATCAGTTAAGAGCGGTGCAATTCGCGTCGGAGTCCGTTGATTGGGATAAGCGCAAAGCGAAGTGGTTGGCCTCGCTCCGGCAACTGATCGATCAGTTGCGCCAATGGCTGATGGACGCTGGCGTGCCGGCGGAGCAGATCATCGAGACTCGGCATTCTATTTCCGAGGAAACACTCGGGTTCTACGAAGCACCAGGGCTTGAAGTCAAAATAGGTCGACTCCTTGTGACCTTCGTTCCGGTTGCCAGCGTTATCATCGGGGGGGTCGGGCGCATCGATGTGACCGGACCCAGGGGCGAAGTCAAACTGATCGCGGATACCGCGCAGCCCGTTGTTGAAGGGGAGCCTGAAGCGTCTTCCTATGACCGCGAATGGATTTGGTCGGCCTATCCGGATCGATCACGACGAGGGGGGTTCCCGCTCAATGAGAACGGATTAGCCAAAGTGCTTGAGGTCGTTCTGGGTGATGCATGAACGGCCCAATCTTCCCCGACATCAATGGGGCTTTCAATTGGTACATTGCGACCAAGGATGGACTCCATGGGCTGCGGGCGGCCGTCCAGTGCGGGGCCATGCTCAGTGCAGAGATCGACGATGATCTCTATGGCATGACGCAGCGCGAATGGCAAGCATACCGGCGGCGGTTCGATGTCAGGCATGGCGTCTTCGCAACCTTGGCGCTTTTCGCAGCGTGCGAAGGTGGGATACGGCGAGATTTCAAAAGGCGTTCAGTGGGCGAATTCGGACAGAAGCATGCGCAACGTTTTCGCAATCTCCAACTTCAATTTGGTGATCATCCGGTACCGCTGAATAGCATTCTGACGGGCTGGATAGGCGCCGAAGGCGATAAAGCTTGGTTGCGGCAACATTTGTTACGGCTTTCGACCTTATTCGCACAAAGAAACGACTTGGCACACGGGCTTATCGCAGAAGAGGTAGCAGTTGAACGCGTGTATGATTTGTTGTCCAAAATCAGAGACAAATGGTGTGATGCAGTTTCTGATTTCCAGGGGTACTGAAACCGGCATCGCCCACGGCGGCTCGCTGATCTTCAGCGCCTCGCTGCTTGCTATGCTCGACTACTGCGATGCGGTTGAGTAGGGCACAGTGCTCGACCCGCAAAACCCAAGGCGCCGGGTGCTCGGTATCGACATCGACATCCGCGCCCACAACCGCGCAGCCATCGAAGCCCACCC
This sequence comes from uncultured Chthoniobacteraceae bacterium, assembly GCA_964443575.1. GTDB lineage: Bacteria > Verrucomicrobiota > Verrucomicrobiia > Chthoniobacterales > CAKUMP01 > CAYUDZ01. The sequence continues at coordinate 299 of CAYUDZ010000304.1, read as the reverse complement.
GATGGCCCATCGCATCCAGATGATCGAAGGTTCGTCCATTGCCGAGGAGATCATTGAGCAAGTTCATACCATCGCCAAGCACCACCAGCGCATCCTGGTGTGCCTGGACAGCAACCACACCCACGACCACGCCCTCGCCGAACTGCACGCCTATGCGCCGCTGGTCACCCTCGGTAGCTACTGCGTGGTGTTCGACACCATCATCGAAGACCTGCCGGCCGACATGTTCCCCGACCGCCCCTGGGGGCCAGGCAACAACCCCAAGACCGCTGTGCACGAGTACCTCAAGACCCACCCGG
>CAYUDZ010000303.1:0-1635 GCA_964443575.1 uncultured Chthoniobacteraceae bacterium | reverse complement strand
ACCGTCCAGTGGCTGCACCCAAGCCCATCAGTCAGGCGGTCGCGCCCCGGCAAGACATCCCGCCACTTCCCTTCCATGATATCCTGCCGGATCTGCTCGGCGACGTGCTCGGTCAGGGTGGTGAAATTTTTAGTCCGCATGGTTGATCCTGAACCTGATGGAAAACATACGGGAAGCAATAAAGAATAGAAAAAAAATCCTTGCGTCAATCTGCTTGATTGGTTGCTTTTCGAAGATCTTGAGGGGATTACCTCAACAATTCACCAACGAAAACCATATTAAAAGATTATGAATACACGAACCAAGATCCAATTCACACGCGCGGGTGCTGCTATGCTGGCACTCGCTTTCGCCCCGGCAGCCACGCAAGCTGCGACTGTCCTGATCGACTTCGGTCGAGGAGGTAACGAAACCACCATCACCAACCCCGCTTAGAACAACCTCGCCTTCGGTGGCACCTCCAGTGCCGCGACAACAGGAGCGGTTGCGCTAGTAGACACTGTGTGGACGGCCACCGTCGCCGATACTGGCAACGGTAATGGTGGCGATGCTGGCGACGGTGCGGATCACGATCTGGCATTGCCTGCTGCTGTTGCAGGTTTTGCAGCGACTGCAACAAGAGACAGCCTCTTCGCAAATGGCAGCGCAGCTCAGCTCACCGTGACCATTGCCGGTTTGGATGTCGCATCGAATTACGACCTTCTGTTCTATGGGTCGCGGGGTAACAATGGCCCCACCCAGACCTGGTCGCTGACTGCTGGTAGTGGGGGTGCGGATGTCTCTCACGGCATTCTCGATAACACTACGACCGTCGTGGATTGGGATAACCTAAGCACCAACGGAAGTGGCGTAATTGCATTCACGATCTCAGGTAACTCCGGTAGTGACGGTATCGGCATCAACTTCGGCCAGATCAGCCAAGTTCCAGAGCCAAGTGCACTGATGCTACTCGGCATCGCGGTAGGACTGGTTCTGCTCCGCCGTCGTCGAGTCGCCTGAAATTGAACCGCAGCCAAGCAGTTGGAACCATAAAATCTGCGCCTGTTTTCACCGCTCCGGGCACCTTCAGTATTTCGACGAAAAACTGAGGGGACCCGGAGCTTTTTTTGTGGCCTTCCTTCCGGGTTGGACTTTCAGGCTCGCTGCCACCATGGGCGGGGAGATCATATTTCTATGACCCCAGAACTCACTAAACGCAGTTTTTTTAGGGTTTTTTGTCGCAAGTAGGATTCCCGCCGAATCAAGGGTGAAGCAATGACGGAAGGGCTGAAAACGTTGTCGGGCGGCCTTGGCCCCCGATCCTGATGCACCGCTCTCTTCTGGTACAATCGGAGGGCAAGCCCGTCCGACAACGCAATACTCACGCGCAACGATCGTTGCATCATTGAACCAAGGGATTTTAACTTGCGAGAACATGTAGCCAAAATGTGGCTTTTTGCTGAGGTCTGGACCCGCACCCGTCCCCATCCCCACGCACACTCATAAAATGAACCATCCGCTTCCATTGACCCACTTCGCTGCCTGTTGCGCGGCGATCCTGCTTACCATCGGCTCCGCCCGGGCCGATCTGATTGCCCACTACATTTTCACCGACGGCGACCTGCTGGACAACGAGGTGGCCGCAGGGCCGGCACT
>CAYUDZ010000302.1:0-1642 GCA_964443575.1 uncultured Chthoniobacteraceae bacterium | reverse complement strand
CCATCTGTCTCGTGATCATTGGGAGTTCGCCTCGACAATGCCGAGCGATCCCGTCGATTTAATCGATGATCTCGTGAAAATGGGGCTCTACAAGCCGTCCGCCTTCAAAGCGGCTGATGCCATGGCTCAAAGCGAACTGCGTACCGCCTTGTTCCTCAAGATGGCGGGTCGGGGCGATGCCAACCGCGAAAAACTCTGCCGCGACCTCGTGAGCCTCGCTGGTGGCCTGGATAATGCCTTTGCGGCCGCCTTTGGCCCCCGTGCTGGCGAATTTTTTAATGATGCTCGTCGCCTCAAGCCGACAACTCGCCGTCACTTTATTCGTAGTGTTGCCGCTGGTGCCGCTTTGGTTGCGCTGGCTAGTGCGCCCCGCCGCGAGGATCAAGCCGCGCTCGCCCAAGAAGACGCCGGCCCCCTCGAGAAAACGGATTTGCAGGTGGGCTTTATTCCGATTACCTGCGCCACGCCAATCATCATGGCTGAGCCGTTGGGCTTTTACGAGCGCTATGGTCTCAATGTCAATGTTGTGAAAATGCCAAGCTGGGCCGCTGTCCGCGACAGTGCCATCGCCGGTGAGCTGGATGCCTATCATATGCTCGCGCCGATGCCGATTTCGATCTCTCTGGGTCTCGGTTCAGCTTCTTTCTCGACTAAGTTGGCCAGTATCGAGAATATCAATGGTCAGGCAATTACCGTTGCCAACAAATACCAAGGCATGATTAACGGCCCCGCCGACTTCAAGGGCTTCCGCATTGGTGTGCCCTTCCCCTTCTCGATGCACAACCTCCTCATTCGTTACTATCTGGCAACGGGTGGTCTCGATCCGGACGTGGATGTGCAAATCGAGCCTGTACCGCCGCCGGACAGTGTGGCTCGTCTGACTGTGGGATCTCTGGCCAGGCCATCCCTGCTGTGCGTTTGCGGCGGGCGAGAGCTGGATCACTGAGAACCCCAACACCTTCCGCGCTATCAACAAAGCGATTATTGATGGTGCTGCCTACGCCAGTGATACGGCTAACCGGGCCGAGGTCGCAGCCGCTATTTCGCCACGTGAGTACCTTAACCAACCTGTGGAAGTGGTCGAAGCGGTGCTGACGGGCAATTTTGAAGATGGTCAGGGCAATGAGTTCAGCATTCCTGATCGGATTGATTTCGATCCCTATCCGTGGCAGAGCTTCTCGCGTTGGATTTCCTCGCAGTTGGTGCGCTGGGATTTCTTGCCAACAGAGTCGGCTGATCACGATGTTATTGGTACTGATATTTTCCTTACAGATCTTGCCCGTGAATTGGCGGTCGAGTTAGGTCAAAATCCGCCCACTGAAACCCTGCGGACAGAAACGCTGATGTTTGACACCTTCGATCCGGCTGCCTACGTGCAGCAGCAAATCGACCAGTTTGGGGTCTAGGATGACACGGCTTCTCCGCGATAAAAATGTGCAGGCGGCGCTGGTTTCGCTGTTAATTCTGGGGCTCTTCTTAGCTTTCTGGGAGTATGGCGCGACCAGCGGTCTATTCTCGCGGCTGATTCCGAGCGCAAGCCGGACAATGCGCGAGTTTTGGCAGTGGATGTCTGACCCGTTTTATGACAATGGCCCCAATGATAAAGGGATTGGCTGGCAGCTTTTGGTGAGTTTGCGGCGGG
>CAYUDZ010000301.1:0-1646 GCA_964443575.1 uncultured Chthoniobacteraceae bacterium | reverse complement strand
TAGACAAGCGCCTCACGCTGGTCGCAGTAGATGGCTTGTGATTGATTCGGGCTAGACTCCTCGCGGCATAGTACAACCCAGCCATAAGAGCGAAGGGGCCAACGTTCAACTTTGAATGTTAAACGTTGAATGTTGGATATTCTTCTACCCCCGCTCCTGCAGCGGTTTAACGTAGACCCCGATCAGCGGCCTGGGTGACGGCTTATGCGACGCATAGTCGCTGACAAAACCGTTTTCGGTACGGATTTCAACATGGCCGGCGCCGCGCCCGCCATAAACTAATATGGAACCAACCGGTGCATCGAATGGGCAGTCTACAGGAATCCGCTGAAACCCGAAGTTACGGCTCAACTCGCGACCGGCCGATTTGGCATAAGCTGTCCCGGGGTAGCGGTCGACTACATCAGCTGCGACCAGTGCCCGCTTGACGTAGCGCCAGCACCGCTTGATCGACCGCGAACGGGCCCTAACCTTGGCAATGTCTGCAGCTTCGATCATCTTCGGATCATACAGTGCACCGCATGGAGCTTTCGGTTTCTTGTCGCGTTTAAAGAGTAATTCGAAAAACGACTTCTTCTCTTTGCTACTATCAGCTGCTTGAACCGGTGCGGGAAAAATAAAAAGTCCGACGAGAGCAAGGCACAGTGCAACAGCAGGAAATTTGTTCATTTGGTTGGATGAATGTGTGTTGTGGTTGTGAGTTCAAGCATATCCGGGATTCTGCTTATGCCTGATTTCGGCAACCCTGCCAAGTGCTAAAATTAGAAAAGATACTTTTCTGCCAAAATTGTGAAATTTCAGCTCACTTCGTTACAAAAATTATACTTTGGTATAAACTGATCCTCCCGCAGCGCGGAACTGATCAGATTTTTCCTGCATCCCCTCATCAAGTGCTTTCTGCTCGGAGATCCCTTTCTCGGCAGCGTAGCGCCGGACGTCTTCAGTGATCTTCATCGAACAGAAATTCGGTCCGCACATCGAACAGAAATGCGCTGCCTTGGCTCCTTCAGCAGGTAGCGTCTCATCATGAAATTCACGGGCAGTTTCCGGATCGAGCGCCAAATTGAATTGATCTTCCCAGCGGAACTCAAAGCGTGCCTTGCTCAGTGCATTATCGCGGTACTGCGCTCCGGGATGGCCTTTGGCGAGATCGGCGGCATGGGCTGCGATTTTGTAAGAAATGACGCCGTCTTTGACATCTTTGCGATCCGGCAGGCCGAGGTGCTCTTTTGGGGTGACATAACAAAGCATCGCGCAGCCGTACCAGCCGATCATCGCGGCGCCGATGCCGCTGGTAATGTGATCATAACCAGGCGCTATATCGGTCGTCAATGGCCCCAGCGTGTAGAATGGCGCTTCATCACACCACTCGAGCTGCTTCTCCATATTTTCCTGAATCATGTGCATCGGCACATGGCCCGGCCCCTCATTCATCACTTGCACGCCATGCTGCCAGGCTCGCTTGGTCAAATCCCCCTGAACTTCCAATTCACCGAATTGCGCTTCGTCGTTGGCATCAGCAATCGATCCTGGACGCAAGCCGTCACCAATTGAAAAACTGACATCGTAAGCCGCACAGATTTCGCAGATTTCATCCCAGTGGGTGTAGAGGAAGTTTTCCTGGTGATGGGACAGGCACCACTTGG
>CAYUDZ010000300.1:0-1649 GCA_964443575.1 uncultured Chthoniobacteraceae bacterium | reverse complement strand
ATTATCTCGCCCTCTGCCACCCCCTTTGCCACCCCGATTATCTCGCCCTTTGCCATGGCTTCAGCAGCCACATATAGCCGATATTGCTTTAGCTTAGAGCCTGCCTGAGAAGATCATTACGTATTTTGATTTTATCAATTGATGTTTGCATGAAAATATCATTGCAAAACAATCAAAAATGTAAACCCTTAAAATGCTCAAGTTAATTCGTAATGAATCCTTAGTAGGGCCAGTTGGCAGATCGGACAATGCTCGGCATCGTGCTTTTCCGAATCGGACAGTCCATGCCCGCAGTCGTGCGAGCAGCATACGTGATGATCGGCACGGGCCTGTTCAAGCTTGTGGGCGGTTGGAACGATGATCACGCCCAGCAAAAAAGGCTAACCGCTAAGATATTGAATATGCGTCTCATAAATATTCAGCAAACCTGTCAGATGCGGAAACAAAAGTCGAGCAGAAAGCCGTCCGTCTGGATAGCGTCTCATGGGGACGGCGGAAATGGAGTGATGCTTTTCAAATTAATAGTATACGGTTTCGGGTTCCCATACAATCGTAGCCAGGCCTTCGCGGGCAAGCTGATCTCGCACAGTGACGATGTTGATGCTGCTTTGTTCAGATAGGTGCGTGTAGACAGCACTGTTCGCGGATTGCGCGGCGATGCTACCTGCGGCAGGGTCGCTCACGGACCACTCCAACGGGTAGACGATTGATTCGTGGTCCGTGCCGTCCACGGTCACATCGGCCGTTAGGATGACGGTCTTCTCTTCGCCGGTCAGGGTTGTTGTGGCGGGAGTCACGGGCAGTTCACCGCGCACGTCGTCGTCATCGGGCTCGCAGCCCGTTACGAGCAGGATCAGAGGCAGGAAAAGAAGCATGGCAAAGTATCGTTTCATCGTGTGCCTTTCCGTTTCGGCGATTGGCCGATGTGGTGATCGAGTTCTTCAAGTAAATTTGGTTTGTCTTCGCTGAATTCGAGGGCTGTGGCGCGGTCGATTTTGCGGCGGCAAAACAGGGCCAGCAGCGACTGGTTGAGGGTCTGCATACCGAATTCGCCGCCGGTCTGCATGGCAGTGCGCATCTGGTGCGTTTTTTCCTCGCGGATCATGGCGCGCATGTTTGGCGTCGCCACAAGGATTTCGGCAGCAAGCGATCGGCCATTTCCGTCCGACCAGGGCACCAGCTTCTGACTCAGGACAACCTGGAGTGTGGAGGCCAGTTGTACACGTACCTGGGCTTGATGTGCGGCAGGATAGACACTGATAATGCGCGAGACCGATTGCACGGCATCGGACGTGTGCAGCGTGGCGAACGTCAGATGCCCGGTCTCGGCCAGGGTCAGGGCGGCGGTCATGGTTTCCAGATCGCGCATTTCGCCAACCACGATGACATCGGGATCTTGCCGCATGCTGCATCGCAGCGCTTCGGCAAAACTTGCCGTGTCGCGCCCCACTTCGCGCTGGGTAACGAAGGCCCGCTGGCTCTGGTGCCGGTATTCAATAGGATCCTCGATGGTGTGGATATGACAGGGGCGGGTTTTGTTGATCTCGTTGACCAGACTGGCGATCGTGGTGGACTTGCCACTGCTGGTGGAGCCAGTGACCAGGATCAGTCCGGCGTGCATGGAACAGATGCGCTTGAGCAACCCGACG
>CAYUDZ010000299.1:0-1649 GCA_964443575.1 uncultured Chthoniobacteraceae bacterium | reverse complement strand
TTGAACCATAGCCTTCCTTAGGAGATCCCTCCATGCGTTCGCTCCGCTCTCTTACTACCGGTGACAGTTTTATTCATTGAGTTCCACTAAGGCATATCCAAGCTGTGACGCCTGTTTGTGCAGCATGTGCAATCGCCGCTCCTGGTACTGTTTTTCATAGGCTTCCACTCCTTGCTCCACGTAGTCCATGCCCTGGGTCATCGCCCGGTAATACAGGATCGCCAGTTTGCGGGCAACCGCTTTGATTGCAACGCCAGGGCCTCGCCGTGCCCGTATCCGGCGGCCAAAGGCGCCAAGGGCGTGGTTTTTACTTTCCAGCAGGCTTTGTGCGGCTTGTTTAAAAATCTCAGCAGCCCGCGGAGCAGATTTGTATTTATGTTTCCGGATATGTTTGCCGGATTGTTTCTTGCCGGGAGCCAGTTTTAGCCAGCTGGTAAAATGGCCTTCCTTTGGGAATGGGGACAAATCCACCCCGATTTCACCCATCAGGCGAAGCGCTGAATAATCGGTAAGCCCCGGCAAATCGTTCGCATTGATTCCGCCAGCGGCCCGAACCACTTTTTGGTGAAGCTGGTTGATAGCGGGTTTGTTATGGCGAATTGGTTTGGCTTTTCCGTACTCGTTCGGAACGGGTTGTTGGCCGGCCAACTGGCTTAATTCCCCGTCGATCTGCCGGTCACACTCGTTCAATTTGCCCTGGTAGAACTCATAGCAATCGATCGCATCGGCCAGCTCATACAGATATTCCGGTCGGTAGTGTCCCTCCAGAGAGGCAACTACCTGGTCGTGTTTGTTGTCCTGAATTCGTTTATCACAAAGAGCGACCAATGCTTCAGGATCCCGCTCCCCATCCAGAATCGCCCGCAGCACCCGCATGCCGCTGGCTCCGTGAATTTGAGAAATCACCTGGTGAAGGCGGATATTCATCAGCGTCAGGGTTTTTTGCATGTGCAGGACGGCCTTGGCCGATTCACTGATGTAGCGTTCTCGCAGGCGCAGGTACGCCCTCAAGGCTTTAATGGCCGGATCGGGAAGGAAACTATTAGCCAGCAGCCCGTAGCTGTGAAGCTGCTGAAGCCACTGGCAATCAGCCACATCACTCTTGCGGCCGGGCACATAGCGAAGGTGAGCCGGGTTGACCAGCCAGACGTCGAATCCGGCCTCCTGGAGCATTTCATGGAGAACGACGCCATAGACACCGGTCGATTCCATCGCAATACTTTGAACCCCGCGGGCGGTGAGCAGCTCAATGGCTGCACGAAACTCGCAGGTAAACGTACCAAATTGATGGACCGAATCATCGGCAAGACCAATAAAGATATGCTCACTTCCGATATCGATACCCGCGGTATTTTCTCGGATTTGTATTATTTTCATGGGTATACCATTAGGATTAGTAAATGAGCAGTCTCACCCAGGCCTGCACTGAGAAGCAGTAAAAAACTACCGGACGGGGTTCCCGATGGACCACCAAAGCAAAAGACTCAAGGTGCAGAGTAAGGCTCGACAACAGGTATGGATAACACTAATGGAAGATCTACTACGTGCAAGGGTGAGCTGCTTTTTATATATCGGATGGTAGCAACTTTCTGTCACCTTTTAAATAGTGTTGCCCTGCTTTTTGGGCAAAATTAGTTGCTCGACATGAC
>CAYUDZ010000298.1:0-1661 GCA_964443575.1 uncultured Chthoniobacteraceae bacterium | reverse complement strand
ACGGGATTATTCTTGGTGCTTTTTGTGATCGGCCACATGGCTGGAAATTTGCAAATTTACCTGGGTCCTGACTGGATCAATTCGTATGCCTATAAGCTGCATGACTTGGGGGCATTGCTGTGGGTGATCCGTGTGGCCTTGCTGGGAATCGTCGGCTTGCACATTGTTTGCACGATCCAGCTGAGCATAGCCAACCGTAAGGCGCGGCCTGAGCGTTATGCGGTTTCGAGCCCGACCAAATCGACGATTTATTCACGCTCAATGATTCTCAGCGGGCTAATCGTTCTGTCTTTCATCATTTTTCATTTGATGCACTTTACGGTGCGCACGGTACCCGGGCATGAATACAACCAGGAGATGATCAAATTTGCCGATGGCACGATGCAGCCTGCTTACATCGAGTTGGACAAGAAGTGGGGGATCACACTACAGGATGCCGACCCGCATAAGGGGCATAACACGCACGCCATGATGGTTGCCGGCTTCAGCTACTGGTATATCTCGGCCTTTTACATCCTGGCGATGGCCTTGCTATTCATGCATTTGAGCCATGGTATCGCCAGCATCCCGCAATCGCTGGGAATTCGCAACCTCCACTGGGCGAGGGGGCTGTCGGTGGGTGGCAGGATTATTGCCTGGGTCGTCTTTGCGGGCTTCATCTCCATACCAATCGCAGTTTTATCGGGCCTGCTAAAAGCCTGAGGTTTGAACTCAACTGACCGATTAATACTAAGCGTTAGAAAAAATATATGAGCACAGTTCTTGATTCCAAGGTTCCAAACGGACCGATCGACAGTAAGTGGGAGAAATATTGCTTTGATTCCAAGCTAATTGCCCCGAACAACCGGCGTAAGTACGACATCATCGTGGTCGGCAGCGGCTTAGCCGGTGCCTCAGCGGCAGCGACACTCGGCGAGCAAGGGTATAATGTAAAATGCTTCTGCTACCAGGATAGTGCGCGGCGTGCGCACAGCATCGCGGCGCAGGGCGGCATCAATGCGGCAAAAAACTACCAAAACGATGGTGATAGCGTCTACCGTCTGTTCTACGACACGGTCAAAGGCGGCGACTTTCGCTCACGCGAGGCAAACGTCCATCGGCTGGCCGAGGTGAGTGTCAACATTATCGACCAGTGCGTGGCACAGGGTGTGCCGTTCGCACGTGAGTATGGTGGTTTATTGGCCAACCGTTCATTTGGTGGTGCCCAGGTCTCGCGGACATTTTATGCGCGCGGCCAGACCGGCCAGCAGTTGCTGCTGGGTGCCTATTCGGCGCTGAACAAAGAAATTGCTCGCGGTTCGGTCGAGATGTACCCGCGTACTGAAATGCTTGATCTGGTAGTGGTTGAAGGTCATGCCAAGGGCATCGTGGTGCGTGATATGGTGAGCGGTGATATCAGTGCCCACGCGGCTGACGCAGTGCTGCTGTGCACTGGCGGCTACGGCAATGTTTTTTATCTTTCGACCAATGCTAAAGGCTGCAATGTCACAGCGTCATACCGTTGTTACAAGCGTGGTGCTTATATGGCCAACCCGTGCTATACCCAGATTCACCCGACCTGTATCCCGGTAGCAGGTGACTACCAGTCGAAGCTGACTTTAATGTCTGAGTCATTGCGCAACGACGGACGGGTTTGGGTACCGCAATCACGCGAGCACGCG
>CAYUDZ010000297.1:1195-1672 GCA_964443575.1 uncultured Chthoniobacteraceae bacterium | reverse complement strand
CCGTCCTGCCGCGGGCCATCGTCCTGGCTCGTGCGGTGCGGCGTCGTCTGGAGATCCTACTCGTTTCGGTCCTGTGCTACAACGGGATCGGCATCGTGCTCGCGGCGGCCGGCCTGCTTCATCCTGTGGCCGCTGCCCTTCTCATGCTGTGTTCTAGCGCAACCGTTCTCGCGACGGCCACCCATTCCGGCTCGGACGCCGAACAACAGGACTGGATACGCTGCCCGATAGAGCGGCGGAAATCAGATGGTGAGGATACACGGCTTTCCTAAAGGGGATTGAAAGGGACAGCCTTGAATGGTATGTAGTTCACCGGTGCCTTCGGGGAATCTACAGGTAGTATAGTTAACGCCTGAGAAAAAACGTGCTTGTTTTGCAAGCCGATTTCGTTAGGTCGATCAAGACCGACGGGTTGGGCGAAGACTCGCCGTGTTTTTATCCAGAGTATTTCGGCATTCAAAGAATGGGTTCTTGAAC
>CAYUDZ010000297.1:258-1185 GCA_964443575.1 uncultured Chthoniobacteraceae bacterium | reverse complement strand
TGCCGTCCGGAAAGCCAGGCGATGGCGGTCTCTCTGGAATCTTCAATCCTAAAAACTTAAATTCCTTTACCCGCGCCTACGTATCCAATTCCAACCTATTCGAAACAGTCACCAGCCCCGCCCAGCGGGCCATAAGCGTTAATCTAAAAAACATCTTGCGGCGAGTGGACTAGAGAAAACCCAATCGTTGCAGATAGATACTTGATGGTCCTGGCTAGTCAGTGTGCCGTTGCTTTCACGACCGTGGGCTGACCATTCCGGGTATCTCCGTATAAGCAGGATCATCGCGTCCTTCGCTAAAACAGCCCAACTTCCCAGACCCCATCCGCACCCCAATGAGGTCGAGCAATCAGATCGATGATGATCCAAACCGATCATTGGCTATCGGGTCAGGATGGCTTACAAGTCCGCCATGACCCAACCGGAGCAAAAACATATTCTCGTCCTCGGCGGTGGATTTGGAGGGCTGGAATTTATTCAGAATTTCAAGGCACCCAACACCCGGATCACCCTGATTGACCAGAGCAACCACCATCTCTTCCAGCCACTGCTTTACCAAGTGGCGGTAGCCGGCTTGACCATGCCCGATATTTCCGAACCGCTGCGGGCAATATTTTCCGGTCGACCGGATGTGTCCTGCATCATGGACACGGTGAACTTGATTGATCTGGAGAACAAGCAGGTCCAGCTCGGCCATGGGGCGGTCAGTTACGATTACCTGATCATCGGTCTCGGTGCCGTGACCGGCTATTTCGGCAACCCGCAATGGGAGCAGTATGCCCAAGGCTTGAAAAGCTTGCGGGATGCCATGATCATCCGCCGCCAGATTCTCAGTGCTTTCGAACAGGCGGAAGTCGAACCGGATGCGGAAGTGCGTCGGAAGCTGATGACGATCGCCATCATTGGCGCGGGGCCGACCGGAGTGGA
>CAYUDZ010000297.1:0-248 GCA_964443575.1 uncultured Chthoniobacteraceae bacterium | reverse complement strand
CGCGACTTCCGCCACATCAACCCCCGAGACGCAAAAATCATTCTCATGGATGGTGCGGATAAAGTTCTCGGGGCTATGCCGGATCCGCTTCCGGATAAGGCCCTCCGCGCCCTCAAAAAAATGGATGTCGATGTCCGACTGAAGACGATGGTGAAGGATATCGAGGAGCATCGAGTGATCACTGATCAGGGGGCCGTCGAAGCGGGCACAATTATCTGGACTGCCGGGGTAGTGGCCAACCCCATTAC
>CAYUDZ010000296.1:0-1701 GCA_964443575.1 uncultured Chthoniobacteraceae bacterium | reverse complement strand
AGCAGTTGCTGCTGGAGGCACCAGCCAGTGCTTCGGTCGTCAGCGAGGGTACCAGACAGCTGATTGCTGCCGCCATCGCGAGCGGTGATACCGCGCTGGCCGCACGCCTGGTTGAGAAATTACGGCGCGAGCCATTTCCTTACTGGGAAGAGAGCGCCCGCCTGGCACATGCCCTGGCTGCAGCGGGACAGCAAGAAGCAGCAACCGAACTGCTCGAGCGTGTGCTGGCAGGTCGGACATATTTCGGCGGAGTTTTTCGCGAGCGGATCGAGCTGCAAGTCATGGGCGCACTGGCAGCACTTGGCCGCAATAGCGAAGCGGAAGAGATCCTCCAAACGTTTACAGATGACTCCCGCACCGAGTTGGCCAGGGCGATGCTGGCCATCGGCCGATTGCGCCGCGAAGGCACTGGCAACTTCAAGGTTGATTCATCGCTGATGCCAGCCACCTTCTCACCACAGTATCTGCCGGTGGCGGAACAGCTGGTAGAAATCGTCGATATCATGCTCGAATCCGGTAATCGCGAGGCTGCTATCGGGTTTGCTGCCTCCCTGCAGGACTATGTCAGAAAGGTCAGCGCCAACGCCAGTCGCTTCTACCTGAAGCTGGCTGACACTTACTGGAAGCACGGGCTGAAAGATGAGCTGACTGATGCGCTGGTAGCAGGGTACCCTCATTATAACAATCTCAGTGGAGGTATTCCCGAATTTTATCAAATGGTTGCTGCGATGGCACGCTTCGCGAGCGACGCAGGGCGTCGCGACACAGCCGAGCAGCTGTTAGCCGCTGCACCCGAAGCTATGGAATTTCTGCCGGCCACGGAACAGCCGCCAGCCTACGCACGGCTGGGTGTCGGCTGTGTCTCGCTCGGACTCACTCAGCAAGCGGACGACTACTTCGCTAAAGCTGTCACGGCTGCTGAGGCGCTCAAGAATCCGGCCGCTATCCCGGTCGCCAGAATGGCAGTTTTATTGATTCTTGCAGATGCTGGCATTGATCCCCCGGAAAGTCTTGCCGCGACAGCACCAATAAATTAAACATCACAGGCAGTTTGTTGCAACCTTATGATAGGAGTTTACAGAATGGCAAAGTTGGCATTGGGTGGACACCTCAGGTTTGTTGCATCCCACAGGCGCGCATGGCTGCGTATGCTGTGCCTGCTGCTGGCTATGAATAGCATTCTGTTCACTGCGGCCCATGCCCAGGATGCCCGTGGCGGCATTCGTGGTAAGGTGGTGGATTCGGAATTTGGCGAACCAGTCGCGGGAGCTACACTGGTACTCACCGAGACCGGTGTCCGTACTACTGCTGACGATAGCGGCAACTACACATTTCAGGATATAACTCCGGGTAATTACTCGATTACAGTTACTCGTGACGGCTTCATCAGTGAGTCGGTTTCAGGAGTAGTAGTCAGTGGCGGCCAGTTTACTGAACGTGGGGTGCAATTAGCTGCTGATATCGTCGAGCTGGAAGCTTATGTGGTGACCGGTGAGAACGTACTGCAGGAACAACAATTTGAAATGCTGGATATCCGCCAGTCCCTCGACAGCTTTTCTGATGTGCTGGGCTCCGAGTTTTTCTCCAAAGCCGGGGTTTCAGATGTCGGCGGGGCACTTACCAAGGTTGCCGGTACGAGTGTTGTCGATAGTCGCTATGTGGTGGTGCGGGGACTCGGCGACCGCTATAATAGTGTCGTGC
>CAYUDZ010000295.1:0-1702 GCA_964443575.1 uncultured Chthoniobacteraceae bacterium | reverse complement strand
AACGATGGGCATCCCCCCCTCGCGTCGGGTCTTGGCGAACTCAACGATCAGGATCGCAGATTTGGTGGATAAGCCTATCAATAGAATGATACCAATCTGGGTATAGACATTGTTGTCGAGACCACGGGTCATCGCCGCGGCTACCGCGCCAAGCAGGGCGGTGGGCACGCCAAGACAGACGGATAGCGGAATCGTCCAGCTTTCATACTGGGCGGCCAGGATCAGGTAGACCATGATGATGGCCAGACCGAAAACGAAGCCCATGCCGCCGGAGCCGGCCAACTTTTCCTGGAACGACAGCTCACTCCACTCATAGCCGAGGTTTGATGGCAGGCTTTGGGCGGCCAGATCCTCCATGATGGCTATGGCTTCGCCGGAGCTGAAGTCCGGTGCGGCTGAACCGAGGATCTTGACAGCCGGGTAAATATTGTGACGGGTAATCGACTGCGGTCCGGCGATCCTCTGGACATCAATGATTGCACCCAGTGGCAGGGTCTCGCCATTGGCAGTACGTACTCGCAGGGCTTTAATATCCTCAGGTTGCAGGCGGCTCTCAGCGTTGGCTTGCGCTTTGACCTTAAAGGTGCGACCAAAATAGGTGAAATCATTGACGTAGGCAGAACCCAAGTACGTTTGCATCGCTTCGAAAACGGAATTTAGCGGGATGCCTTTGGCTTTGGCCTGCTCGCGGTCGATATCGACAAATAATTGCGGCACATTGCCCCGGAAAGTGGTGTTGACCTGAGTCAGGCCGGATTGCGCGTTGGCATCACTGATGGCACTGTTGGCATACTGTTGCAAAGTTGCCAGACCGACCCCGCCACGATCCTGCAGCATAAAGGTGAAGCCGCCGGAGACCCCAATGCCCGGCAGCGAAGGTGGAGCGATGGCAAAGGCGATCGCCTCTTTCAGGTTGATCAGCTTCATCTTCAGCTGGCCGATGATGCCGCGCTGGGATTCCATTAGTGAGCGCTTAAAATTCAACGTGTGAGTTCGCTCTTCCCAGGGTTCAAAAATGACGACCAGGAAGCCCATGTTGGGTGCTGCAGAACCATCCAGGGCTGAGTAGCCGGACACCTCGACTGTATTAGCGACCCCCTCTATTTCACGAGCCATACCACTGATCTGGTGTATCACATCGCGGGTACGCTGTAATGATGCGGCATCCGGCAATTGGACGGCAATAATCGTGTAGCCCTCATCCTCCTGCGGCACGAATCCGCCCGGCAACCGCCCGAGACCGAAGACCGCCAACACACAGAGTCCGATGAAAACAACGAGCGCGATTGCCGCCCGGCGGACCAGGAAGCCAACCGCCCCGCAAAAACCATCAGTAGTCTTGGCGAGCAGGTTATCAAAGGCGCGGAAGAAGGCCGGCTTTTGCCGCTGCTTATCCGGATTGCGCAGCAGCACACCGCACAGGGCCGGGCTGAGCGTCAATGCATTGATCGAGCTGAACACTGTGGCAATTGAAATGGTTACTGAAAATTGGACAAACATGCGACCGGTGATGCCGGTCAGGAAAAGTGTCGGGATAAATACCGAGAGCAGCACCAGAGTCGTTGCGATCACTGGTCCGGTCACCTCATCCATCGCTTTATGCGCCGCCTCCTTTGGGCTAAGCCCATCCTCGAGGTGGCGGACGCTGTTCTCGACGACCACGATGGCGTCATCGACCACGATCCCGATCACCAAAACCAGC
>CAYUDZ010000294.1:0-1730 GCA_964443575.1 uncultured Chthoniobacteraceae bacterium | reverse complement strand
AGCGCCGGGCGGATGCTCGTTTCGGATCCATGGTCATACCTCCCATCGTCTTCGAGAAAACTATTGCCGGAAGATGTCGTCGAGTGACTCCGGGGCAGCAAAGGGCTCCGGCCCTGCGGTCCCCTTGGGCTCACCGGCCAGGTGCTGCGCCGCCCGCAGCTGGTGCCCGACATGGCGCCTCTTTCGACTCTGGCGCAAACACTCGCCCGGCAGTTCAGCGACCCAAGGCTCGCGCAGCTTTTCGGGCGCTATGCCACCTATGTGGGCGGATCGCCCTACCAGTCGCCCGCCGTCCTGTCGCTGATCTGGCAGGCCGAGGCTGGTGGTGTCTGGTGCGTCAAGGGCGGCATGCATGCGCTGGCCCGCGCGATTGCCGATCTGGCCGTACACCTGGGGGCGTCGTTTCACTACAACGCCCATGTGGAGCGGATCGACACCCAAGGCGGCGCGGTGCGCGCGGTGCGGCTTGCCGATGGCACAAAGCTGGCCGCGGATCAGGTTGTAGCCTTTGGCCAGTCCGCCGGCTCCGGCGGCACCGATGATACCACCGGCGACGGCTCCGCCCCCGAAGGTCATCCCTCCGGCAGCAATATCCGCTGCCAGTCCACCCAGCGCACCACTGACAAAGCCGCCCAGCACGGCTGCGATGCCCTCGTGCACCGGCTCACGAGTAGAATAGCTTTCGCGCATCCGCTCAAAGATGATGGCATCGGCATCTCCGGCCAGACCATGCAGGGAAATTAACTCGCCCATCGATAAGCGGATCCCCTCATCCAGCCTGGTTGCCAAATCTGCCATTGCGGTTTCACGCAGGCTCAGTGATTTTTCACTAAGCTTCAATCCGGCCCGTGAAACAAACTCACGCAGGCGCTCGGCGATTCCTACATTTTCGACATGGGCTTCATCTGCCGCAGCAATGGCCAGTTGGCGTGCCAGTGACTCCATCGAATCCGAGAAAACCCTACGATTATTTTGCTTAAGCACCTCGATCAGCCGCTCGACCAACTGTCGCTTATTTTGTGGTGCAATTTCGATGATGCGATGGAACAGCTGATGTTCCTGGACCCAGCATCTGGCAAAAGCATCAAACGGCAGGCAATCGTGGACAAAGGGATACCTCTCAAAGAGCTCGCGCCATTTCGTCACTCCTTCGTCGATCCCCTGGTTACCTGCAGGTCCGGTCTGGTTAACCAGTACCATGACCGGCTTACCCAACCACTCGATCACCTCAAGTTCCGGCTCGACAAAACCAGCAGAGCCCGGATCCTCTGTGGCATTGACCAGGTAGAGGACAATATCTGCTTCATCTCTGATGTTCAGCACCGCTTGCTGGCTGCACCAGAACGGACGGTCGCTGATGCGGTCCCAAACTGCTGACAAAAACCAGCCCACGGGGTCGTCTAACTTTTTCAACCGTTTCAGCAGCCTGACGGAATCGCCGAAGCCCGGAGTATCCCAGAGCAGAAGCTTGGCACCGTCGCTGGCGGTTGCCATTTCGAATGCTGAACTCAGATCGGTCACATGAGCCCGATCGTCAATTTCACCAACATCCCGACGCAATAACGTGCGGGCCAGTGTGGTCTTTCCCACATTGGTGTGGGAGATCAGGCTGATGGCAAAGTTGGGTGGTGACTTACTCATTCTACATTTGCACTATCTACTTGCTTGGTACTAACCCGAATAAATCACAAGCCATCTGCTGCGACAAGCGTGAGGCGCTTGTTTACAGC
>CAYUDZ010000293.1:0-1732 GCA_964443575.1 uncultured Chthoniobacteraceae bacterium | reverse complement strand
CCGCGTATCCGCTTCGTGCCGCTCTTGTTCCTCGTCCCGCTTGGGGGCTATGTCCTCTTCCAGCAATTGATGCCGGAGCTCACCGGCGCGAAATTCATCGAGGAATTCGGCCACACGAGCTGGCATTGCATCTGGCATCTTGCCCTGTTCAGCATCCCGCCGGGCATCCTGCTGTTCTGGCTGGTGAAGAAAGGCGCGCCGACCAAAGTGCAATGGGCCGGGGGCATGGTGACGCTTTCCGTCGCCGCGCTCGGCTACCTCGTCATGCGCTTCGTCGAGCCAACCGATGACGCGCTGCACCTCCTCGTCTGGCACACAATCCCGCTCGCGGCGTTCTGCGGGCTGGGTATCTGTTTGGGGCGGCTGAGGTTGCGGTGGTGATGGATATTTTTGTTGCCGTCATCCCGTTGGCGCGCCGCAAGGCGCTCGCACAAACGGGATCCACAACTTCGCGTCAGCGGCAATAAAACTTTATACAGAGGACACGGAAAATATATGCTGTCCCGGTTTATTCTGCTCGGTTTATTCCCGGTTTATTCGGTTTATTCAGTCCCGGTTTATTCACGGTGAAGAAAGCGGGTCAGTGCACTCAAGGGAAAAATCGTCGGGTCCGGTTGGCAAACGCAACCAGAGACAGCATCACCGGAACCTCAACGAGAACCCCGACGACAGTGGCCAGAGCCGCTCCGGAGTTTAAACCGAACAGGCTGATGGCCACAGCCACGGCCAGTTCGAAGAAGTTGGACGTGCCAATCATCGCGGCAGGTGCAGCTGTGCTGAACGGCACTTTCCAGAGATAGCCCCAGCCATAGGCAATCGCGAAAATCCCGTAGCTCTGGATCAGCAGCGGAATGGCGATCAAAACGATAACCAGCGGCTCAGCGATGATCGTTCCAGCCTGAAAACCAAAGAGCAGCACGACCGTGGCCAGCAGGCCCATAATGGAAAACGGTTTGAGCTTTGCGGTGAAGTTCAGGATATTTTCAGGCTCGCCGGTAATATTGAGCCTTTTGCGGGTCAAATAGCCCGCGCCCAGCGGGATAAGCACATAGAGACCGACCGACAGCAACAGCGTTTCCCACGGCACGATAATATCTGTCACGCCCAGCAGCAGCGCGGCGAGCGGGGCGAAGGCGAACACCATAATGATATCGTTCACCGAAACCTGCACCAGCGTGTAATTGGCATCGCCCTTCACAAGCTGGCTCCAGACAAAGACCATCGCCGTACAGGGCGCAACGCCGAGCAAAATCATCCCGGCGATATATTCCTTGGCGTCGGCGGGATCGACCAGCCCGGCAAACACATATTCAAAGAACAAAATGCCGAGCGCGGCCATGGTAAATGGCTTGACCAGCCAGTTGACCACCAGCGTGATGCAAAGGCCTTTTGGCTTTTTGCCGACATTCTTGAGGCTGGCGAAATCGACATTGACCATCATCGGGTAAATCATCACCCAGATGAAAACGGCAACGACCAGATTGACGCTGGCATATTCAAGGGAGGCAATAGCCTGAAATGCGCCCGGCACAGCCAGCCCCAGTCCGACCCCGGCAGCAATACAGAGGCCCACCCAGAGGGAGAGATAACGTTCGAAGATACCGAGGGGGGATTGTGTTTGGTTTGTCATTTCATCTCCTTAGGCTGTACTTGTCATGCCCGCCTTGCCTGTCCTCCGTCACACTACCGGACACAGCTGGGATAAGGCGGTGAATTGATTCATACTTTCAGA
>CAYUDZ010000292.1:0-1736 GCA_964443575.1 uncultured Chthoniobacteraceae bacterium | reverse complement strand
GCCCCTACGGCGAACTGCTGGGTCTGGACGGCCCGGACCTGTGCCCCTTCAAATTTCTGTTGTTCAGCTCGAAAACATTGGTATAGGCCAATTGCGGCGTCAGCTTGCAATGCTGTTCGACGGTGTTGGCCTGACCGATCCGACCTGTTTATGTTTGCGTTATGGATGCACCTGTTCCATACGTGATCTTGTTGAGAGCCGGCGCGTAGACCGCGTTGTTTTCGCTGAAGGTATTGTTGGCCAGTGACTGAATTTTGCCTTTGCTGTCCCTGCTGACCGTGGTGGTGATGTCCAAATGGCACCGCTGTTGCTGCAGGAAACCTGTTGCCGGCAACCATTGCCAGGTCACCCATTGTTATTCTCCTTTTTTCGCTCTAAAATGTCGCCAGCAGATACAATCCCGCTCCGACCAGCAAGACTCCGGCGACGCTCCGGATCACGGTGTCTGCTTTGCCAAACTTGAGCGAGGCCTTGCCGAACGACACGCCGAACAGGATCGCGGCAAGGGGAAGACTGAATCCCACCGCGAAGGCGGCCATCAGCGCCATTCCCCAAACCAGCTTGCCCATCAGGACGCTGGCGCCCATGACAATGAATATCCCCGGGTTGCAGGGCAGTGAGACCGCCGCCACGCCACCACCCAGAAACAGACCGCCCAGCGCCGCGCCTAGTTTTCCACCGGTTTGCGGGGCTGCCGCGCCGTCATCCTTCGCCCTGCTCGGCAACTTGAACGGCAACAGCTTTAGAGCGGCCAGCCCGAACGCGACGGCTACAACACCCGCGAACAGCTTCCAGTATCTCCCGAGAAAAGCTTGCGCAGCCTGCCCGAGCAATCCGGCCACAAATCCCATGATCACCAGCGCCAGCACTGTTCCAATTAGAAACCATCCCGCAGACACAAACGCCGATTTTCGGTCCGTATCCGACCGGGTGCCCGAATAGGCCACGAGCATGCCCATGGCCGGCAACGTGCAACAGGTGCTCGCCAGTGCGCTGACCAGCCCCAACAGGAAGGCCAGAGGCAGGGCCATCGGACCCATGCTCGCCGCCTGCAACGTCTCCGTCACCCATTTCAATATCTCTGTCATACGGCTTAGCCGCAGCCTTTCGGACCGCAGCCACCCGCGCCACAACTTTGCACACTGCCAACGAACCCTTGAACCAGCTTGGTTTTGGTTATTTCGCCCGTCACCGGCACCATGCGGCCGCCCGGCGCCAACGCGATCACGCCCGGCACGGACATTTGACCGGAAATCTGCTCGTAGTCCGGCGATCCCGATTTCAGCGAGAACAAGCCCATCTTGCCGCGCAACTGCGGTTCGATGGTCTTGGCGGCGCTGCGCATGGCGGCAGCCGACGAAATCGCGGAGGAATCCTCTTTGCCGGGCACATAGATGAATACCCCCGCAGAACCCATGGCCACTGTGTTCAGTTCCGCGAAGGACGCTATTTCTGCCAACGCATCCGGCGCGACGGACGGCTCAACGGTTGGTAGTGCCGCGAAACTATCTTTTGCTTTATCCTCAGTTTGTGCACCATTGCTCTTTAACACAGCCCTGGCGACCAGCGTACCAGTTATGACAAGAATAACCACGCCCACTATCCACCGACACCGGCCTCCCGATCCCGACGCCCCGCAAACGCATCCGGCTCCGCAAATCTCAACTTCCTGTTTTTGATCTGTCGAGTAGACATAATATGATTCCTTTCGTTTAGGTTAGCTTTGTATTCCCCGT
>CAYUDZ010000291.1:0-1740 GCA_964443575.1 uncultured Chthoniobacteraceae bacterium | reverse complement strand
ATGTCGCCAACGAAGGTACTGAAGCTGCTGCCGGGCACGAACTCGGTGTCATAGGATGGGTTCACATCGCTGATCACGAGCATCGCGCCGGCTGAGCACCAGGACGGCGACTCGAAGCCTTCGTCGAATGGGTCCTCCCATGCCGGCAGCGGCAGTTCCATGGTGCTGGCGCTGCCAGCGTAATCGCGCAGCGTCACGGTTTCAACCGCGTTGTCCGTCGGAGTGAACTCCGGCGTCGGTCCGTCCTTGCCGGCGAAATACCGGACTGCTTCATAGAGCATCTCGCCGATCGGGTTGCCCCAGTCTGGAAACGTCCTGCTACTGCCAGGCATTGGCGCGGTCGTTAACCAGCCCCCGCTATACTCGTAGTTCGTGCCCTTGTCGAAATCGACGATGCGCATCTTGTCGATGGTACTGATAATGCCGTTGACATCGGAATATTCCCCGGTATGCAGATCGACCTCATCCCGAATGCTGCCCATGTTCTTGCGCAACACGCCACCGCGCATGTTGTACGGATGGGTGTAGGAGCCGGAGATCAGCCCGAAGTACATCCGATCATCCTCACCATGGCGCTGCAGCAGGCCCGCGGGCTTGTAGTTGCCGGAGGGATAGACACGACAGTTTGCCTCGAGGCCGACGGCCGGGTCACACACACGGTTTCGGACGATATAGTCGGTCATCACGGAGTCCGGCGTGCTGAGGCGCCAGCGCAGATAGTACTGGTCACCGCCATAGTGCTCCTGGTGGCGAAACCGAACATAATGCGTGCCAGCATTCAGATAGACAGAACCCGTATGCTGATTGCAACGGCAGTTATCGTTACTGCACTGCCCGTGGCCGCCGTACCAATGGGCCACGATCTGATTATTGATCGAAAACTCGACCGCGTCATCGCCGTCGACTGCGAAGGTGTAGGTGCCCGCATCCTCGATCTCAAGCGTTCCGTCAAAGATGGTCAGATACCTGTCGTTGCCGCAGCCATTGATACCGGCAAACGGATTGCCGGCACCATTGATCTCGGTGACCTGCTGCTCGCCACATTTTTTCTCGGACTTGGCATTGAGCCCTTCCAGCGCATCGAACTGGGCGTTGTTGTTGGGGTAACTCCCGCCGGTGGAGGAGTTTGTTTCCGTGACCTTCCAGGTGGTCTGAGTCAGTGACATCGCCGGCACGATACTACAACCGGAAGCGGTGCCCGCCACCTCGCAGTCAGGCCCGCTATCGCCGCGCTGACACCGTGCTCCCGCCACCGGTCGCTCGATCGCGACCCATTCCCAGATGCGATAGCGCGAGTGCATCAGCACCCGCAGCAACGGCTCCTTGTTACCAGACTTCAGCAGCGTGGTGTTGGCAAACAGGTGCCGGGTGCCGGCGGACGGCAGCGGCAATGGGGTATAGTCCTGGATGTCATACCCATCCTGCAGGATGCCGCGATACTCCTTACCCCAACTGTGGGCGTCCTGCGGGATGTAGCTGCGCTCCAGCACGACCAGGCCGGCGTCGTCGACGACCCGCCGCCCGCCATAGAGGACCTTGCGCAGCGCGTCGATGCGGGCGGTCGTGACATAGTTCAGAAAGTCCCCACTCCAACCGCCATTCTGAACCTGCCCGCATTTCTTGCCGGTGGCGCGGGCAACCGGGTCGAATCGACCGGCATTGCTGTCATAGCGATAGCATTTGAAGGAATCGAAATTTCCGAAATAATCCACGGTCTCCGGCTTGTAGCCGACGTCGAGC
>CAYUDZ010000290.1:0-1781 GCA_964443575.1 uncultured Chthoniobacteraceae bacterium | reverse complement strand
CAAAGATATGGAGGGCGGAGGGCGGCATGCACCGGCCGGGGCTTTGAGCCGCCATCCTGATGAAGTGTTTGAGGAAAGGAGCGGCTTCAATTGCCGGTTATGACAGTTGCTACTTTTCGTCAACACATGGAAGGTTAATGAAACGATTGGCTAAGGGGGCTGGAGTTTAGAGTTTCAGCATCAGTGTTCCGAGCACCGGGGTTGGTAGCTGGAGCAGAAAAAAACACAAAAACATAAGAAAACTATTGACATAACAACGAATCGGCGGCAGCCGCGCTTTCTCAGCAGAGTGTGCTGAGAAAGCGCGGCCTCTGGAAGATAAGAATCACCACATCTTCCGGAGGCCGCTATGGGCAACAAGGGATACGCAACTATCCCCAGAACCCTGCTTGACAGTATCACATTTCTTGCCAGGGCTCTACCGATTCGTTCCGTTCCGACTTTTATCGAACTGCTGGTCGGAGCCATGATTACCCCAGCCGGCTTTGTCACCGAAGCCTGGCTGGCAATCAATCCGATGCGCAGCTGGACCGCTTATTACAAGTGGCTGCAGCAGGGCAGTTGGTCGTGGGTTGCACTTGGCGTGCAACTGGCCAAACTGGTGGTGGGGGTCTTTCCGCAACCGGTTTGGTACCTGATCTTTGACGATACCTTTATCTACCGCTCCTCGAAGAAAGCGCCGGGGAGCGGTGTGTATCATCAGCACGGCAATAAAACCAACCGGCCGCAGTATGCCCGGGGCCAATGCTGGGTCAGCATGGCACTCTCCATCGGTTCTGACCTCAAGCATGCCGCGGTACCGCTGCTGTCACGATTGATGCGCACCGGTGGCAACCGCAGCAAGCTCGATGCGGCAGCACTGCTGCTGCGGACTATTGCTCCGGTCTTCAGTGCCACCCGAACCTTTACGCTGGTGGACAGCTGGTATATGAAATGGCCGTACCTGAGCACGGCGCTGGACCTTGGGTTTCATACCATCGGTCAGGTTCGCCGGGATACCGCGCTCTATGATCTCCCGCAACCACACCGAGGCCGGGGGCGTCCACGAAAGTACGGCGCCCGTTATGATGCAGACCAGGTTGCTGCACTTCGGCAACACCGTCGTCAGGTGTTTCTCTACGGCAAGTGGCAGTGGGTTCGCTATCGAAGCGCTGTGTGCCTGGCTCGATTCCTCAAAGGACGGTTGGTTCGGGCGGTGTGGTTACAGTTCGAGGGCGAGGGCGGCACACTGAGTAAATCACGCTTGCTTCTGTCGACCGATCCTTCTCTGAGTGCGGAAGCAGTCTTTACTGCCTATTCGCGACGCTGGTCGATCGAAGATCTGTTCAACCAGATGAAGAACCGCTGGGGCTGGCGTGAAGCCTGGCAGCAATCGCGGCAGGTACTGCATCGCTGGACGCAGATTTTATCCATCGCCTATGCACTGCCGCAGCTGCTCGCCACGTATTGTGGAGATCAGGTGCAACCGTTGCTGGGTTTGACACCATGGCGCAAGAAAAACCAGGTAACAGCCGGTTTGGTGCGGCTTGGCCTGCAACTGATTTTTAGCAATGTTCGGGTTCGGGCGTGGTGGCACCCGAAATGGCGAAAATTCCAACCGCCTCAGCAGGCGAAACGAACACCGGAACATGAGAATCCGAGGAAACCACCGGATTTTGTTGTGTCAAAGAACAAAATGACGGCGAAAATGCCGCCGGCCGCCTCGATGGCGGCTGGATTATGAAACTCTAAACTTCAGTAAGGGGGAAAAACCATGAGGAAAATGTATGTATGGTTGGCAA
>CAYUDZ010000289.1:0-1819 GCA_964443575.1 uncultured Chthoniobacteraceae bacterium | reverse complement strand
ACGGGGCCAGCTTCCTGTCCTACCGGACCTTCAATGCGGCGATGAAGGCTTTGGAGGATGCCGAGTTGATCGTGATGAGCACCCCGCACTGGGACGATCCCGCGAAGAAGAACAGCCGCGTGGCCCGATACATGGCGACCCCTTCCTTAATGGCAGGGATTGACCGGGCCGGTGCCTCTGTGGTCGATCTGCGACGGTATCCAAACGCCGAAGGCATCCGCTTGAAAGACAGCAAGAAGCGCCTTGTCGAGTATGGCGATGACGCTTTCGCCAACGCCGCGCGGGATCGACTGCGGATCATCAACGACATGCTGGAAAGCCATTGGGCAGACCTGGCACTGACGGACGAACAACTGGCAGCGGAGTTGAAGCGCATAGACGGGACACGAGACGATGAAGCCGCTCAGTCCTTCGACTTTGCCGCGCGCACGGTCTACCGGGTTTTCAACAACAATGACTGGGAACAGGGCGGGCGCTTCTACGGTGCATGGTGGATCAGCATTCCCAGCCATCTGCGGCGGCACATCTTGATCGACGGCAAGAAGACGGTCGAGGTTGATTATTCGGGCATCCATGCCGCGATGCTATTCGCACTGGCAGGCGAGGACATCCCCACCGATCCCTATGCACGCTGTGTCAGGAACAAGGGGAATGAGGATGAGCGCAAACTTGTGAAGACCACATTCAATGCGTTGCTGAATGCCGATAGCGTCAAGGGCATAAGCAAGATCAAGAAGTACGACGAAACGCTAACTGGTCGAAACTGGGATGACTTCAAGCGGTTCATTGTCAACAGCTACCCGGAATGTGCGGATCACTTCGGGACCGGTGCCGGGTTGCGGCTTCAACGCATGGACAGTGATCTGGCCGAAGCGGTGATGCTGCGATTTGCTCGCATGGGTTATGCCTGCTTGCCGGTGCATGACAGCTTCATTGTGCATCACGAAATGCAGGATGTTCTGGAAGACACCATGAAAGCGGTTTTCAAGGACATGTTCGGGGTAGAAAACAAAGTCGAGTTCGACATGGGCGATGGGGAACACGTCGAGCCAAGCGAACACCCCATCGAGCCGGACATTGCAAGGTTGCTGGAACCCGAGGGGTACGAAGGACGCTTGCAGGCGTTTTGGGCATCCCGTGAGCCGCACTAGGGCTTCCCCCCTATATGTGTGGAGATCGTTTAACCCATTGAAAAATATGTGATGGCCAGAGTGCTTGTGATACCTTCCGGTCGCGCCGCCTCCGGCGCTCCCTCGTTACTGGTAACGATTATGGCGGCATGGGGTGGGTTCACTGTTTCATCCTCGCCAGCCTGCCCACAATCTCGGTCGGATCGAAGCCCAGCACCTCGCCCAGCTTGACCAGTTCCACCACATCCACGCGGCGTTGCCCGCTTTCCAGCCGCGCGACGAAGGACTGATAGACCTTCATCCGCTCCGCAAGCTCCACCTGCTTCAAGCCTACTTCGCCTCGCTTCTCGATGAGGTAGCGGACAAGAGCATCATGCCTATGATCTCCAAGAGTTTTAGGCATGAACGCCCCATGCTGTTGCACTGGGCGCGTTGACTATATCTCAAAACTAGGTATCTAAAAGGATATTAAGCGTCCTTGCTGTCCAGTTTCGGGCTGTGCCGGGGCGCGTGTCAGTCGCACCATCGGAGCGCCCCATGAGCCTCAACAACAAGTCACCAGACCACCACATCGCCTACGGTGCTGCGACCGAAGGTGTGGCGGCTGCAAGTGCCAGCCTTGGTGTGATCGGGCGATATTGGTGGAACCTGCAAATGCAACTCTTGGTCGCCACCGGCACCATGCGGTT
>CAYUDZ010000288.1:0-1840 GCA_964443575.1 uncultured Chthoniobacteraceae bacterium | reverse complement strand
GTCCAGATGTCCTGGTTTTCCTCGACCAGATCCATTAAGAGGTTGCGGAACAGCTCGATGTGGTTGCTTTCATCGCGCAGAGTGTAGCGGAACATCTGGCCGATGCCGGGGAATTTATTTTGGCGGTAAAGGCTGAGCACCATGCCGAATAAGCCGTAAAACTGGGTGCCCTCCATGCATTGTCCAAACAGGAAGATGTTGCGCGCCAAGGCTTGTTTATTGGCGGTTTCATTGAGATCGATATCGCGCCGCAGGGCCCGCGAATTATTCACCACAAAGGCATTCTTGCGGCGGATGGTCTCAACATCTTCAAACATCGCCTCGCATTCGTGCGGGTTGAGCCCGAGTGAAGAAATCATATAGACCAGCGAATCAGCATGGATATTTTCCTCGTGAGCGTGGCGGCCGAGTACCAGCTTGAGTTCAGGCGCCGTGACCAACTCACGGACGACGTGGATAATGTTGTCGCCGACGATGCCTTCGGCTGCTGAGAAATAGCCGATCCCCATCTTAATAATCCACCGTTCAACATCAGAGATCCCCTGCTGGTCACGCCATTGCTCGCAATCTTTACCCATCGGGATATCTTCCGGCTCCCAGTGGTTAGCCTTCATATTCTTGTAGAGCTCGTACGCCCACTGGTACTTGATCGGCAGAATATTAAAGAACATCGTGTCGCGGCCATTGATCACACGCTTAGCCGCATACGCTTCCTGCGCTTTGTCCTGATCCAATGTGAATTGCTTGTTCCCGAGGGTAATTGTCGTTGTTGCCATAGCTATAAATGTTAAGTGGCGCTAATCAAGCGCCGGTTATTGTTTGAGTCAATGTTATCAGAGTAACTTTTCAGTACTATTGAATAAACGCCACTCACGTCAAGCAGGAAACAACCTAATTACCACATGATACAGTGTGAATAAACTGTTAATAACACTATATAGTGGGGTGTAACACAAGCTCTACCTACTGGAAATCATTGCTATTCATCGACTAACGACTTGTGCATAGCTTGGCTGAGGCTATCGGTTTTTTTTAATCCCACGGGACGTTGGTTGTAGCCATCCGGCAGCTGCTGGTTCCCCAGCCGTGCCAGATTAGGTGAGGCACTTCTTTATGACTCTATCAGAAAAGAGGCGACTTGCAGCGGTATGATTAGTAGTGTTTAGCGATGACAAGCAAGCAATTTTTTGATTGGCAGACGGCCGGCGGCACCGATGATGTCATGCGTCTTGTCGATTGCTTGGAACGCAACGACATCAAGTGGTGCGCCATTGGTGGAGTTGCGGTCAACCATTGGGCAGAAGAGCCGATGGTTACACAGGATGTCGACTTTGCAGTGACCACCGAAGATATTGAGCGAGTATATGACTTGCTGGTCAATGCGGGATTTACAGGAGAGAAGCATCAGTGGTCAATCAACTTCAAAGGACGTTCAAAAATTAGCATTCAAATGAGCACAGGTGATGTCTATTTGAGTTTTCCTGAGAGAAGTGTTCCGGCAGACGTTCATGGGATATTGCTTCGAGTGGCGAGCCTGGAGGATACGCTAAAGGGTAAAATCCTCGCTTGGGGTGATACCAAACGTCGGCAGAGTAAACGGTTGAAGGATTTTGCAGATATTGCGCGACTGGTGGAGTCGCATCCGAAACTGTGGGCCATGCTACCTGAAAATCTGCAAAATCAAATTGACTGTCCACAAGCATGATGATCGCTCGGAGGCACAGTGCGCGTAACCCACGCCGGTGACTCTGCGTATGCCCTGCGGACGTAGTGCATGTCTCTACATCTAGCCTGGATAAATCACAAACTTCGTAGCGAGACGAAGCGTGGGGTGCTTGGG
>CAYUDZ010000287.1:0-1843 GCA_964443575.1 uncultured Chthoniobacteraceae bacterium | reverse complement strand
GTAGGCGTCTTCTAGATTTGCAAAAACCTTGCGGGCAATTTCGTTTCCCCGCCAGGGATTCGGCATCACATCAAGCAAATGGCTGGCAGCAAAGGCACAGTCGGGGCCGCCCTCATCGTCTTCGCGGATGCGTTCGATTTTCACTTCGGGATCATCAGTGAGAATACTCTCGCCAAGACCTGCTCGATAATGGACACCGGCGCTATCGCTATCCGGCAAGGTCAATTCCAATAGCGGGTCGATCACTACTTCATCCCACGGAATCCTGGCCAGAATATCGGATTCGTAGTTAACCGGACGCCAGGCTTGCCCGGCTTGAATCATAAATGCCGGTAGAACCAAATGCTTCGCATGCTTCCTAAAGCGTTCCCGTTGTTCGATTGTGATTTCGTTGCCCAGTTCACCCGGCTGCGCATCAATACCAATCCGCCCTTGCAGGTCACCCATGCCCTCCTTGCTGAAGCCATCGCGAATTTCCTGCAACAAGTCGGCACCCTTGCGCTGGAAGCAATAGACATAGCTTTCATCCAGCAAGCGGTCGCCGGTTTTACGTGCATAGGGTTGGCGCAGAACTCGCCCGACCAGTTGGGTGAGTGCTGTTTGTGACTGAGGGTTGGCCAGCACTGCTAACACATAAGCAAATGAGCAATCCCACCCTTCCTGCAATGCCTGTTTGGTAATGATATAGCGGATTGGACAATCCCGCGAAAGCAGTCCACCAATATCGTCTACTTCCTTCAACTCATCTTTCTCACTAGTTTTAACTGCTACCTGATCGGCAGTTACTCCCGGTAAGCTAAGCAGGTAATCACGGGCATCCTCCGAATGGATATGCCCTCCGTCCCGCTGCTCACGGCCGGTGCGCTCAACCTGCACCAGGCAAATCGGGCGAATATAGATTCCGGTTTTGGCTTCATGTTCGCGGGCGCGCTCTTCCAACTCGTCTCGACGTTGCACCGCATCGAGCAGGGTCTTGCGCCAATCGACCGATTGACTGTTGAAAATATTCAGGTCGAGTTTGATCATTCCCTCTTTTTCCAGGGCCGACCCCATGATCTCAACCAGCACGTTAGCACCTTTAGGCGGCGTGGCGGATAGCTCGATCAGCATGCATGGATTGAAGCCTTCGATCGTTTTCTGAGCCAGTGGACTGTATGCCTTCTGGCCTTCATCCAATATTATCAGCGGTGCCAGCGTGCGCAGGGTATTTCCCAACGATGTTTTCACCACCCGCTTGCCCAATTCGACACCTTCAAATGGATCCAGGTTGGGAAACCTTTTTAGTAATGCCTCGTGCTCATCGTATTTTTCCTCATCCGGGAAAAAGTCTTCAAACCCGCCGCTGTCACGAAACATCCGTAAGGTTTCAGTCGTTTCTCTGGCTGCCGCAGGTAACATTAGCACCAGCACACACAAGCTGCTCTTAATATCATCCGGAGTGAATTTCTGCTTACGTTCAAAGATGAGTGTACGCCCGCCAGACGCCACATCCAGTGCCTGCCGATACGGATGATCTCGATCCTTGAGAGCACCAAGCGTCTGACTGTAAATTTGCGTGGTCGGCACAACCCAGAGCACTAGCCCGCGGTGTGACTTGCGAAAGATCGTATTCACCAGGTCGATCGACTTGACTGCCAGCAATGTCTTGCCTCCACCGGTGGGAATTTTGAGACAAAACGACGGCAGATATTCGCCAATTCCATTTTTGCGTGGCAGGTACTGGGTACCTTTGACCTTTTCCCACGCCTTGGCGACCCAGTCGCCGCCAAGGTCGGGATCGACTGCTCTGGCACGCGCATCCTTGGCACGCAGCAGGGCCAGTTGCTCCAGGTACATCTTCACC
>CAYUDZ010000286.1:0-1846 GCA_964443575.1 uncultured Chthoniobacteraceae bacterium | reverse complement strand
GGTCAAAATTTCCAGCACATGGATCGGCTGCAACTCGAGTTTTTCGGCAATCCAAGCCGCATGCTCATCACTGATGAACCCGAACTCCTCCTGGATCAGGTGCAACAGCGGCAGCGACGCACTGCGCTTGGAGACCGGGTAGTGGCTGATGATTTCATCTGCCCGCGCATCGATTTCTGCTGAGATTGCTACTTCCATCACCGGTATAACTTATTTCGGATTGTTGCCCACTGACCCCTCCTTTGAGATCAGGTTGTTGTTTACAAAAACTAGTTTAACGAAGTCTTCGCCACTTTCGTAGGTGTAAATTGTCCGCGACAGCAGCGGGATTTCCTGCGTTTCCACGGCAGTCGGCTTACCGAGGATTTTTTCCACTTCCTGGATTCCCATACCGTTGGTGACTTTCGCCAGGTTTTCGCTGGTGAGCTTGGGCTGGCAGGCAGCCAGGCTGAGCATGGCCGCCGCCACTGCAATTAATTTTAGGGCACTTTTCATTGGTATTATCTATCGGATTCGCCCATCACGAAGTCGAGGCTGCCGAGGATAGCCACGACGTCGCTCATCATGTGGCCCGGCAGCAATTTGGGCAGAATACTCAGGTTGATGAATGATGGTGAGCGAATTTTCAGGCGATGGGGAACACCACCACCTTTGCTGTTGATATAAAAGCCGAGCTCGCCTTTCGGGTTCTCGGCTGAAAAATAGACTTCACCCGCCGGCGCGTCGACTCCCTGGGTCGAGACGATGAAGTGGTGGATCAGCTCCTCCATCTTGGTCATCACCTCTTCTTTTGGCGGCAGGTAGTTCTTGTTGTCTTCGATGTTGATCGGGCCGTCCGGCAGCCGCTCGATGGCCTGTTTGAGGATCGCAACACTCTGGCGGATTTCTTCGATGCGCACCAGATAGCGATCATAGCAATCACCAACGGTACCGATCGGTATATCAAAGTCATAGTCCTGATAGCCGAGGTATGGGTTGGCCTTGCGGATATCGTGGTCGACCCCTGACGCCCGCAGGTTGGGTCCCGACAAACCGTAAGCGATCGCTTGCTCCTTGCTGATCACCCCCAGATCACGGGTGCGATCGACAAAAATTTTATTGCGCGAGAGCAAATTGTCGATTTCATCCACTTTCGGGCTGAATTGTTCGAGAAATTCTGTCAACGCCGGCAGAAAGTTATCCGGCAGGTCACGGGTTTGTCCGCCAATCCGGGTATACGAGGTGGTAAAGCGGGCACCGGTGAGCAGCTCGCACAGGTTGTAGAGTTTTTCGCGTTCGGTGAAGGTGTAGAGGAAAACGGTCATCGCACCGGTGTCCATGGCATAAGCACCGAGCCCGAGCAGGTGGGCGGAGATGCGCGCCATCTCGCAGCAGATCACGCGGATCGCCTGCCCGCGCGGCGGCAACTCCCAGCCCATCAGTTTTTCGACTGCCAGGGCGTAGGCCACATTGTTGGCCAGCGGCGCCAGGTAATCGAGGCGGTCGGTGTAAGGGACAAACTGGTTGTAGTGCATGTTCTCGGCAATCTTCTCATCGCCGCGGTGCAGGTAGCCGACATGCGGGACGGCCCTGGTGATCACCTCACCATCCATCTCCAGTTCAAGGCGCAGCACACCGTGGGTCGCTGGATGCGATGGGCCCATGTTGACCGTCATCTTCTCGCCGAGCAGCTCACCGTTATCCTGCAGCTCACTCATAGCCTCATCGCTGCGCGCCAGGGAATCAGGTGCCAAATATTCTTTTGTCGTTGCCATTCCTTATTGGGAACGTATGGAGCAGGCTTGCCGGTCGCAAGGTAATTTTTCTTATCGGCTCACGCCCGGGTAGCGACTTTTGTGTTTTTTTA
>CAYUDZ010000285.1:0-1859 GCA_964443575.1 uncultured Chthoniobacteraceae bacterium | reverse complement strand
GGAGGGCAAAGTTCCACCTTTGCCGTAACCAAAGCAGCGGAGAGCGGACCCTACCGGGGGTGCATCAGGTGATTACTTCGAACTGGCTCATGAGCTTGAAGCTATTGAGGCGCTCGTTGATTTCGTCTTTGGAAAGATTTTTCAACCGTTCGCAGCTGAACTCC
The DNA here is from genome assembly GCA_964443575.1 of uncultured Chthoniobacteraceae bacterium. GTDB lineage: Bacteria > Verrucomicrobiota > Verrucomicrobiia > Chthoniobacterales > CAKUMP01 > CAYUDZ01. Next base: position 1,695 of record CAYUDZ010000285.1, on the reverse strand, counting down.
TCGACATTGAAACTGGCCATGACGCTGCCGTAAACCACTGCCGATTTCAGCAGGTTAAAGCTGATTGGGTCATCCGAGCGACTGGCGAGGTAGCCGGCCAGGCCACCGGCAAAGGTATCGCCGGCGCCTGTCGGGTCATGGATATCCTCGAGTGGGTACGCGCCGCAGCTAAAGAACTGGTCGTCGGGACCGAACAGCAGGCAGCCATGTTCACCTTTTTTGACGGCAACATATCCCGGTCCCATGTTCTGGATTGCCTTACCGGCTTTGATCAGGCTGGTTTCACCGGTCAATTGTCGCGCTTCACCGTCGTTGAGGATCAGCATGTGCACCCGCACCAGTAGTTTGATCAAGTCGTCCCTGGTCGTATCGATCCAAAGATCCATGGTGTCGGCGATCGTGAACTTGGGCAGCTTGACCTGGTCGAGCACATGCGACTGCAGGGCCGGTGCGATATTGGCCAACAGGATAATCGGCGTATCGAGGTAGCTAGCCGGGAGTTTGGGTGAAAAAGTCTCGAAGACATTGAGGGCGACGCTCAGGGTATCGCGGGTGTTCATATCCCAGTGGTACTCACCGGACCAGCGGAAGGTTTCGCCTGCTGCGGTCTCGAGGCCCTCGATATCGATATTCTTGCTTTGGTATAGTTCCACGTGCTCCTGCGGAAAGTCGGAGCCAACGATGCCGACTAATCTGGTAGGTGCAAAATAGGAGGCGGCAATCGCCGAATAACTAGCCGAGCCACCAAGCAGGTCGGTATGTTCGGCGAGTGGAGTTTTGATGTTATCGAGGGCTATTGATCCCACTGTAAGTACTGACATGACGTAATAATTCCCGTTTGTGTTATTTTTTTGTGAATGGCCATGTCACCAGTTGCAGGCAAGCTCTGCAAGCAGGAAAATTGCGCCTTCCCGGTGTTGCGAAGAAAGAAGCAGCAGGAAAATTGCCCTTGATTGTAATTGCAGGATGATGCATATTCAATCTAGTGAAAGTAATTTCTATTTATAAGTGCCTCTGTGATGAGTTGCGGTTACGTATTCTCAACCTGCTGAAAGATGGTCCATTATGCGTTTGTCACCTGATTGAGATACTAGGCTGCGATCAGGTAAAAATGTCTAAGCAACTACGCTATATGAAAAGGCTTGGTATGGTGGTTGGCGTGCGTCAAGCCCAATGGATTGTTTACCGTCTAGCTGACCCGGATCATCCCATCCTCGCTGAGAACCTGAAATGTCTGCAGGATTCAATAAGTGAAGAGCTTTGTTTTAAGGAGGATTTGAAGAAACGGGAAGCTGTTATCGAGCGCCTGCGCGCAGAACCCACGGGTTGCTCTGAAGCGCTATTATCTGAACAACAATGCTGTGGTTAAGAATTGAACATGATTAAGCCCAAAGTATTAATCCTATGTACCGGAAATTCCTGTCGCAGCCACATGGCGGAGGGTATTTTGCGCAACGCTGCAGGTGACCTGTTTGAGATTTTTAGTGCCGGATCAAAGCCTGCAGGTTACGTCCATCCGCAGGCTATTGCCGTGCTTGATGAAATTGGTATCGATATTTCCCGGCATACTTCCAAGCACCTCGACCAATTTTTGGATGCAGGGATTAACACGGTGATCACCGTGTGTGGAAATGCGGATCAGGCCTGCCCGACTTTTCCTGGAAAAGTTGAGCGCTATCACTGGGGTTTTGAAGA
>CAYUDZ010000284.1:0-1867 GCA_964443575.1 uncultured Chthoniobacteraceae bacterium | reverse complement strand
TTTGAAAATCTCTTTGCGGAACGCGGATTATCGTTGGACCGGTTGCGGGCCTTTCTGGAAACGGCTGAGGCCGGGGGGATTGCCCGGGCGGTTGGTGACGACATTGCGCGCCAAAGCCAGTTCAGCCGCCAGATCGGCGAGCTGGAGGCTTTCTTCGGCACGCGTCTTGTCCAGCGGCGCGGGCGGCGGCTGGAACTCACTGCGACAGGTCGTGAACTGGCCGCAGCGGTGCGGGCGCAATTCCGCGGACTGTCCGACTTCAAAGCATCCATCGAGAGCAAACCCATTGAGGTGCTCATTGGCGCTGGGGACAGCATTCTCACGTGGCTGATCATTCCGCATCTGGCGGCCCTGCAGCACCAATTCCCCGGCACCACGATCAAGCTGGCAAATTTGAGATCAACCACCATCGTTGAGCGACTGGCGGAGTTCCAGCTTGATTACGGAGTGGTGCGTCCCGAGATTCTGGGCGGGCGCATGGCTTCGAAACCGCTTGGCAAGGTGGAGTATCGACTCTTCGTTCCGAAGGCGCTGGCAACGCGACACCGGGATTTGGATCCGCTCGCGTTGCTGGCAAAGCTGCCGCTGGTCACATTGGGCAGTGACGGGGAATTTATGCGGCGGCTCTCGCTCGCCGCCGCCAAAAAGCAAATCACGCTTTCGCTCCCATTGATCACCGAGAGCTTCCCGCAGGCGGCTCGTGCGGTGGCAACCGGCGGCTACGCAGGCGTCCTCCCGCTTTATGCCAGAGACGATTTATTGAAAGCCGGTGCCCGTGATTTTGATCATCCCATCCTGCGCACTCTGGACCGCAAACTCGTCCTTGCATGGAATCCGCGCCTGGAACGCATGCGCCTCGATACCGGGGATCTACGCGATCAGCTCGTGGAGAAACTGATCATTCGGAAAAGTTAGCCCGCATATTTCGGATTAGAAAGGTTGCAAAAGAGTAAGCACCTTCACACTCGATACACGCCAAGCGAGCCATTCTACAACTCCGGGATATTTCCCCGTCATGCCAATGCTTGATTGCGAGGCCTGCGGAAAAATGCCGGGATAACCCGTCCGAAGGTCACGCGGTCCAACCATGCGGCGAACTCCAAGGGTTCACCATCAAAGATCCTCCGAGTGAACAGTATTCAGGCTAAGTCCGGCAGGCTGCTGAGGCGGACACAGCTCTGTTGAATCAGTTGTGATTTCGGCAGCGACTTGTGGCAAAATGAAGCATCACCGCCAGCAGACACAGCACCGACGCACTTGGCTCAGGAACGCTGGAGAGCGGGTAGCTCTCACCTGAACCTGTGGCCAGCGATGCGTTGCCAACGGTTTCTTCTGTGTCGCTGCGCTTTACGATAATATCCGTGAGGGTGAGCGTGACTGCTCCGGTGCTGGCCGAGGCAGAGCCACTCAATGCGCTGCTGCTCACAAGCGTAATGGCTGAGAGCGAGGTGCTGATCTCAAACTGCGTGCCATAGAAAAAGGCTATTTCACTGGTCGAGAAATCGGCAGCCGACTCGCCAGTGGCACCATCCTCGCTATCCTGGCCGCCGCCGCGGGTGTGCTCGGCAAAACCGTTCTTTGCCACGGTCAACTCATACGTGGCGACGGCTTCCGCATTGAGATGCGGAGCCGACGCGGAAAGCGAGGCCGAGAGGGTATAGGTCAACGTCAGCGTTCCGCTGGCTCCGGCCGAAATGCCGGGTGCCGTCACCGTCCAGTCATCCGCCCATTTGCCGGTGATTGAAGCCACTCCAGTATCGCTGGTTTCAGAGCTTCCGAAGGCAGAGGAACTCGCTGAAGTGATGATCTGGCCATAGGTCACTTCTGCGGAGACCGATTCGGTGTCGATGGCATCGGACACCTCAAG
>CAYUDZ010000283.1:0-1871 GCA_964443575.1 uncultured Chthoniobacteraceae bacterium | reverse complement strand
TTTGCTTTAACTTTAAGAGGTTGAGAGAAGCCAGGTTACAGGCGGTGTTATCCAGGAACAGGTATTCCGAGCACGGATTGGTCGCGGTCTGGCGGGCGGTCCCCTTGCAGGTATGCCAGTGGTGGATCGTGCTATCGAATTGCATCCCGGGGTCGCCGCAAACATGGGTGCCCTCGGCAATTTTGCGTAGCAGCTCGCGGGCGTCCTTGGTCTCGCAGTCACTGCCGTCGACCACCTTACGAGTCATCCATTGGCCGCCGCTTTCGGCTGCCTGCATGAATTCATCGGTGGCGCGCACGCTCAGGTTTTCGTTCTGGTACATCACCGAACCGTAGGCATCGCCGTTGTAGCTGCCATCGTAGCCCTGCTCGATCAGTGCCCAGGCTTTGCGTTCCTCGGTCGGCTTGGCCTCAATGAACTCCTCGATATCGGGGTGGGAGGCATCGAGGATATTCATCTTCGCAGCGCGGCGGGTTTTGCCGCCGCTCTTCACCACATTGGCGATCTGGTCGTAAACCTTGAGGAAGGACAGCGGGCCGCTCGGCTTGCCGCCACCGCTGAGCTTCTCGCGGGTGCTGCGTAGCGTGCTCAAATTTGTCCCGGTGCCGCTGCCGTATTTGAATAACATCGCCTCGCTGTAAGCCAGTCGCATGATATCCTCCATGTTGTCGTCGACCTTCTGGATAAAACAGGCGCTAGCCTGCGGGAATTCGTACTGGGTATCAGCGCGGCGGGCGTGCCCGAGCTTCGGATCCCAGAACCAGTTACCCAGCCCGGCATCCTTGCCGACACCATACTCCTGGTACAGCCCGACATTGAACCAAACCGGACTGTTGAACGCGCCATGCTGGTGCAGGCACAACCAGGTCAGCTCATCGTAAAAAACCGCAGCGTCATCGGCTGTGGCAAAATAGCCGTCACGCAGCCCCCAGTCGGTCACTGTGCGGGTGACCCGGTGGATCAGCTGGCGGATCGAATTCTCGCGACCGCCGGCATAGGGATCGGCACCATTGGAAATATCACCATAAAAATACTTAGAGACCGCAATCTTGGTCGACAGCGCACTCCACTCAGCCGGTGCCTCGATATCCTCCTGACGGAAGATCACCTTACCGCTGTCATCGGTGATCTCAGCGGTGCGCTTGTCCCACTCGACTTCATCAAAAGGATTGCTTTCACCACTACTGAACGTGCGCTCGAACTGCAGGCCGTTACCGGATAACCGCCTGCCGGGTGTCGTGGCCCGCGCTTTGCTCTTGGTTTTCGATTTCACTTTTCCGTTGTTGCTACGTTTGGCGTCGTCTTTGAGTTGGATCATCTTATTCTCTCCTTAATTATGCCGCAGGGCTTGTTCTATGCCGTCCAGTTATTCATGATTATTCCCAAGTTCTTCACAAAAATACTATATGAAGAGTGTTTATCAGATTACCAGCACTACATATTGTGGTACAAGGAAAAAATTCATTCTACAATTGTCGACGATTTCTGTCATAATTAGCGTTTCCTACGCAACTCACTTGGCGCGTTGGAATTGTGTGGTGAGGCAGTGGTGTACCGGCGGAGAAAAAAATTCCTGGGTAACGGGAATTTAGGGCCGCCCCGTTGGGGCTGCTGTTGTGGTGTTTGATCGACCCGGGGTTGCACCCCGGGCTGGATTAGGGTCGGCCCTTTGGGCCTGGGCGAGTCACGATGGCGTATAACTCTCGGGGTTGCACCCCGGGCTGATATTCGGCTACCCCTTCGGGGTGTTGATGCCACTACAAAGTTTGTAGTGGGTGGTGGTAATTTGCATTATGGCGAAAGTCCTAGCCAGCCGTATTGGGGTAGGGACGGGGATGCTATTCCCCGCCCCTCCCACCAAACCGGACAGG
>CAYUDZ010000282.1:0-1873 GCA_964443575.1 uncultured Chthoniobacteraceae bacterium | reverse complement strand
AAACTTGCCAGAAAATAAAAATAAAAATTCCCAGCACCACGGTAATGATGCTGAGACCTCCCACTTTGATAAAGTGATTCATGAACTGATCAATGAGCAGAGTCGTCCTGGAGGCCTCAAATCGCTTTTCGTCCAAGTGTCGGTGAGTTGGTTTGGGTATCGCCATGCTGGTTTAACGGATGTGTCGCTTGGATTTGGATATGGGATTACCGCATACGGTCAATTTATTTTTTGTGACAATCTCTTAACAAACTTAAAGCTTTTCGCTCTCGCGCACTGCGATGGCGGCTGGCAACGGGTAGTAGCCGTCCTTGAGCACGACTTCCTGGCCCTCTTTAGATAGGACATATTTGAGGAATTCGGCGGTAAGTTTATCGAGTGGCTGACCCGGCTTTTTATTGATGTAGACGTACAGGCTGCGGGCCAGCGGATACTTGCCATTCAGACAGTTTTCAGGTGCAACCGAGTATGACTCTTCACCTGCTTTTTCTGAAATATTGAGAGCTTTTACACCCGAGGTAAGATAGCCGATGCCAGAATATCCAAGACCGCCAAGGTCGGATGCAATGCCCTGGACCACGGCCGAAGAACCCGGTTGCTCTTTGACGCTATCTTTAAAATCACCTTTGCCGAGTGCCACTTTTTTAAAGAAACCATAGGTGCCGGAGGCACTGTTACGGCCATAAAGACTGATTGTTCGGGTGGCCCATTCACCAGTTAAGCCAAGTTCACCCCAGCTGCTTGCCGCTTTACCACCCAGTTTGCGGGTGGATGACATCGCTCCGTCGATTTGAGAAAGGCTTAATTCTTCAATCGGGTTGTCTTTGTGTACATAGACAGCAAGGGCGTCGATCGCCACCACAATCGGCGTCGGTTTGTAGCCGAAAGTTTTCTCAAATTCATCAATCTCTTCATTCTTCATTGCCCGGCTCATCGGCCCCAACTGTGCGGTGCCTTCAATCAGAGCAGGTGGTGCGGTTGACGTACCTTTGCCCTCAACCTGAATTTTAACGTTGGGATATTGTTTTTGAAAGCCTTCTGCCCAGAGCGTCATCATGTTATTGAGTGTATCGGAGCCAATTGAATTAAGATTGCCCGATACGCCGCTGACTTTCTCGTAAGCGGGATGCTCGTCTTCGATTGCTGCCTGCGCGTCGGGGGCCATCGCGATGAGCAAACAAACCGTTGTCCAGAGAAGAGTTGATCCAGAAAAAGCCGATCGCTTAATACGCTGGCTCGTCTGGAATGCCGATAAGAATTTGAATGTTGGAATTTTCACAACGCTGAAATTGGCAGAATGATTCATGGAAGTCAACCGGCAGCCCTTGCCCAGACTGAAAAATATCTGCTGTAGGCTTGGCTCTCGCTTGACCATCAGCATGTCAGCTGTAATTTCAACTTGAGATTTACAAGCCGCGCATCAATCGGGATGCTTGTGCTGCCTGTTCTGGAAGTGCGCAAGAACCAGCATCATGCTCTGTCAGCTGACTGTCACATTCACAATTTGCGCGATACTGGGTTCGAACCAGTGACCCCTACCGTGTCAAGGTAGTGCTCTACCACTGAGCTAACCGCGCGAATCTGCTTAGTTATATGTGCCAGCTAAAAGTTTAAACAACCAGAGAACTGCCAGTTTAGCAACTATTTTTTATCCATCCGGGCTTCCGGCGAATTGACTCAAATGAAATGACACCGGAGCGGTCAGAAGGAAGAGGTTAGGATTGAAATATTGCCTCACAACTGATGACACCGGGGGATGTCATTAAAAATGAGTGGAATCAGCAAACGAGAAGTGCTTCTGAAAATGCGTGAGCGTTGCGTGGGACGAGGGCGCGAAGGTCGCAGTAAGTTGATCGACGAGGTGTGCGCAATG
>CAYUDZ010000281.1:0-1874 GCA_964443575.1 uncultured Chthoniobacteraceae bacterium | reverse complement strand
GCGGTTTTCATGCCCCCGGTAGTTGACGGTGACCGGCGCAGGGTTGTAGTATTCGCAGATCAGAATGTAACGACTCGAAGCCTGATAAAGCGCCTGATAAACGTCTTTCAACTTAGTCGGGTTGATATGGATAAGCACTCCTTTTATCAAAGAAAGCTCGCGCGGCTGCTGCAGTTGCCAGTTGAAGATGGATTCGCAAAATACATTTTCTTTGCCAACGACTTTGGCCAACTCTTTAGCCGCGTCTGCATTAATTTCGATACCCTGCAGTTTGAGGTCAGGATGCAATAACTGAAGTGCTTTCAAATTCATGCCGATATTGGCACCGAACTCGATGCAAGAAGCAATTTTATCGGCACTGCGCAAGGCATGGGTAAAAAAGTTTAAATTTGAGGCCAGTAAAGCATCTCCCTTATTACGATTAATGTATTCGGTGCCGAATTTTCCGGCCCAGAATTTTTCTTGTTCAGTTTCAAATTTTATCTCTGCCATAATGTTTTTAGTGGTTTTGCAGTTGTAGGTGAAATAGTTGCGCGGCTCAATCCCAGTAGTCTGGCGTGTCAATATTCTGCACTTGTATGCTGGAAGAGGCCGACGCCGCAGCAGTCAATAGCTTGACCCCGGCAGATACCTGGTATAAAGCACGTCGTTGTCGTAGCGAAATGTCTTTTCCCTGTTCCTGCCATTCCTGAGCGAGAGCAATCATACGCATGACATGGCCGGTGCCGGTGGCACCGCCGGCGTCGGCGCGGATGAATAAGGGTCGGGCTACTTTTGAGTTCATTGAAGGATGGCTAGAAACATAAATTGGCGGAACTCAAAGGGGTAGCATGCGGTATCTAATTTTGCCCCCGTGGAACGTCGTAATACAGCCGCGATCCAGCTCAGCCTTAAACTGCCGACTAATGCGCAAAATCAAATCGGCGATTTGCTGGCCTTTAAGGCCTTCTTCTCTAATACGGATGACAGATGGTTTGGAAAAGCCCGCGATAGCGAGCAGTGCGTGGAAGTCGGCATCCAGCGTGACAACGATTCGATTCTCACTCAAAGCATGTCGGATGATTTCGCGATCAAGAGCCTCGGACATTTCAATATCTCCGACATGAATTGCATCTTCCTGTAATTGTATAAGAATCGCAGCAGCAGACCGCGGAAGCCCCTGGTCAAGCAATCAATGCATCATTTTTTAAAGAGCTGATTCCATCAGGTAACTGCAGGGCCGCGTAATGCAGTGCTTGGGCGACATCCTCATCTTCAAGCTCAGGAAATTCCGCTTGGCGTTCGGCACGGTCGGGATACAGGGCGACGATTTCGACAACCCGCCGCACTGTTAAACGGAGATGACGAAGACACGGTTGCCCGTTCATCCTGTCGGGCTCTTGGGTAATTCTGTCAAACATAACCATACCAGAACTGTAGTTGATCATTGTAGAGGTTCAATATTCATTCCGAGTAACCAGCGTTTTTTAGGCTTATTGGGGAACGTTTGCTGCCTTTTACGCGGCTAAGGCCGGGGAAAGCGGCACGCTACGAAAAATTCCATCTTCCATATCTCCGATGTGTGCGGATGAGCAGTGTTTCGACCTGTGGTGAGCTAGCCATTGTGAAGGGCACTGAATTTCAATTCGGCCATTCTCCAATCCACCTCGCTGTCGATGTCCTGAACTTCCAACTCTTCCAGGATGATCGCACCTGTCTTTGCGGGAACCAAAGTCTTCGATTCTTGCAAAACCTTGGTTCGGATCCAATAAAACTGCCCTGCATCGTGCAAGAGGGGGTCGAGGTCCTGGCTGCGGGATAGGGCATGTTCCGGCCAGTGGTAGGCGAGCTTATCCCCATCCAGGTGGAAGCTTCTCTGTGGGGGAAAGCCAAAG
>CAYUDZ010000280.1:0-1884 GCA_964443575.1 uncultured Chthoniobacteraceae bacterium | reverse complement strand
TAGCTGATAACCGCAGGACTGCAATAGTTGATGCCAATCCTCACGGAATTGATCGGTGGTCAGGAAATCTATATCACGGGTAAACCTTGGCACCCCATGCAGAATGACCGCGTGCCCACCAACCAATAGAAAAGGCAAATGCTGTGCTTCAGCACGCTTCATGATCTGCAGCATCAATGATTTCATTGCAGCAGAATCAATGCGTATTCCAAATTACGACAAAAACTCACCGATCTGGCGGAATTTCTGGTAGCGCTGGTCACGTAGCTTGGCGGCAGAAAGTTTACTGAGCTTATCCAGTTGGGCGACCACGGCATCCTGCAGGGCTTGCGCCGCCTGCTCGTGGTCGTGGTGGGCGCCACCTTCCGGTTCCTTGATGATTTCATCGACGATCCCGAGTTTGAGCAGATCGGAGGCTGAGAGCTTAAGTGCTTCGGCCGCTTCCGGGGCATGCTTACGGTGTTTCCAGAGGATCGCTGCGCAGCCCTCTGGACTGATTACCGAGTAGTAAGCGTTTTCGAGGATCAGCACGCTATTCGCCACCCCGATTCCCAGGGCGCCACCAGAACCACCTTCACCGATGACGACGGAGACGATCGGCACATCAAAACTCATCATCTCACGGATATTGACCGCAATCGACTCGGAGATATGGCGCTCCTCGGCGCCGATGCCCGGGTAGGCGCCGGGGGTATCGATCAAGGTCACGATCGGTAGCTTGAATTTATTGGCCAATTTCATCATGCGCAGGGCCTTGCGGTAACCCTCCGGGTGGGCACAACCAAAATTGCGCAGGATATTCTCCTTGGTATCACGGCCTTTCTGCTGACCGAGCACGACACATTGATGGCTGCCGACAGTCGCCAACCCGCCAGGCATCGAACGGTCATCACCAAACAAGCGGTCACCATGCAGCTCAATAAAGTCGGTAAAACTGCGCGCAATGTAATCCAGCATGAATGGCCGCGCGGTGTGACGCGAAATCTGCACCCGCTGCCAGGCTGATAGGTTGCGGTAAATCTCCGCACGTGTCGCCTCAATCTTCTCGGTCATTTTTTTGACCTCGGGATCCATATCGATATGTTGGCTATCGAGATGCTTCTTCAGGTCGTCGAGCTTCTTTTCCAACTCAACGATCGGTTGTTCGAAATCCAGAGGCGTTACATTCATAATGATACGAGGTATTTCAGCCGTCGCTACCGGCAATCACTCTATAATGACTGCTGAGCTATTATTGACAATGGCAAAGAGCTCACGCATCTCGTCGCTGCTGAGCTGGATCCCTTCTACCGGTGGTGCCACGTGCTCCGGTTCATCTTGCCCCGGTAGCTCATAAATCGGATAACCGCCCTCCATCCTGATCCAACGGGTACTGCCCAGAAATTCAGGAGTGCCGAAGGCTACCCTCGATCCCTCTTTCCAGGCTACCTTCTCAAGGATGCCGGTAATATTTACCCCCTGGGGCAAGCTGAACTTTTGCGGACGATACCGCTTGAAGAAGACTTCGTTCTTGTACAGGTCTAGAATTTGCGCACCACTATTGATGCGTAGTTCAAACTCGGCTTGCGGTGCAAGCAGGCGGTCGCCAACCCGTAACATCGTCGAGTCCAACCCGTTGACCTTCATGATCAATTCAGCGGTTGTACCGTGCTCTTGGGCAATCCCGGTCAGCGTATCCCCGGAGACAACAACATACTCTTGCTTATCCGGGGTGATGGTGCGCGAAAATAAGATGTCCGCATTGACCTGCCCCAACAAATCAACCGCTTGCTGGACGACTGTCGATTCAGGGTAGGTACGGATATAATTTGTCAGTGCAATTTGTGCCTCACCCAACTTGCCTTTCTTAAGCAGCGCCTTGGCCGCATTAAACTCTTCCATTAC
>CAYUDZ010000279.1:0-1964 GCA_964443575.1 uncultured Chthoniobacteraceae bacterium | reverse complement strand
GAGGTAAATGCGGAGGTTGTGTCGAGAAGCATCACGTCCTTACCTGGGGAGATCCCACGGAGCATGTGCCGTGGGAAGTCAGCAGAGGTCATAGTAATCGAGGAAACGAGCCGGAGGACGTAGGAGCCTAATAAACAGAGATTACCGGAAGCGTTGAGCTCATGAAGGGTTGAACCGATGAAGAGCTCTTAACCGCGTGGAGGACATCTGAAGTAGCTACCGCCAGACGGCGGGACAAGGATAAGAGCCTTCACGATGGGAAGCATGTGTAGGGCTTTGGGGTGAAGCAGCAGGGATAGAAATCGAAGTTGCCGCCTCCGAAGAAGGACGTGTTGGAAAGAGCCCGTCCCGAGTCTGATTGGATCCGCCGCGTACGGACCCGTACGCACGGTGGTGTGGGACCTGTGACTGGCTCATTCCGAGTCAGTCACGGGGACCCGATTATCCGTAGAGGCACAGCTAGGATGAATGTAATACAATCCAAGTTTTATAGATGGCACTGAGCATAAGAATTGTCGCTATGGGCGCGGTAAGCCAATAGTACACAATCACAGGAATATGCCAGCGATCGGCACCTACTTCGCCAGCAATCATATACATTGCGGTGGCTGCAAATGGTATCCAGAGCAGGCACCCGATAAACCGAGGCCGGATCCGAGACAACTCCCAAGTCACCCGATGCTGCAATCGGGCGGATCGAATAGCTGAAGCAATCGCTCCCAAAAGTAGCAGAGGGAGCAGCAGAACAATGGCTCCCAACTCAGCCGCCTGGACGAAATAGAACAAAGAAATGAATCCGATAGACAGAATGAGAATTGTTAAACTCGGTCGCAGATTCTTCCTCTTTCCAATCGCAAGCAGGGTCGACCAGGCAATTACGAGCCCCAGCGAACAAATGAAAGAGTGCGCAAAAAAATGTGCGGCCGATACACGCATCGGCGGCGACTCGGCCCAAGGGAACATTCCCCATAACCCCCAAAATAATCCAGCGAGTGTTGCAGTTCCGACAGACGGCCAAATTGAGACACTTTGCATTGCAGATCCAAAGCCCCAAAATCCAAAACCGATTGCAAGAAGTGCATGCCACGACAATCCCGTAATCACGATACTCGCGGGAAATGGAGCCGATTCCTCAGTTCCATATAGCGTTGCTACGAGACCGCCCTCGGCAAGCCATCCGTAGACAGCTCCAAGAAACAAGACGGTCGTCCAATGCGACGGCTTAAGGACAAGCCATAGATGAAAAAAAATTCCAGCAACCGAGGAATACGCCAACCAGACGACGAAGGGTTCGAACGCCGATTCAACGGGCCGCCAGACTGTCCAAAAAATGCGTTCTGACCACACATATCCAATGAAGCCACAAGCAAGTGTTGCAAGACCTGCACGGGTTACTGATGAAAAGTAGGTCTTGAACGAATTCGCCTTCACAGCTTCTTCACCGATCGAGTGGTCATTGCGCATAGAGGATACTTCAGATGCAAACAGGGATTCTGGAGACAAGGACAATACTAATTTAGAGCCGGACGTTAGAGTGCTCTTACGGGCGCGCTTGAATGGAAAGTGAAATGAAATTGGAGCGCTTATGGCCCGTTAGGAGACACGACTTGTTCGGTCTTGGCTGGTGGGGTCCGGGTATACCGAGCCTTTCGTAACGATTCTAAAGTATCAAGCACGGAGCGTGAGGCGGGTAGGGGTTGGCTGGACGGCATGGATTGTGCCCAGCATGGGCGAGATGTAAATGGGGTGCAAGTGATCAGGAGGGATTTTTCTCCAAGCAAGGGGTTGGGCCGAAGGCGTGGCCAACCAAACCTTGACCAGGAGGATTTAACCATGAAGAAAAGAAGAGCATGAAGAGAAAATGATTTTGTTTTTGCCGTCCTGGCGGCTCGGCACGTGAACCCTGTAGGAAAACAAGACATGAAAATGAAGAGACTATTATCTGAAGCGAACTCGGGAAGGGC
>CAYUDZ010000278.1:0-1974 GCA_964443575.1 uncultured Chthoniobacteraceae bacterium | reverse complement strand
GGATTGATCGCAGGGCTCGGATTCGCATTCCTATGGGGGTGGTTTGATGGTGCGCCAATGCAGGCCATTGCAGGTAGCTTTGGCAACCGCAATCATGCGGCTCAGGTTCTCGTGATGACACTACCAATGGTTCTGATCGGGACGCTTCGCAATTATCCAAGCCGCTGGATTTGGGCGGGAATAGGCACGGTTGGATATGCGGCACTTATTCAAATACGCTCTTCCTCCGCAGCGCTGGCAATTTTCGCTCAAATCTTGCTAGCTGCTGCCTGGTGGTTGCGACACCGAGGCTGGGAGATGATGCGAGCCGATGCCAAGCGCCTAGCTCCAGTTGCTGGTTCCATGGCCGTCGGTGTATTTATTCTGGTTCAGATTCCAGCAGCTGAGGAGCGTGAACACGGCGGTAGCTGGAGCAACGAGTTCAGCGCAGTTGCAGAGGTGCTGACGGGTGAAAAACCAATTGCTGAGAGACGTGTGAATACAGCGAGGAATCGCCTCGCTATGTATCGTGTGACACTGGCGATGATCGCCGAAAAACCCCTCTTTGGCGGCGGGCTAGGCTATTTTCGTAGCCACTTTGAACATTATAATGCGCAGCTTGGGGTTCCTGTTAGCCAAAGCTTGAGATCCGAGCAGGGTCACGCACATCAGGACTGGATGCAATGGTGGATAGTGACTGGTTTACCAGGGATGTTAGCGTTATGCGCGGGCGTTATTATGATTGGTTGGCGTCTGGCCCGAGCACCACGCGCTGCTGAACTCGAACCCATGCTGGGTTCCGCCGCTCTTGGCCTGCTGGGGCTGGCAGTTTTCGCTTGTTTCAGCTACCCTATGTATCAGCCAGTCCCCCCATACCTCGCAGCTATACTCTGCGGGACAGTCGTTGGTCTCCTGCTTCGTCCGGATGAGAGAAAAAACTATTGCTTACCAAGCCTCTGCCACAGCATAATAGCGGCTGCTTCTGTGCTGATCACATTGGTGGGCGTATGTCACTGGCGATGGCGAGACATTCTTTCAGAATATCATCTAGCCCGGGCTACTGGTGCCATGAACGTCCAAAATTGGCCACTGGTGATCGAACACGGTGTCGCCATCGAACATACAGGGGTTGCTCGCCCCGACCACCAGCCATATCTTGCACAGGCTTATCTTGCCACAGGTCGAAGCGATGAGGCTATGCCCCATATCAATCATTTATTAAATGAATATCCTGCCTCACTGACTGGTAAAGCACTCTTGGCAGTAGCGCTTGAAACACGCAAGGATGTTGCAGCGGCAAGCGAGGCCTATCTTGCCGCCCTGAAGCTGATGCCACACAACACATCACTGCGTCTGCGAGCCGTCAACTTTCACTGGCAGGCAAAGGATCTAGTAACTGCTCTAGCACTCGCCACCGCTGGCCTTCAACATGCTCCCGAAGATCAGCAACTGCTCCTTTTGGCAGGGCAACTGGCGTTTATGACTGAGGACTATACAAAAGCGACACAGCACCTCTACCGATTGCTTCAGCTTGCTCCCGAACGCGCAGATGTCAAAGGCCAGCTCGGAGTGGTTCTTATTGAGAGTGGACAAGATATTGGTGAAGGACGAAGCCTCGTGCGTGATGCCATTGCGGCCGACCCCAGGCTCTCGATCAGTCTTCAACCGTTTTTGACAGAGTAAGGTTCAACTGCGGAATTAAGGATCAATGGCTTATGGATGCCAAACGACTAGTTTGGTGCCACTCCCTTGCCAGTGCTAAACCTGGGCTAATGTTTGAAGTGGCGGACTCCGGTAAATACCATAGTCATTTTGCGTTCGTTGGCTGCCGCGATCACTTGATCGTCGCGAACCGAGCCACCGGGCTGAATTGCCGCCGTTGCCCCGGCATCGGCAGCGGCCAGCAGGCCATCGGCAAACGGGAAAAAAGCGTCGGAGCAAATTACCGAACCTCCAAGTGATAAACCAGCCTCGCCCGCCTTCCATACCGCTATT
>CAYUDZ010000277.1:0-2025 GCA_964443575.1 uncultured Chthoniobacteraceae bacterium | reverse complement strand
CCCTTCTTCCCATCCCAGGAAGACACAGCCGCTGTGCTTGATCCAGCGTTTAAAACTGCGTCGGCTGAGTCGGTCTCCCTGGAAAGCAAGCGACTCCAACCGCAACAGCTCCTCGATATCGCTGGCGACAATCCGGCGTATTTCCGTCATGACGTTTTAGTCCTCAAGCGCGGAAATATATCCCGAGCGGCAATTGACTACCAGCGACCCCTGTAAAATACTTGAGCAGCTATTCAACCGGCCACGTTCGTGGCGGCCGTACCTTTGGACGCCTCCATGTCGCAAACCCTGATCGTTATTCACAGCCTCAAGGACTGGGCACCCTATTATCCCAGCGAAAATGTGATCACGTTTTCCGATTACATGAATGACAGCCATGTGGGCGCCCCGCCGCGCACCCGTATCATCAACCTGTGCCGTAATTTCGATTACCTGTCCGAGGGTTACTACTGCTCACTGCTGGCGGAGGCCAGGGGTCACAAGGTGATTCCCTCGGTGCGCACCCTAAACGATCTCAGCAAGCGCGCCCTATACCGGATTCATATCGATGACTTCGGTGAGGCCGTGTACAAATCACTGCAGGAGGCAGATCCCGAGCAACCGGTTGTTCTGCACAGCTACTTTGGCCGGACCGCAGACAGCCGCTACCACGATCTGTCGCAGGAACTGTTCGAGGCATTCCCTTGCCCCATCCTGGAAATCACCCTGCGACATCGCAAGCGCTGGGAGATAGCCAGCCTCAAGCCGCGATCACCAAAAAAACTCAATGATGAACAGGCCGACGACTTCGCAACCGCTCTAGATGAATTCAGCCGCAAGGTATGGCGCAAACGCCGCAAGCAGAAGGCTGCCCGTTATGACCTGGCGATCTTGTGCGACCCCGAAGAGACCATGCCGCCATCTGACCTGGCCGCTCTCAAGCGCTTTATCCGCGCGGGCAAGGAGGTGGGAGTGGACTGCGAGGTAATCCGCCAACGCGACTACCTGCGCCTGCCCGAATACGATGGCCTGTTCATCCGCGCCACCACCAATATCGACCATTACACCTACCGCTTCGCCAAGAAGGCCGAGAACGAAGGTCTGGCTGTTATAGACGACAGCAATTCCATACTGCGCTGCACCAACAAGATCTACCTGGCGGACCTGTTCAGGATCAACAAGGTTCCCTCTCCCAAAACCGTCGTCCTTTACAAGGACCAGCCGGGCCAATTGCCCGAGCTGGAAAAGACCCTGAGCTTCCCCATCGTGGTCAAAATACCCGATGGCGCCTTTTCAAAGGGCGTGGAAAAAGCCGGCAACCCGGAGGAGCTGGCGGCGATCTGCAAAAAGCTGTTTCGCCACTCCACGCTGCTGCTGGCCCAGTGCACTGCTAGCCGAGATTACGCGAGTCTGAACTGTCCCGGATGGTCGACCGAGAGATCCCGGTGTCCTAGTCGTCAATTTTCCTGACTGCTTAGATGATGATAACATCTGATTCAGTGTATTCCACTGAGTCTGATCCATACTCGACTCGTACTTAATGTACCTGCAGTAACATCAAACAACAATGTTTAAACCACACATTTGTATTTCATAGGTATCTTAGAAAAAAACATGGCACTCCTCAAGAATACCACTACTACTGAAGGTTTGCGACAACGTTACTAGATATAGTATTCCACAAAATTTATGCCTAATCCGAGTCCAGTGCCAGTAACTAGTCAAAAACCATCAAATAATTTAAGACACTGTTCTGCAGGAATACCAAAAACTCTATGTCAATAAACTCTTTATGTCAATAAACTTTTTTTCCAAGTTGAAATATAGGTTGAGGAGTTGGGATAGGCTATGGATTTGTTTTTATCTGTCTACACTGCATAGTCCGTCTTACCTATTACAAAGAGAGAAGCCAGTGCACAATCTAATACAACACGGAATCTACAAACTGGTACTGTATCAGGAACCAAAAAATAAAGAATAACAACTTGAAGGAAAAGGAAATTAAAGCATAAGATCATTAAATTTTTTTTGCTAATATACACAATA
>CAYUDZ010000276.1:0-2034 GCA_964443575.1 uncultured Chthoniobacteraceae bacterium | reverse complement strand
AAGCAGCAAGGTGGCATAGGAATCCTTTTTCTGGCATCATGCAAAAAAACTGGCAGAAACAGAAAGAGGATTCCCATGACCATTATGCAGGAGATCGCCAAAGCTATGCAAGAGGTACTTACGGACGAGGCGGAACAAGCAGGCCGCGAGAGCGGCTTTGTGCAGCGTCAATCAAAACTCAACGGCGCAACATTCGTGCAAACATTGGTGTTCAGCTATATGTCTGATCCCAACTCATCCGTAGGCGACCTGACGCAAACTTGCCAAACGTTGGGCACCAAAATCACCGAGCCAGGCTTTGTGCAACGCTGCACAGAGAAAGGGGCCAGGTGTTTGCAGATTGTCCTGGGCAAAGCGGTTCAGCGCATGCTGGCGGCCGACCCGTCTACCGTCTCCTTGCTGGCTCGCTTTGCGGGCGTGTATATTCAGGATAGTTCTACCATCAGCTTGCCACCAGAACTCGCTCACTTATGGCGCGGCTGCGGTGGCAGGACCAACGACGGTGATGCTGCGCTGAAATTACAAACAGAGATTGATTTATGCATGGGCCAGCTGACGGGTTTTGAACTGCAGCAGGGTCGTGATGCCGATTGCCAGAGCACCGTGCGCACAAGCGATGTAATCCCGAATGGGGTGTATCTTGCCGATCTGGGCTATTTCAAGTTGGATCGCTTCCGCGAAATTGGTGACGCTGATGGCTTCTGGATTTCACGCTTGAAGGCATCGGTGAGCGTATACGACCCGGATGGTCAACGGTTTGACGATGTCACGGATCTGTTGGAGCGTTCCGCGAATGAGAACGTGGTGGATATTTCGGTCGAAATTGGGGCGAAGGAACGATTGCCAGGACGACTGGTAGCGGTGCGGGCACCGCAGGAAGTTGTGGATCAGCGGCGACAACGGTTGCGCAAGCAGGAGCGCAAAAAAGGCAAAACAGTAGGCAAACGCCGTCTGGCATTGTGTGCGTGGACGATCTTCATGACCAATGTTCCGTCGGAACAACTGAGCGTTGAAGAGGTGTTGACCCTGGCTCGGGCCCGCTGGCAGATCGAATTGCTGTTCAAGTTGTGGAAAAGCCACGGTGGGATTGATGTCTCGCGAAGCAAGATGCCGTATCGCGTGTTGTGTGATGTTTATGCTAAATTGTTAGCGATGGTGGTGCAGCACTGGCTGTTTCTGGTCAATTTGTGGGCGCATCCGGATCGTAGTCTGGTGAAGGCGGCGAAGACGATCCGGCGGCGGGCGATGGAACTGGCGAGCAGTTTCCACCGACGATCCCGATTGGTCGAGGTCATCAGCAGCATTGGGCACTGTATCTCAGGCTGTCGCATCAATCGGCGCAAGCAGCATCCCAACACCTATCAACTGTTGCTGGATGCTAGCTTATTGGGCTTGGGAATGGAGAAAGAGAGTGCTTAGCTTAATGCGTATGGGATGTTTACTACTGCTACTCGACTGAACGAAGGAACAAAAGCAACATAATAATCGGGTGTCAGTGGAATATATTGCCACTCCGGGTGGGTTTTGATGGAAGTTTCGGTCTGTAGGGGAGGGAGAGGACGAACAAAGGTTTGAGGACAAGCAAAACAATCATCAAAGTATACTTGGTCAGCATCTGTGGTGTCATCAAAATAAAGTAAAAAATGTTTTTTATTCTCTAGAATCATGTTATTCATTTGCCCACGTTATATCATTTTCTTGCCATCAGCGATTTGTTGATAGGACTTAACCATGTCACCAATTGATTGATTGATAAAAGTGATGCTTCTTTCCCAGCAATCCTGCCATACAGCTTAGAATACTGCGTGTTCTCTCCTGCACATTTCCGCTGTCAAGCGTGATGTCTCCTGCGTCGAGGGCTGCGAGGATAGCGGCGGGCGTTCGCTGCCGCAGGTTTGGCAAAACCACCTCCAGGGCCAGCGGGTACCCATCGAGCAATTTCAATAACCGCTGCATATCCCGATATTCCGCCTCATCCTTGCGGTATTTCTTGATTGCGTGCCGCTCCAGGATGCGCTCGGCCACCTGCCGGCG
>CAYUDZ010000275.1:0-2048 GCA_964443575.1 uncultured Chthoniobacteraceae bacterium | reverse complement strand
TGAACATAGCCTGCTAACCCTCCGTCTCTCCCAGATAGTGCACGCGCTCGCTGTCATTAGCGAATTCAACCCTGTTTCCATCCCGCTGTTTCCACCAATGCTTGACGCACCTCTTGATTGCCCCGGCCGGCTTCCTATTCTTGATTCCTTTCAGATCCTCGATAACCCATTTACCGCTTACGCCGATTCTAGCGATACCCAGGCTGGCAATCTTGCAGCCGCAGTGGACTTCGTAGAGAAAGAACTCACCATCTGCGGCACGATACCACAGTGATGCGGCGCAATTTTTCAACCGCTTGCCATGCGCTTTCAGTTCATTCTCATTACACAGAGGGCTGATCTCAGTGTTCCCGGTAAATGGCGCGTCTACGTACGCCACCCTCGAAATTTCCGATTCAGATTTACAGTCAAAGTTAAGGGTCCAGACTTCATGTCTTTTTTCCTTAGGCAGTTCTTCGTAAAGCTTCTTCAACCCTTTAAGGGTTGTTATTTTACCGGCACGCTTTATCCATGATTTCAGCTGGTTCTCTGGAATATTTTTATGAATCTCAAAGGATATGAATGACATCCTTATATCCCACCAGTATTCACAAACTCCTTGCCTTCTGCACTCACCACGAAAACCATCTCGCAGCATAATACGCCAAATTTGTGGATGAGGAACAGGCCTATGGCTGATCATATCCACTGCATCGGTTGAGATCGGACCTTCTATTTCACGCAGCAGGACCAACTTCCTGTGATCATACAAAATTTCGCTCAGAAACAGTAAATCAAAGATACCTGCCCCTAGAGTATCTATGCGCTTCAGAATATCGATCGCCGACCTTGAGACCGGTAGCCCAAGAAATTTGATAAATTCCAGCTTACGGGTGCAAGCCAAATACATGGCTTTAAAAATTTCAAGGCTAGGCAAGTTCTGCATCCAGTACTGGTTGCATGTATATATTAGCAGGAACGGAATCTCGCTATAAATGCTGTAGCTGCGCGGAAATAGCAGCAACAGGATACGCATTTTCCAATGGTCACCAGTAAAACCCTTTATATCTGGAAATTGCCACGCTTTTTGGATGTGCAACAGCACCCTGCGGCTGCTCTTCGCTATACCATTGCACACCGATGCCCATCCAGAAATCCGTTTCTCATAACACGCCGGATTTCGACTCGGCCTGATATATTCATTCAATTTTGTCATCATGTCGTCAAAAAGTAAAATTTTGTGCTGAAGTAGGGTTTTGCCCGTCAGTCGGCAATGCCGACCCGTGCTTCTGCACCCCGCCCCGCTGCCACCTGTTGATATCTTCGCCAGGCAGTGCCTCGGCTACCGGGATAGTAATATATTCGAAGTCTTCGTCCGGGATTAGCACCCGCTTGGAGATCGCGAAGGGCCCAGCCACATAGACAAATAGCAGCCGCAGATCCCTCTTAACCCGAAAAAGAAAACTCTCAAGCTCTCGCTCCCCGCCCTCCACTTCGACCGGATGGACAAACTCGCCATTAGCATCGATGGCTACAATCTGACCGTTGACTGACGAAATGCACTGTCCGTCAGAGTCGACGACCTCTATCAAGATCTCGCTGCCCGTTGCCGCTGCATGATCATCAAGCAACCCACCCAGCAGGTGATAGGCAATAAGCGCCAGCAGCAGACCCAGCATTAGCCAGTCAAGTGCTTGTCCACGAAGCAACTGCCATATACTATCGCGGCCGCCTTCTATCCGGTCGATTTCCTCCCAGAACTCCTGCCAGGTCTTCCCGTCCCGGAAAACCTTCTGCTGATCGTGCTCTTCATTCATCATTCTTATGGACGAACGCACAGAACGAATCTTTCATAGAATAGGGCGGGTTGTAAGTTAGAGTGATATTTTGCTGAGCGGCTGCTACCGCAAGCTCCCAGTCTTCACTATCTGCAAGGGATTCACTACAGTTTCGTCTTATCTTGCATTGCAAAAGAATACACCGCAGTCACTCATGAAATTAACGTCCCGAGTCAAGTACCCGCGTACGCCGCACCTGCCTTGGTCGCCCGGCACGGCACGGGATGATCT
>CAYUDZ010000274.1:0-2072 GCA_964443575.1 uncultured Chthoniobacteraceae bacterium | reverse complement strand
CCGGGTGGGTCTTGAGGTACTCGTGCACAGCGGTCTTGGGGTTGTTGCCTGGCCCGCCCTGATCCCATCCGGCGGCGGTCGGGGAACATGTCGGCCGGCAGGTCTTCGATGAGGGTGTCGAACACCACGCAGTAACTGCCAGGGGTGACCAGCGGGGCGTAGGCTTCCAGTTCAGCGAGGACGTGGTGGTGGGTATGGTTGCTGTCGAGGCAGACCAGGATGCGCTCATGGCCCTGAGCGGCGGCCTGTACCTGTTCGATGATCTCGGGGGCGATGGAGGAGCCTTGGATCATCTGGATGCGATGGGCCATCGGGTGGGCTTCGATGGCGGCGCGGTTGTGGGCGCGGATGTCGATGTCGATGCCGATGACCTGGCGCTTGGGCTGGGCTGGGTCGAGCGTGTTGCCTTGCTCTGCGGCCTCGGCGTAGTCGAGCAGCGCGAGCATGGAAACGCTCAAGATCAGAGCTCTGGTGCTGGGACTGCCCCAAATGAGCGCTTCAGCCAACACTTGCCTCGCCAGCCATCATGCCCTCTAACGCGATTGATAAGTCACTGAAAACCGTTGAGATCGAAATTGGTATGGTGAAATCGCCACCGTGGCCAATGGTGTTGCGCTGCTTATAGTACGCCTTGATCTTTTCATAATGATGGGTATTCCTATCAATCAAAAGCGCAACACGATCCAGAAAAGACGGTTGATCCGCATTTTTGCCAGACGGCAGCAATTGCCAGACCCGACGATGCGCCCAACCATGCTCGGCATCGCTGTTTTGTCGGATCAGCCTGCTGCTTTCCTCTCTGACCGCATCCTCGAAACGGCTGAACAAGAACAGAAAATAGGCATGATCATTGAGTTTGCGCTTGTTTGCAATCACAGCCTCGATCTCGGGATTGCCGTTTTTGCTCTGTTGCAGCCACTGATCCATGTAGAAGCCATCAATTTCCGTATAAATAACCGATAGCTGTTCAAACACATTCATGGGTTGGAATTCCCAGTATCCGCAGCAAATAATCTCTGGTCAGCAACTGCCCATCTAGGAAATGTTCCCGATCATGCGCAAGCCACTTGGGCTCTTGAAACGGCTCGGATTCATCAATGATCTGGGCGCCACCATTGCGCGACATAAGATCAACTCGCCCATTCGCACCAATAATCCAAAGACCAATGGGCTTCACGCGTGCAATCAGGTCGTCATCCTCATAAATATCCAGCGTTGGCATTGCCTGGGGGCCGATACCAAATCGATGCATTAACTCCTCGTACATGGTCGAGTCTTGATGTTCAACGACCCGAAATCCCTCAATCGGTTGCAACCAGGCCTTGATTATCGCGTAAAGGTCATGCACACGTTTGAGCCAGTCTGCAATACGAACTTCTACCTGTTCCTGCGTTATATTTTGATCATTCATCGTAGATACTCCAGTGTTTCACCGCACCCGCCGCAAATACCCATCCGGCGCGACGCTGATCAGGAGCTTGTGGTCGATCTCTTTGTCGATCTCGAACTCCGGGTGGGTCTTGAGGTATTCGTGCACGGCGGTCTTGGGGTTGTTGGAGCGCCGGCTTCAGCCGGCTTTTGAAGAACATGTCGGCGGGTAGGTCTTCGATGAGGGTGTCGAAGACCACGCAGTCGCTGCCGGGGGTGACCAGCGGGGCGTAGGCATGGAGTTCGGCGAGGACGTTCTTCAGTAGTGATACCGACATTGCGCAATGACCACTTGACTATTTTCGCATGTGTAGACCAAGCGATGTTCATCATTGATTCGCCGACTCCAAAAACCTACCCATTCGTATTTGAGCGGTTCGGGTTTGCCGATTCCCTCAAAGGGGCTGCGCTGGATATCCTTGATCAGCGCATTGATTCGCTTCAAGATGCGTTTATCTTCTTGCTGCCAATACAAATAATCTTCCCAAGCTTGTAGATGCCAGCTAATCATCGACCAGTGCTCGTTTTTCAAAGCCCCCTTGTCTGATGTCACGAATCGCCTGGTTCAGCCTCGCTCGATTGGCTGGCGAGCGGCTCAGGTAAGCGGTTTCAACATAGGCGCTATGGTGATCGAGTCGTTCTTC
>CAYUDZ010000273.1:0-2080 GCA_964443575.1 uncultured Chthoniobacteraceae bacterium | reverse complement strand
TCATTCCTAAGGCTTTTTAGGTCGCTATTGCTAAGTACTCGATCCAGCTTTCTAAATCCTATAGTCATCCGCCTCTATGCCAAGAACAAAGTACTGTTGCTCTACCGAGAGGTCTGGGTAACAAGGATCTTTACACTTGAACCCGCGCAGGATGCGATGAACGCAGCAAACCGCATCAGTCAAGTCACCTTCATGCATCGGTGAATAATGCCTATGCCTGTCTTTCGCACATGCTAAGTAATATCCCCATGATCTTATTTAGTTCTTTTATATAATATTCATCAAGATCTATATAAACAGTGTGGTTCTGTAGGGTTAAGAATTTCCAGTTGCTGCCAGTGGTGACCACGCCATAAATCGTCTCGATCCGTTTACCGACGGTCTCATTAAATATCTAAATATCTGAGCGGCCTTCATTTTCAACCTCGGCGATATGCCGGAAAAGCCCTGTTTTATCGACTGTGGCCAGATTGAGTTCGCTTCTGAGCGTATCGAGAGTGAAATTGCTGTAGGGCATTTTTGCCTCGGCTGATGCCGCACTACACAAACCGCAAACTGCCGCGTTAGGTAAAAACAAAAAGGCCCGCAGTCTAGACCGCGGGCCTTTTTAACCAGCCAAGGATCTCTGGTGGCTAATTATTGCCGAGTAAAGGAAAACGTTGCATCATTGAATAACAATTCATCCGATCCAACTTCAATCACCGAGATAGAACCATCGGCTTGAAGTTCTTCGCCGTATTGATCCTCATCGGTTTCATCAAATGTGCCGTTGACGCAGCTGACCAGAACATCGCCATAGACCACCTGACGATCACGCAAGCCACCTTGCTCATCATCGATGTCGATGCAACCCCGCTCAAAGGGCGCGTCGAAATCGGTGTACACGGAACGATAGACACGCCCACCGAAACCTTCGCGATGCTTGACGGCAGCGGTCTGCTTGTCCTGCTTACCGGTATTGCCAAGAATGGTCAGATTGGCCAGGATGGGCGCGGTCCACGGTTCGACATCTTCCATGGAACCATTACCATCCGATTCTATCCCCTGGTCACCATTTTCACTGCCGATATAGACAATCGCATATTGCAGCGTACCGCGCCAGCCTTCATCCATGTCCAAGCCATCGTCGTCCACGTCGTTAATGATGACGTGCTTAGCACTGACCGTGCCACCGAACCACTCGATCCCGTCGTCCTCGGACCCGAAGACCTCCAGATAGTCGATGTGCGTTCCACTGCCGACGCCTTCTACGGTCAAACCTTGTACCTCTTGATCGCTGCGGAACTCAAAGCCAGACTCGGCAATAATCAAATATTCGACAGAACCGCTGTCATCGGCATCGTTTTCGCCACCAAACCAGACATTGTTATCCCCAGTCGGTGCGGCTTCACTCTGGGCTTCACGAGCGTTGGGATCTTCCGCACGTGGCGTATTGATCTCGGCAAAGCCGTTGATCGCCAGTCCACCCCATTTACCGCGACCGCTCAGGTCAGTCGGATCCAGGTCGGCACCAGTACCCTCCGGATTGACCGAGGCCATGATTACGGGCATCTCGCGGGTACCCTGCACATCAATCTGGGCACCTCGGGTAATGCGCAGCATGCTGGCACCCTCATACCCCATGATTTGCGTACCGGCCTCGATGGTCAGGCGGGGCGTGGGGACAGACTCGGGTGTCGCGCCTTCAACGCTGCCGTTACCGACTTTGAGGTTGCCCGCCAGGAGGTAAAGGAAATCATTGGTCAAGGTCACATCATCGAGACTGTCGTTCGCGGCGATCAAGCAAACCGGGAACTCAACCCCAAATACCACCGAACTCCCCGCGATGTTACCCGCGGGACAGGTGTCGGTGGCCGCTGCTGGCACGATCTCGCCATTTTCGATGTTGTCTTGCAAGGGGTGAACACCGGTTAAGGAGTAGCTCCAATCGTGCCACCAAGCCGTGCTGGCGTTGGGATCGACGGCACCAAAGAATAGGGCATCCTCCAGGCCGGCTGCGAGCAAGGCTTGAGAGACCTCGGCGGTAATCCCCTCGGGCACTTCGCCAGGCTCGTCGTTGCAGGTGTCGGTGGCATCGTTC
>CAYUDZ010000272.1:0-2097 GCA_964443575.1 uncultured Chthoniobacteraceae bacterium | reverse complement strand
GTGTTCAGGATATCGCGAAAGGCATTCGTCAAGGTCTCGACATCGTCGGCATTGAAAAATCGCCCGCGGGAGTTCAGCGCGGCATGGAAGAGGTCGTCAACCTTCACGGATTCCGGAAGATTTAGGGCGCACGCGCGGCTGCTTCCGAGCTCGCCGGTTGCGTCGAACTTCAGTGCTTGGCCGATCGGCTCGTAGGCATCATATAGTCCCGGGAAACCTGCTTCACTGATATTCGTCTCCCCAGGTGTCGGCGCTGCGGTCGAGGACGGGATAGTGCAGATAGCCAGATCGCTGGCATTGCTGAGAATTTCTGCGACCCAATCATTACCGCTAACGCTCGCTCCTGGCGGTGTTGCTGCCTGATACACTCCGTCGATAAACCAGCCATCATCGTCGGCTTGCGGATTCACCAAGCCCCTCACACCGATACCCACTGGAAATAATGAAACGTGTTGCCACGATGCCGGATTGTTGCGGGGATTCCAGAAGTTCACCGCTACGAAGTCATCTTCATCCGCTGCGAGTTCGGTCATCAACGGCGGCACCCTGTTCTCGACGGTCGGCAGCAGATCGGATCTCCAGTAATAAAAGGCGGCATCCGCGAGCATGCCGTTGTTGGCGTCGGTATACAACATCGTATCCGTTTCGCCCGCGATATACTCGCTCACCCCGAAGTCATAGCCCGCGGTCACTGCCGGGAGGCTGTGGTTGCTGCCGTCCTGGTTCTGATTGATCCAGCAGCCTGTTGCGCCGCCAGTGCATACTGGACTCCCGCCAGGAAACTCGTCCTGCCAGCCCCCGTCAGTCAGCATCAGGTGGAAGTTGTGCCGACACTTGGCCCCGCAACTGTTGTCTGCGATGGACGGCGGTGCTGGCGTGGTCCGGCGCTGCGCCGCAATGTTGTCGGCCTGCGCGATATGGTGCTTGGCAAACTCGCCGGCGCGGATATGTGCCGCCTGCAGATAGGTCGCAACCTGTGTCGTGGCCAACGGCAACAGCCAGTCGTAGAAATCACGCCGGGTTGGCCCCGAGAACGGGCCAAGGTGGTCTGACAGGCTGACGAAGGCATCTCCGGCGTCGAAGTCCGCCGACGCCGATACCTCCTGCCAGGTGACGCGTACCGATGGGTTGAGTTCTGCCATCGCCCGTGACAGCACGGTCTTGGCCAGGAACATCCGGGTGCGGTAATAGGAGTACCAGTTGGCGAAATTGGTCCTGGCAATCGCCTCCGCTGTGACCGGGTCCGGGCTCCCGATGCCGACGGCAAGTGGACCATCGGTGCGGTCGGCAAATCCGCCAATCTCGATGTCGCCGGGCAATTCGGGCGGATTGCTCGGCGTGGTACAGCCTGTGAG
Source organism: uncultured Chthoniobacteraceae bacterium (assembly GCA_964443575.1). GTDB lineage: Bacteria > Verrucomicrobiota > Verrucomicrobiia > Chthoniobacterales > CAKUMP01 > CAYUDZ01. The sequence continues at coordinate 742 of CAYUDZ010000272.1, read as the reverse complement.
GTCGTGCTTAAAGACGTGGTAATGGGCGCTGGTAGCATCCACAACAATTGGAGTAGCTTCAGACCAATCCCGATCGTTCAACGAGCAGCCAATATAAGAATCTTTCGTCAGCACCCGGTACTCGTCTGCCAGGTTGACATCATCGCATCCGAGCGACATTTCTGGGTAAGGGTCGGCTGCCGAGAATGATGCGTGCGGGAATGGCGTCCCATCCTCGCCGACTGGAGGAAGATAGGTTGTTCGAGGATTATAATACAACGAATTGACAACCGGCGAGCTGAAGTAACTCGTGAAGTACCTAAAGGAGGGCACTGCCGGATCGACAACTTCGATTCTCGGGATTTTCATCTCCGTCGCATACGCGAGGCGCATCGAGCCCGAGGTGTCCAACGTAATGATGAGATTCGGCTGAACACCCACGGTCAGGCTCGGCGGTACCGGGGAAATATCGATCTCGTTTGCGGCCTGTAGTGCTGATGCAAACGCAAACAACAAGATCGCAATAGGTAGGAAAGAATGCCGAATGGCTGGGGATCCGGCGATCCTCAGTAGCTGGTCAGAGCGAAATTCCATGTTGTCCTCCAGAGTGTTAGCACTCAAAAATATTTCCACGATACGGTGGATTCCAGGATCGCGATGGCCTGGACCGATTCACCATAGCCGATGGCGGTGACGGTGTAGTGATAGGTCCCGTGGCCCTGGCTGGCCAATGTGGCGTCCGGGACCGGCAGGAAACGCTGTT
>CAYUDZ010000271.1:0-2099 GCA_964443575.1 uncultured Chthoniobacteraceae bacterium | reverse complement strand
ATAGTTGCTGTAATGGCAGCTGCCATCCCGGCTGCAGCCAAGTCCGATGCCGGATTTGATTTCAGCAAAATCATTCTCAACGGGTCACTCTGGCAAACTGATGCCGAATCCGCCGTCAAACAAATGCAGCAGGCGGGTATGCAGTGGACCTCGGCCCAGCGTACTTCCGCCCGCTCACTGGCGGGCGGACAAAGTTTTGGTGATTTGAAACTCATCGAGTCCGGGCTTTGGACCGAGAATGATAAGATCGCCAAGACCGGGTTCCTGCTGTACTCGCATGGTGATAGCGGCGGCATCACGGAGGACCAGTTTGATAACCTGCTCAGGAATACCGTGAATTACCTCAACGGGAAATTTACCTCGACCCCTGAAGAAGATGCCCAGCGCGGACCGGTCACGATCAACACGCTAACCTGGAACGAAGACAATGCGGTCTATACCCTGGAATGGAGTGTCCAGCGCGAAATCAAAAGCCGCATGATTCCCTACCGTGCCGAATTTTTACGCCTGATGGCTAATCCACCTGCCAAACCGATGAGCCTGATGGAACGCGCAGCCGTCGAGCGTGCCCGTGAAAACGCCGGGACGGCCGTCGATTTTAAACCGGTACGCCGTGATAATGGCGACTTGGTTATGGAAGGAATTCCAATGATCGACCAGGGGCCAAAAGGGTATTGCGTGGTAGCCACCGCCGAGCGGGTGCTCAGGTACTACGGGCGCGATGTCGATCAGCACGAAATGGCTCAACTGGCCGGCACTTCCGCAGCCAAGGGCACTTCCCTGCAGGCGATGCATGATTCGATCAAAGAGTTAACCGGCAGTCAGAGAGTCAGCGTCAGCGAGAAATACATGATCGATGGCCGCGATTTCGATGACATGATCCGCCGCTACAACCGCTACGCCGGACGCAACGGCAAAAAAGAAATTAAGGTGGACAGTAAAATGGTCTACTCGATTGGAGATGTCATGCTGCAGATGGACGGCCCCACCCTGAGTGAAGCAAGAAGTTCAAGTAAAGCGGACTTCGGGCGTTTCCAACGCATCGTCCAACGGGCGATCGACGATGGTACACCCGTGCTCTGGTCCGTCATGCTCGGATTGATCAAGGAACCCGAGATCCCTCAAGCCTCCGGCGGCCACACCCGCCTGATCATCGGTTACAACGATGTCACCGGCGATATCCTATACTCCGACTCCTGGGGCAAAGGTCACGAGGAAAAACGCATGAAAGCGGAAGACGCATGGGCCATCACCCTCGGCCTCAGTACCATCACCGCCAGGTAACTAGAAACAAAATATGGACACCCCATCGGCTCACGGTCGTAGTTTAGATGCTGAAATATAATTTATTTATTAAGCGCATAATATTATTGACGTAATTAGAATAACTGATTCATAGTTAATTAGTAAAAGTAGTCTTTGTTACAAAGTGTCAAATTCAACTGCTAATTGTATTGAATACCAATAGGAGAATATCATGCCACTAAGTCAACAAGCACATGATCTATTCGAAAAATTATATGGGATCTCTCTGGAAGAAGTCTCTGCAGACCACTCTGAAGTCGTAAGAATTCGCGATCGATTTGGCAATAAAGGAGCTAATGACCAACCAGATCATCACGGTCGTGGCTATGTCGGCTTTGGAAAATCTGTGTCGGCCAAAGAATTAGACCAAGAAACTGAGCGAATTATTGCTCGTTGGTAGCACTTTACAATGAAAGTTCCTGCCGAGAGAAGGGAAGAAGTGGAAGCTCTCGTCAGACAAAGGCTATCCCAACCTGAGGTTCAACAAAAGGTACTTGAAGCAGTACTTTACTATTATCTAGACTTCAGAGAAACTACCACATTTGCAGAGGTACTGAATGATGGTACCAGGCCTGAAGGGCTTGCCAATGAAGTCTACGCGTGTTTTCACCATTTAGCACGCGGATTAAGTGAAAAGGATGCTGATGCTGTAGAAGAGATCGAAAAAGCGAGAAGCTCTCACCTAAAGCGTTTAGCATTAGATTCAAACAAAATTATTCTCAATCGAATACTGACTGAAGTTAGCCCGGATCAATCACAAACTTCGTAGCGAGACGCAGCGTGAGGTGCTTGGA
>CAYUDZ010000270.1:0-2125 GCA_964443575.1 uncultured Chthoniobacteraceae bacterium | reverse complement strand
TTGGGTGTCGGCTTCGGTGTTGGTTTCGGGGTCGGCTTCGGCGTTGGCTTCGGCGTCGGCTTGGGAGTTGGCTTTGGGGTCGGTGTCGGTGTCGGCGTGGGCAATGGAATTTCGCCGGGCAGCTGGCGGGCGTTCTGTTGCGGGTTCTTTTTAGTTGGGGTCGGGGCGGCCTCGGCATTGACCGGTATGGTCTCCATAAAGATCTCCGGCGAGGCCCAGGCAGTCTCAGGCACCGGTTTGGAGCAGGAACGGAAAGAAAAAACCAACATTGCCAGCAGCCCGAGGTGCAGCAATGTGATGATAACTATATTACGCAGGAAACCGGATCGGATATCCATATCTGATAAGCGCTAGTTTTCCTCCGGCTCGCGGGTGACTACTCCGACCCGCGTGATTCCTGCTTGCTGCAAGGTGTCCATAATTTGCACCAGTTTCTGAACTGGCAATTCATTATGCGCCCTGACGACTACTGCAGATGCCTGGTCATTATCTTTTAACGAGCGAAGTTCTCCTTCAAGCTGATCAAAGCCAATTTCCTGATCGTCCAGTTTGAGCACCTCGAAGCGGTCAATGGAAACAACCCGCACCGTCGCAGGATCTACTTCGGTAGTTGCCGCATCGCTGGTCGGTGCCACCAGGTCCATGCTCTTATCAATCAGCGGGGTCAGGATCATGAATATAATGAGCAGCGTAAAGGCCAAATCAATCAACGGCGTGACGTTGATTTCACTCAATGTCGCCAAGCCCGCACGTTCCGAATAGCGCCTCATGATGGTAGAGTACCAGCAGCTACCGGCAACCGCCGTTCACTGTGCGATACATACTTATGTTCAAACTCCGATGCCAGCTCCGCAGCGAAATTGTCCATCTGGACGACGATTGCCTTAAGGTTGGAAACCAGAAAGTTGTACCCAAACATTGCCGGGATCGCTACCAGCAGTGCAGTCACCGTAGTCAACAGTGCTGCCGAGACCCCGGGTGCCATGGCTTTGAGGTTGGCGGAGCCTGCCAGTGCCACACCGCTAAACGTATCCATCACACCCCAGACAGTACCCAGCAAGCCGAGAAACGGTGACGCGCTGACGACTGTTGCCAGCAAAATCATTTGCGCTTCAAGCTTTAGCCCGGCCTCACCGACAGCCCGTTCCATGGCACTCTGGACAGCACGCATCTGGGCCGGTGTGATCCGTGGTGCCGACTCCAGCCTGGCATTGAATGTTTCGTCCACTTCAGGTGAGCCAAGCAGATGGAACGTCAGTTCACGGCAACCCGCACGATACACATGATATAAAGGGGCACCTGCATAGTGGCGCTCAGCTTCAAAAATCCGCAACGGCGAGCGGTCGGCATGGAAATCAGCGAGAAAGCGCTCGTTCTGTCGCTTGGACTGGTTTACGATCCGGAACTTGGTAACCATGACCGACCAACTGAAAATAGACGCCACGAACAGCACGGAGATAATTACTTTGCCGGGCAGCGTGGACTCCTGCAGGGCAAAGTCAATACCACTAAATGCAATAGCAGAGATCTGAATTAAGGTATCAGGCATATCAGAGTAAATGAATATAGAAGCACAATGAGTTCACTACCAGCAAGTTCTCTATCGTTAGTCATCGCTCTCCTATGGCAGCTGGCACCCGCTATAAGCACCGCCGAGGAAAACCCCTACGACCTGGTCTCAAAAACCATCACCCCGCTGCTCGGTCCGCTCACCGCCGCACCTGCACCAGCTCCGCGTGGCCTTGATGTCAGCCTGCAGGCATACCCTCTCAGTGCTGACGGGCGCACGCTAACCGATAGCCCACCGGTGACTATGCGAATTCTGTTCCAAGCTCCAAAACAGGTGCTGGTGGAAGGTGCGTCCGCCGGTAGCCGTGGCATCATTTGCCGTAACGGCCACGAAATCTGGGCAGCACCAAGGGTTGTTTTTGCACCACTGCTTGAGCAGTTGGCTGCAGCTGAACAAAAAAATCCTACTAACCTTCCAGATATGATCCTGCCGGTCGCCGCCTCGCAGGCGGTGCTGCTGCCGGCCCTGCTCGAGCTGAAGACACGGGCGAGCAACCGCATCGGCAATAGTAACTGCACGGTCGTCCAGGCACGCTTATTGAAGCAGCTTGAGGAA
>CAYUDZ010000269.1:0-2155 GCA_964443575.1 uncultured Chthoniobacteraceae bacterium | reverse complement strand
GATACAAGGCGGGCGCAGGATTTCGCTGTGAGCTGTATGAGTACATACTGTGAATGCGATTGTTTTCTTTAATGCTCTGATTAGGATGTCGCCATGGCAAAAATCACGGGTTTTGCACAGAAGTGGCGGATGGACATTATTTGGGCTGCAGGCTGCTTTATTTTCCTATTATTGGTTAATTTGCCAAGAAGTCCGGGACGTATTGGCTGGGGGTTGGACAGTTCGTGGGCGGCCATACTCGATCATATTCGCATAGAAAACTTGCGGTGGGGCTCAGAAGCCTTGTTTACTTACGGTCCGCTTGGGTATCTGACGATGTCGACCAGCCTTCCCGGCATTATGCATGAGAAATGGCTGATGCAGTTAGGGCTGGTAGTTTTGTTTTCATCAATAGTTACGGTTGCGTCACTGCGCATGGGCTACTTCCTGCGAGTGCTGCTGCTGTTGGCGCTTATGCCTTTGTCAGGCAACATAGAGATGGTGCAGTATGTTACCATCCTATTTATCGCTGCTGAGTTGCTCAGACGATTTTACGGGAAAACGTTGATCGTCAGCTCATTGCTTGCCGGGTTGTTCGGGATATTTGCGCTGGTGAAATTTACCTTCCTAATCCTTTGCGTGGTTATTGTGGGACTGCTGGCATTGTTGAGTTTGTTGCAGCGGCGGTGGATTTCAGCTGCAGTTTTTTCGTTGCCACCGCTAATTGTTTTTTTCGGTGGTTGGCTTATTAGTGGCCAGTCGCTGCTGGATTTTCCGCTTTGGTTTGCCGGGAGTTTAGATATTGCCTCAGGCTACAGCGCGGCCATGAGTCGTTTTCCGGAGCAATCGACACTGATCCTGGCGCTGGTTGGCGTAGGTTTGTACGTGCTCTATCTGGTTGTTAGTGTGGTGCTCTCCAAGTCGCCTAAGCTCATTCAGTTGACGGCGCTTTTAATTGGTTGCTGCTATCTTTTCCTGCTTTTTAAGCATGGATTCGTCCGCAGTGATGTGCATCCGATCTTTTTCTTTAGCGGAATGCTGCCGTTGGCATTTTTGCCGCTGGTGGCAGCTGGCCATAAGGTATCGCCGAGACTCAATTTAGCTGGATTAGCCATGGTGTTGCTCGCTGGCGTCATCGGTATTTTAGGGATTCGCAGTCTGCCGGAATTCCATCGACCAGGTTGGGGGTATTTTAATCCGTTGAGCGGGTTGAGTGACAAACTGGCGTATAACCTGCGGCCCGCAGTGCGCTGGCAGGCATTAGAGGACAAGTACTATCAAGGCGATGATTTTCCCCGATTGCAGCAGCTCAAGGAACAGGTAAAGGCAAGTTCCGTAGATATGTTAAACTTTACCCAGGGGACACTGCTACTCAACCGCTTCGAAAATTACCGGCCGCGTCGGGTTTTTCAGAGCTACAAGGCTTATACCGAGAAGCTGGCTGAAAAGAATCTGGATTGGATTAGCAGTGATATGGCCCCGGACTTTTTTATCTACCATCCCGAGATCATGGATCGCCGTTATCCGACCCATGATGATGGACCGCTACAGGCCCATCTATTTGCCAATTATCAGTTAGTTGATATTGAGAACGAGCACCTCCTCTTTGCAAAAAAGGATAATCGAGCAGCTGACCAGTACTTAGAACACCTTGATTCGGGTGAAGTGAAGCTTGGCGAGTGGGTCGAGGTCGAGCAATTTGGCGAGCAACCAATCTTCGTCAGGATCGATGCGCGTCCCCGACTGAGCTATCGCCTGCGCAAGCTGTTCTATCATGTGCCGGCCTTGTTTATGAAAGTGCGCTTTAGCGATGGGGAGACGACCAACTTCAGGATCGCAATCGATTCTGCGCGCGCCGGTTTCCTGCTGCATCCCTACCTTGAATCCGCTGAGGATATTTCTAACTGGCTGAGCGGCTCGAGCGGCGACTTGCGTGTCGAGGCCTTCTGCATTCGACGCAACGATGATAGCAAAACATTGCTCGAGCCCAAGCTCCGCTATGAGTTGAGTGCGTATTTTCAACAGTCTGCTAGCCCATAGCCTTCAAATTGTGATTGTTAGCCGATATTCCACTGTGTATTGATGGATCGCCGACTAAATAGCTTACTGTAGTAAAATACTTATAGAATAATATCAAAGTGACTACAAGCTGCTGTCTTTGGTTTGACCACTAAAA
>CAYUDZ010000268.1:0-2160 GCA_964443575.1 uncultured Chthoniobacteraceae bacterium | reverse complement strand
GCTTTAATTGTCGCTCTGGGATTTAAAAGCTTGCTTTTGTGTTTATATTTTGGTAGCTTTGCCAATATGAAAAAATAAGTTCCTATTAGTTTAGAGGCACTGCCGGTCGGCAATGGGCGCCTTGGCGCGATGGTGTTTGGCTGCGTAGCCAGGGAACGTATTGCGCTCAACGAGGACGCCGTCTGGTCCGGTACCCGCGTCAACTGGAACCGTCAGAATGCAGCCTTGCAACACCCCTCTGAGGATTTATGGTTAACGATATGATACATTCAGCTTTGATTACTCCTGGCTACTTATACAACAGTGATCCCACGATGCATGTGATCGATGGGCGTTTGTGGCTATTTGCAACTCAGGATCCTTTCTCTGAGAAATTCACTATTCCCTCGCAGTGGAGTCAGATGTGCCACTATCACGCTCTGAGCACCGATGACTTTCAGACTTGGGTGGATCACGGCGCGATTTTCAATATTGGGGATATGTCATGGGCTGCCGGGCGCTCCATCTGGGATGGCGATGCCGGTATCGCGGCCAACGGCAAGTTTTATGCCTACGCTCCTATTAAACTTACGGTGGACCAAGATTTCGTGATGGCGGTGATGGTCGCTGATCATCCGGCCGGGCCTTACCGGGATGCGCTAGGAAAACCACTGCTGACGCGGGAGCTTCTCAGAGATGATTTCAACACTCACGTCAAGCATGGGCTGGGCTTGGTGAGTCCGACCGTGATTTTCGATCAGGGAGTTCCCTTTCTGGTCTTCGGTTGGGGAGAGGTTTATGTTGCCCGTCTCAAGCCGAACATGATCGAGTTAGCGGAAGCGCCAATCCGGGTCGAAACTCATAAAGAACTAGTGGAATCTCCCGTCATCACTAACATCAACGGCACCTACTATCTGACCTGTTCGAACGGGGGGTTGTGGGGAACTGGAGGATATCCTCCTCCACGCATCGTCTATGCGACCTCCAATCAACTGACTGGTCCCTATCTCGGCGCGACCAAAATTCTTCAAGAGGCACAGGTGAATCCGGAAGGAGCCGGATACAATCATAAGTACGCGTCCTCGGCGCATCAGTTTTTTGCGTACTATAATGGGCAGTGGATCTTCGCCTACCATCGTGACAGTAAGGTCGGGGGCGGCACACACCGGCAGATCTGCGTCACGAAATTGGATGTACAACCCGATGGTACGCTGGGGGTGATCGATCCCAACACGGATCCGGGGATGATTAGGCGTTACCCGCGGCTCCTGCTCGATGCCTTCGCGCCCAACAAGCGCGAGGCGGAGGAATTTCATGAACGCGAGGGTGCCGACGAGGAGCCCGGTTTCCGGCAGGCGGATTACCATTTCAAGATGAAGCCCGGCGGATACCTGCGCTATAACCAGATGGATTTCGGTGTCGGTGCCGGGAGCTACCGGATCGGCGTCAGTTGCGAGAATGCTGCGGTTCAGAATGCCGTCATTGAAATTCGTCTCGACGCGGCGGACGGGGAATGTATCGGGGATGCTTCGGTCAAGCCGACCGGTGGCAAACTTGACTATGAGGTGCTGACTGGACCGACACGCAAGGTCGGCGGGATCCACGATTTGCACCTTGTCGCCCGCGGTGGCGGCGCGGGTGCCCAGGGTCATATGTTCAACATCAATTGGTTCACCTTCGAGCGAATCCATGGGTGGAATGATCATCCATCTGATGTCGCACGCAGCAGCAAAGGTTAGTTTTTGGATGGAGGAAGCGCCAGTGCCAGTGGTGGCGTTTCAAACGGAAGGCAACAGCAAGCCCTAAATCTAGCTAGCTTCTCCATTTTTAACAAATACGTCCTCTTCCGCCTAAATTAATTATGAGAACTGCTAATGTGGGACTAAACGGCAAATTAATTCGAGACCTACTACTAGTAGCACCCATCCTGTCGGCTGATACAGACATTCGTTGTATCCGTAACCATCCTTGGAATACCAACCCTCTTCTGGAAAAACTGGCGTACACTTCTTGTTGCCAAAGGTGAATGGATACCCATTTTTCAGACAAGCATGGATGGAAGGCCAGCCAATAAACTCACCGTCACCAAGAATGCTGACTCCTCCTTGGTATCCGTTCAGATAGCGTGGAACTATATTAATCAATCTGGCGTAGAAAAAAAACCGCTCTTCCCTAGAGAAG
>CAYUDZ010000267.1:0-2164 GCA_964443575.1 uncultured Chthoniobacteraceae bacterium | reverse complement strand
ACCTCACAGTGGCGAACAGTGCTGCCAGCCCAATCACCCCGAAGAGCATGAGCGCGGTTCGACTGCTCTCGATACCAGGTCCAAAAATAGTGTTGAAAAGCCCCTCGACGAAGGGAAAGAATGGTGGTCGGTAACCGATACTGAGGGCGGGATACTGCGCGTAGTAACTCGTGATATAGCCGTAGACATCCAACAGCGGCCAATCGCGAAAGAAATCATAGAAAAAAATGCCATCCATGAGGATCCGGTCCGCGTCGGGATAGCCGAGGCTGTCATCCGAGAAGCGCCGCGCGAGAAGTAGAACGAAAATCGCGGCGATCCCGATAAACCAAAGCCAGTCCGCGTGCCGCCTAATCGACAGAACCGGGGGCGCATCGTGCACGGGCGTACATTTTTCGATGGTCATAGAAATTCAGCCTGCATCAAGCAACGATCACTAAAGGACAAACGCGCGCAGCACCCTAAGCGGCTCGCTCAAAGCCTGGCATACCAAGCCCTCACCAACGCGACGACCTCCTTTGGCGTTGGCGAAAAAGGGAGCCCCTTGCCGCTGCTACGCACGGTTGCGATCGGTAGGATCGCGTCGTTCCCGAGAGGAGCAGAGGCTTCGCGTTGCCGAAGCACGACATCCATCCCCACAACGATCGCGATCAGGGCGTAGTAGAAATCGAAGTATGCCATGTCGAGAAACGCGCCCGTCACAGCATAGCCGATGAGACTCACTTGTATCATGGCCGCGAGATCGCGCATCCAGTACAGATCAGGAAACTGTCGTACGCGCGCGATGATGCTACGACAGGAATAAAAAAGCAATCCGAGCAGCAGGAGAAAAATCCCCAGACCGACAAAACCATGATGCGCAAGTGTTTGAAAGTAAATACTGTGAGCGACGGTGCGACGGGCGCCCACCTCGGGCAGATACATGAGATAGGTTTGCGGGGCAAATGCGAAAAAGCCTCCGCCGAACGGCCTGTCCATCGCCAGATTGATCGCCATTTGCCAAGCCTTGAGCCGGCCCATCGCTGAAGCATCTTCCTCGTATGATCCGATAGTCGTCATGCGCTCATGCCAGGCGTCTGGCATGAAATTAAACCCCACTGGCGCAAGCACCGCAATCAAGAGCAGGTATTGCAGTTTCTGCCGGCTCTTGAGCGCCAGATAAAGGCCCATCGCACTTAGTCCGATCAACGCACCGCGGGAATGCGACCCGAGGATCGCAAAGACGCAGAGCACGATTCCGACGATACTGGCAAGGCGAAGACTCCGATACGGCGCAATGCTGCGCAGAAAGAACAGCAGCGGCACGGTCATAATCAGTGCCAATGCCATTGCATTATTGTCGCCGACGAACGATCCCGCCGGTCCCCAGACGCGGTGTCTGCCAGCAGTGAGGATGGTAAACCACCCGCCTTTAAAGCCGAAGAATCCGATTGATAGCGTCGCGATCGTCGTTAATGCGATGATCCGGCTCGGGGTATTGGTCAGCATGATCGCCAGTAACGTGATCAGCCAGATCTTCCAGATTTTGTCCCATTGCATCCAGGCCAGAAATGGATAGAGCGAAAACACTGTTGTCAGGAGCATCCACAGCAGGAACAGGACCAAGGTGACCGTGATTGGATTGATCGGAAATCGTTTCTCCTCTTTCCGCGAGATAAAGATCGAAGATAACAGCGTCAACGCAACCAGTTGGGAAAACGGTTGATTGGTCAAAACCCAACTGATGCGATGCGGGTTCATCAGCCCAAGCCAGTACCAGACCAGGATGCCGATGAATGGCTTGCGCAGAATGAACGGCAGGCTGCCGTAAACGGCCAAGAGCAAGACGATGTCCCGAAGTCCCATGATCTTTCTGGTTCGGCTTAACGTCTCGGGGATTAATGTTAAAGCTTGATCGCCGATCCGGGATCAGGCATCGGACTAGCCGACGGCGCTGGTCACGTACCGGAACTTCCCGGATGCCTGCACCGGGAACTGTTCGACGCGGATGATCCTGATCTCGACGTCCTGGCCCAGGCGTCGCTGCAACGCCTGGCGAATGTGCGCCTCGATTCCGGGAGCAAGGCTTTCGCCACACTTGATCTGTACTTCGGTCTGTAGCAAGGACTCCTGGATGATCCGGAACTCGTCGATTCCGGCCAAGTCCCGCAGTACATAGATCAGC
>CAYUDZ010000266.1:0-2194 GCA_964443575.1 uncultured Chthoniobacteraceae bacterium | reverse complement strand
CAGTGCTTACGGGCGGCTTCCAGCAGGTTCAGCGTCCCATTGGCATTGACGCCGAAGTCGGTCTGCGGTTCGCGCGCCGCCCAGTCGTGGCTCGGCTGCGCCGCAGTGTGGACGACAACCGCAATGTCTGATCCGTATTGCTTAAAAATTTCATCGATCTTCTCGGCATCGCGGATGTCCGCCTGATGATGGCTATAGCTGTTAAGCGATGACTCCAATTCGCGCACGGTTTTCGCTGTCGATGCCTCCTCGCCGAAAAAATACGCCCGCATGTCGTTGTCGATTCCGACTACATCCAAACCTTCTCCGGCAAACCGCTTGCAGGTTTCTGATCCGATTAATCCCCCCGACCCTGTAACTATGGCTACTGACATCAGAGAAAAATGCGTAGTGGAGAGGTGACTGGCAATCCCAAAAACAACCACTGATTCACAGATAAACACTGATTCACAGGAATAAAAATACCTCAGTGCGCTCGGTGACTCCTCTGTGCTCACTGTGTAACAGCAACCCTCACCCTGCAACACTGAGCACACGGAGATCCACAGAGTACACGGGCACAATCGCCGCCCAGTTCAGGTGTGAGTATGACAACATCTCCAATACCTTAGAATTGACGCTGCACATGAAAAGTAAATACTTGGCGCTGATCTCGACTGGGGGTACCAAGAACGTGCCTATCCCGATCAAATCTTAACGCGTAGCAGAAACCCATGAGTATTTTTCATAACAAATCATTCGGCTTACTGTCGCTGCTGATTCTGTTTGCTGCTGCGGTACTTTTTGCGTTTCCCTTGCCTTGGCCGAATACCAAGTTTTTTGTCGATACGATCGTCTACGCTGATGCCGTTGAAGCCGGTCGATGGGTCGCCCACAGCCCAGGATACCCGCTGTTCGTCGCACTAGGTAACCTGCTCAATAAATTTACCGGCAATTCAATTTTAGCGGTCCAGTCAGCAAGTTTCTCGCTGTACCTGGCTGCATTGCTGACAGTTGGCATAGGTTTGTTTCGTCAGCTGGATTCCAGTCGAGCCATCATACTACTGGCAGCTTGTGGATTATCATTCATTCCATTATTTTTCTCACGCATTGGCACCAACCACTGTGCCGATTTATTTGCAGCTGCTCTGCTGTTGCTGGCCATAGATATTTACAGAGCAGCGGATAGTAAGAAGACTTTCGGGCTAATTTTATTCTGCCTTGCGATGCTGCTAAGTGCCGGATTCAGGCTGCCCACTTTTATCATGCTAGCGCCGGTATTCACAGCATTTCTGTTGTTGAATTTTCACAAGAAGGTCATCATTGCATTTGCGCTGACTGCCTGCGCGGTGATCTCATTGCAACTTTTCACCATTAGCCAGTACGGCGGTTGGGATGAGTATCGAAGGTTGTCAGCTGCGGCTTCCGATGTAGCCAGGCAAAGTAGTGTCTTACTTTCCGGTATTACCAACCAGACCATCGCCAATATGGTCAGATCCCTGTTCTGGTTTGTGCTCGCTACTAATTTCCTGCTCATTCCTGCGCTATTGGTCCTCTGGAATCAGCGGAAAAAAATGCTGCGAGGGCAAGTCGAATTGATTTTTCCCATGCTGACGATACTCGGGCCATTCCTGGTAAATTTTTTCTATCTATCAACGCATCCTGGCTATTTAGCCGTCACAATTCCCGGGATGATTTGGCTGGTTGCCCATGCCATGAAAGCTATAAAATTGCCTTGGTTAGCGATCTTTAGCACCCTGCTGAGCTGCGCGTTTTCACTGGCGATATTTTACGGTGGCCAATTAATCAAAAAACCGGAATCGACACCCCAGGCGATCGCGAATTCCTTGCTGCTCCAATATAACCGCAACTCGATCGAAGTGGGAATCTGGCGCCCGGCAGCTGAATGGGTCACTATCGCCGGCAATGAGAGCCTGATTCCTGAAGAGCGGCGTGAACTGCTCGATACTTACATCAAGCAAAGGGATGAGGCAGGGTTGCTTGAAAAATGATGGGCAATTTTCTTAAGCTGCAGCACGGCTAGCCGCCTCAAGGCGCAGGAGTCACATGGAGAGTTATTAGTTAAGAGTTATCCCTGCTTCGTCTCGATTCATCGGGACTTCGAAGGGCAAGCAGTGGGCAGATTTCAGGATTTCAGCTTTTCAGCTTTTCAGTGTTTCAGATTTTCAGCCTTCGTGGTTCGGGAAGACTGGTG
>CAYUDZ010000265.1:0-2341 GCA_964443575.1 uncultured Chthoniobacteraceae bacterium | reverse complement strand
CGTGGAAGTCCGCCCCCCACCCGCCTTCGGTAGTCGGGGCGTAATCGCTTAGCTAGGCTGGATAATCACCAGCCATCTGCAGCGAGATACTGCTGGCGGAAATGAGAACCGAGTTCATTGGCCAGGCGAACATCGTCGACCCGGTTATGGGATCTTAGTACCGGGCGGATCGAATCATGGCAAATCTGGTAGCTGACTGCGGAGACATCCAGCAGCTGATTTATTGCTGCTTGCGAATCCTGCTGATTAGCTGAGATCCAGGCTTGGCGTAGTTCGTCATGCGGATCGAGACACATCGCGCGGACAACAAAGCGGATGACAGAAAATAGCCGTGCGGTCCACTCCGGATGGTAGGTAAATTTTTCGGCCTCAGAGTATGCATTGACTGAGGGATCAGAGCGAAGCGGCGCATATTTATCGGCATAGAGTTGCCGATGAATCGGCAGACGACGCAGGGCATAAGTTGCCGGTCCCCCTGGGGTACCTACTTTGAAGTTCCAGAGTTTCTGACCTTCGAGACTCAACGTGAAATCGATAAATGCTTTAGCCAGCTGCGGGTCGGGCGCGCCACGCAGCAGCCCGATAGGATCGACCCCGATCGATGAGCCCCCTTCCGGGGTAAGATAAACCATGCGTTCGGAATTCGCCTCGCGACGCAAGCTTTCACTCTGGAAGCGCCCGTAGAAATCGATACACATCCCGGCTGCCGCATCACCAAGAGCAACATCAATGGGAATCTTGCTTGCTGAATCGGTAAAGTAACGGGCATTTGCAGAAATCTTAATGATCAGCTGCATGGCATTATCCCAGCCGCGAGCAACAGCCTGTGCAGTTTGTTCCGGGCTCAGAGAGCTGTTGGCTCCGGCCCTGGCAACTGCTTGTTGCATTTGTTGCTGAATTAACATTTCGAAGGCCTTGGCAACCGAGCCACTTTTAGTTGGGTCGGCCAGAGCGATCTGACCACGGTAGCGCGGGTCAGCCAGATCAGACCATTGGCTGGGCGGTCGCTCGATCCCCAGTCGCTGCAGGGCATCACGATTATAAACTATGCCAAAGGCCGAGAGACAGACGCCGATCCAGCGGCCCTCGAGGTCATAATATTGCTCGCCACCAAGCTCTTGAGGAATCCCGCCGGCTCCACCAAACCACTGCGGCTGCCGTTCAAGCACACCACAATCAACCAGCCGTCCAGCACCTGCCTGCTGAATAAAATCGTAGGCTCCACCACCAAAAAACAAGTCAATACCACAACTGACATTGGCAGACAGAAACTCCCGGCGTGCCTGTTGCGCAAGCGTGTCAGCGGCGGGGTTCTCGGACAACTCGAGGCGGCTATCGTCAAAGGCTGCTGCTACTTCACTGCTCCACTTGCGCTGCAGTGAGTTTTTCCAGTGATATTCAAAAGCTGCCTTGTATTCTGCTACCAGGAAACGCGCAATTTCGCTGGTGCCACCGGGTGTGCGCCAGTCTATCAGTACGGATTCGCCAGTCTGCTTTTTCCAATATGTGCTGAATGCGCGGCTGAACTCGTAGCGGATGGCCTCATTGTGCGGGCTCACAATAACCAGAGTTCGGTCCGGCTGATCGACCAGTCTCATTTCCGGACGCAGCAGGAAAGGAATGACTACGATGGCTGCCAGCAAGCCAAGTATGACGAAGTTGCGCATCATTAAGCTTATCCCGGCAGTATCACGACATCGCTGCTGTCGGCAGTCAGGATGACCTTGTCTGCCTGTTGCCGACGGTCGACACGCGGATTTAACTCAAACATTTTCAGCAACTGGTTATCGGCCGCAGCAACTCTGTATTGGGCAATTTCACCCAGGTAGGTCTGGTTTTCTATGATTCCCGCTATGCAGTTTTCAGCGTTAAGGGAACTTGTGATATTCAGTGCCTCCGGGCGGATTGACAAAATAACCGGCTCGCCTGCGGTCGGCCGGTAGCCATAGGCGGCAGTGCCGGAAAATTTACCATAGGCAGTTTCAACCAGGCAGTTGCCATCTCTATGCTCCACGGCCCGGCCGTTAATAAAGTTAGTTTCACCAATGAAATGGGCAACCAGCTTGCTGGCCGGACGGCGGTAAACTTCGTGGGGGGTACCAACCTGGGCAATCTTGCCACTTTCGAGAATAGCCATGCGGTCAGAAATTGACAGCGCTTCCTTCTGATCATGGGTGACGTACACCGCAGTCAGTCCAAACTCACGGCAAACCCGGCGAATCTCACTGCGCATCTCAAGCCGTAACTGCGCATCCAAATTCGACAGCGGCTCATCGAGCAACAGCGCGTGCGGGCGGATAACCAGTGCGCGAGCCAGCGCTACCCGCTGTTGCTGGCCGCC
>CAYUDZ010000264.1:0-2348 GCA_964443575.1 uncultured Chthoniobacteraceae bacterium | reverse complement strand
GCTGATCTATGTACTGCGGGACTTGGCCGGAATCGACGAGTTCCGGATCATCCAGCAATCCCTATTGCAAACCCAAGTGCAGATCAAGTGTCGTGAAACCCTTCCGCTCGGAACTGAAGCGCAGATTCGCCGGGAGTTTCAGCGGCGTCTGGGCCAGCAAGTGGAAATCACGATCACCCGCGTCGACCAGTTTCCGGCGCAAGCCGCCGGGAAGTTCCGATACGTGACTAGCGCCATCATTGAGTTAAGAGCCTGATCCAATCTCCGGGATCAGACCCAAGTCCAAATCCGTGCGAGATCAAGCTGACCTGGAAAGATAATGGGACTTCGGGACATCGTCTTACTGCTGGCAATATATGGCAGCCTGCCATTCATCCTGCGCAAGCCATTCATCGGCATCTTGGTCTGGTACTGGCTTGGACTGATGAACCCGCATCGCATCAGTTGGACTCTGATTAGCCAACCATTTGCCCAGCTTGTGGCGCTGGCGCTGCTATTCTCCATCTTTATCTCGCGCAACGAGCAGAAAAAGTTTCCAATCAATCCGATCACGGTCACCTTGGTCCTGTTTCTCCTCTGGATACTATTGACGACGATCTTTGCACTCTATCCCTATTTTGCGTGGCTGCAGTGGGACAAGATCTGGAAAATCTGGTTGATCACGCTGCTCGCAATCATGCTGACAAACACGCCAAGTCGCATCATTACATTAACCATAGTCGCGGTGCTGTCGATCGGGTTTTATGGCTTTAAGGGCGGGTGGTTCACGATCGTGACCGCCGGTAGACATCGTGTCTGGGGCCCGGCGGGATCATTCATCGCCGACAATAATGCTTTGGCATTGGCGCTGATTATGACCGTGCCGCTCCTGTTTTTCCTGCGCAATATCGCACCGTATCGTCTTCTCCGCCACGCCAGCATGGTTGGCATTGTGCTGTGTGTATTCTCCATACTGGGCTCGCATTCCCGCGGTGCCTTGTTGGGGTTAACAGCAATGGGCTTGTACCTTGCGCTGAAGAGTCGTCAAAAGATACAGTACTTGCTCTTGATTGGCGTGCTTGCGCCCGCCGCGTACAATTTCATGCCGGACGACTGGCACGAGCGCATGACGAGCATTGGAAGCTATGAAGAAGATGCCTCGGCAATGGGCAGAATCAAGGCCTGGCAGATGTCCTTCAATATGGCGATGGAGCGACCGCTAGGCGGCGGTTTTTTTGCTTTCCGTCCGCAAACCTATCTCATCTATTTGCCCGAGGTGGGGGCCAGAGGCACTGTCGCACACAGTATTTACTTTCAAACACTTGGACATCATGGATTTGTCGGTCTGGGGATTTTTCTGGTGCTGCTGGGATTGGTTTTCAATTCCTGTAGCCGAACTATACGGCGGGTTCAACAATTTCAGGACCTCCTGTGGATGCGCGATCTGGCGGCAATGATACAGGTCAGTCTCATCGGCTATGCTGTGACGGGCTTGTTTCTCGATATGGCGTACTTCGACTTTTACTATGCTCTCATCGCTATTGTTGTCGGGATGGAGGTGGTGCTGCGGCAGCGCGAGAGCTCTTCCGGCCCCGTGAGCGACGCAAATATGCCGTTCGTAGCCCTTCATCGCGGTGCTAAATCGCTCCCATTTTCGCCAACACCGAAGGAGATCATCCCGTTGCTGAAGGCGTGGTATGCCAGGCTTTGAAGACAATGCCTCTTGCGCCGCGCGGGCTTCGCCGGTCTCCGCAACTCATAAGCGACACCGGCGAATCTCAAGACCACTTGATCAATGATTAATTGTATTGATCTTCGTGACACGATCTCGATGCGGTGTGGTTTTCTTTAACGCTCGATCGTCTCCGGCTTTGGCGCCCGCCGAAGAATGATCGGTGCGTTGTATTACTGTTAGCACTCAATCAGTTCTAGCAGCCGACACACTATCTCTGAGTAAATTTCTATGAACAATGAAGAATCAACTCTCGTATACGATTTTCCTTTGGTAGAATCGGCAGCAAGACGGGTGGACTGGCTTTGGTTTTTCGGCATCGCCGTGATCTTCGTCCTGCTCCTCGCACGGCGCTTCTCCGACAACAGCCTCGGCTATCCCGACGCGGACCGGATCCTCATGGATGGCGTTTTTTTCTATGATTTCTTTCGCGATTGGCCGCTGTCGGATGTCTACGGCTATATCACGAGTTACTACGCACAGTATCCCGCCCTCAGTATCGGTTACCGACCGCCCTTTTTTCCATTCGTGGAGGGGCTTTTCAACACTATTTTCGGACCTGGTATCGAGAGCAGTCGAACTGCGCTCATGCTCTTCGGGGTGATTGGGCTGGCAGCACTGTTCGCCACTGTGAGGT
>CAYUDZ010000263.1:0-2368 GCA_964443575.1 uncultured Chthoniobacteraceae bacterium | reverse complement strand
TTTTTGGTGCTGGATCTTGCCATCCTTGTCTCCTGTATACTGTAACACTTCCTAGCAGACTGTTGAAGAAACCCCTGATTTTGCAAGCTGATTCATTTTTGGTAAAGCATTGGAGATAAGGAGACAACTTTTATGAGATTGCGGCAATCGCGCCACAGACGTCCGAATCGACCTGCCATAAGAGTTATCGGGGCTATTAGGTGTAAAAGTTGGACGCAGTTACTGAGCTGCGCGGCCCATTGCTTGGCGGTACCGATTCTGTAGAGTTTGCGCATCAGCAAACTGAGGTTATAGACGGCGCAGCCGAACTGGTAGCGTTTGGTTAGATTCTCTTTGCCCCGCAATGTCGCCCGGCGCAGCCCTCCCTCATCGAGAACATGTTCGAAGGTGCGTTCCAAATGCATGCCGCGCTGCTTCAGCAGTTGCTTGCCTGATTGGCTGCGAACGCTTCGCCTGGCATTGTTCATAGCCTGCCATTGAGCCGACGGGTAGTTTTGCTTGTTGCGTCGCTTAGACTGGGGGTCTGAGATGACGGTGCGTAACTGCCATTGCTGTAAGGCTTCGATTTGTGCTGCCGCAAAGTAACCTTTATCTGCCGTCAGGCTCTTTACTCCGGGCGTCTTCTTGTTACTGGTGCATACTTCATGGACAGTTGCCACCGCCTGGCCAACACGTTCTTCCAGCTGCTCTGTATCGGCCTGATCTCCGGGCAGCACCTCGGCGGCCACGATGGCGCCGGTCTCCAAATCAGTCACTACCTCCGGCTTATAAACCATGTCACAGGCGCCATCTTTGGTGCGACCGACTTTGGCCTCTTGGTCATGCGGGTTCTTCCATTCCTGGTTGCTGGTGCGACGTCCGGGCCGCCTGCCATCGAACTTGCGTACCGCCTCGCTGTCCTGCGGATCAATACCTTCCTGCTCGGCCAATTTGCAGACGTACTCCCAGTATGACTGCTCAGTGTTACGGTTAACTAAAGAACGCAGGCTGGCATTGGCCTCGATGATACTCGAGTCAATGCCAAGGTGCTTGCCTTTGAGCAGCCCGTGCTGCTGCAGCGCCGTAAGCACAATGCGAAAAACCTCCCCATATACCTGCGCTCCCAGGCGCTGCCGGATCACCGTCAGACTGCTGTGCTCGGGGGTTTGCTCCTCCAGCCCGTAGCCTAAAAACTCCCGGATCGCCAGCGAGTCTTCACAGCGTGCCGCAATCGCCCGCTCGCTGGGCAAGTTCTCAAAGAATCCCACCATCAGCATCTTGAAATACACAACCGGATCAATCCCCGGACGCCCGCCACGACTCAGATCTTGGTACGCACTCTCGCAGGCCGCCCATACCGCTTGCGCAAAACCCAACTCGCACAAGGTCTCGTTTAGCTTCACGTAAAATCCCTTCACCCGCGCTGGCGCTATCCGCTGGCGCTCGATCCAAAACTCACCCTGCACTTGCTTGCCGCTTCGCTTCTCAAACATGTCAGCAAGTATATAAAAAAGCTTGGCAAATTGGTAGGTTTTTCAACAGTCTGCTAGGGAATATTCCAAATTTTCGTTCATAACTTTCGGTTCTTTCTAATGCTTGCTGCCATGACCTGTATTTTATCAACCACTGCCATGCTCCAACAGAGTCCCAGCGACCCATCAAGCTTTCTATTAATGCATTCCATTTTGTTTGCGTCTTCGCTTTTAACCCTATATGAGTAGTGAGTTCAGATCCATTGAATTGTGAGTACAGCCTTAACACAAAGCCAATACCACTTTCTTTATGGTTAGTTTTGATATGAAATCCAGTAAGGTTTCTTTTCTTGATTACTGATTCAATATCAGCTGGTGACAATACTAAATCAGGTGCACCTTTTTTAGGATAAAATTGTGTTTGGTGTCCCACAATTTCAGAAAGGATTAATCGCTTAGGTAGTGATTCGACCGAATTGAGATATTTCAATAAAGTCTGCCAAACTTCTGCAACAGGCTTGGGCGGGAAGGGAAACGATACAACAAATGATACCCGGGCAGATTTATTCATGGGTAGTTTTTCTGTTCAACTATTATTCTAAAGCGAATCTCTGGTATCTCAAGAACTTCATCACGATAAGTCTCTAGATCACTTTTTAATGAAGTGTCTAAGTCCTTCGTAATCACATGAAGTATCATCGGGTCATCATTTCCTGCAATGTCATCAAGGTCATCCATTGCTTTTTTCATTTTTTGTAATGCGTGATTAGTATTTGGATTAGCAACCGATTTATTTCGAACCCAAGCTAACCCATCATCATAATAACCATATGCCTTTACATTCGGATGATGCTTGTATCCTAAAGGTTTATAGATTCTTTTGTATTGAATAATTTCAATCAAGTTACCGCGAGCCC
>CAYUDZ010000262.1:0-2369 GCA_964443575.1 uncultured Chthoniobacteraceae bacterium | reverse complement strand
CAGTAAACGACATGTCAATGAAACATGTTGCAATTTTTGTATTTTTGCGACATATCATGGCTAAATGCTTGCAGCTTTACTGCATGGGCACTTACGCGTCAAGTGACGTTCTGGTGAATCACCGGCGTTGCTTATGTTTACCCAAAGGCGAAGGGTTAATATTTTTAGTGGCTACTGCTGGCGGTTTCTGATTCCCTGCTTATTATGGTTGATTCCGGCAAATCCAACTTCATCCCGCGCATGCTTAGCTCGGTGGCGTTGTGGGTGGTTGCTTTTGCCATTATTTTCTCTGGCTTCGAAATCGGGTTCTTCCTGCTGATCAGCACCATCGGGTTACGGGCGCTGTGGGAGTTCTTCCGCATGCTCGACCACGGCGGTCGTCCGCATTTCAAACTGCTTGGCATGATTAGTGGCTTTATCCTGATACTGGGCAGTTTCTATTATTATCGCACCTACGGGTTGGAGCAATCGTACGATTTTGAGCGGGCGGTACTGCTGGCCTTTGTGATCAGCGTATTTACCCGGCAGATTTTCGAGCGCACCCGTGACGACCGCCCGTTGGAAACCATGGCGTTTACCCTGTTTGGCCTGCTGTATGTCCTATGGTTGTTTAATTTTGTGACCAAGATCGTATACGTAGTTCCACCCGAGGTAGACGGCAGCGTCCGCGGTCACTTTTACGTGCTGTACCTGATTATCGTGACCAAGTTCAGCGATATGGGGGCTTATCTGGTCGGCAGCGTGCTGGGCCGCCATCAACTCATCCCGCATATCAGCCCAAAAAAGACGTGGGAGGGATTTCTGGGCGGCTTGGGATTTTCGCTGCTTGGCAGTTACGCCCTGTTTTCCTTAATCCCCAGCCAACTTCCCGGCATGACGTGGATGCATGCAACGATCCTGGGATTACTGCTTGGCTTCGTAGCGGTGATCGGTGACCTGGCGGAGTCGATCGTGAAGCGCAGCATGGGAGTCAAGGACTCGGGCACCATGCTGCCCGGCATTGGCGGGGCGCTGGATCTCATCGACAGCCTGTTATTCACCGCTCCGCTGCTGTACTTCTACCTGCAATTGGTTATTAAGCTCTGATATAAAAACACAAACCATGAACCCCAAGAGAGTCATCGTCCTCGGCGCTACTGGATCGATCGGTACCAGCACGGCCAAAGTCGCCCGTGACATTCCAGCACACTGCCAGATTGTCGGCATGTCAGCCAATGGCAAGGCAACAGAACTGGCCCAAATGGCCAATGAATTTCGGCCACCCAGAATCTGCTTATGCGATAGTTCGAAGCTTGGAGACTTAAAAGCCGCGCTGGACTACCAACCGGAAATCCTGGTCGGCGAAGATGGCTTGATCGAACTGGCAGGCGGTGGCGAGGCCGATATGGTGTTGGTAGCAATCGTGGGCACCACCGGGCTCAGGCCGGCACTGGCTGCCATCGATGCCGGGCGTGACCTCGCCGTAGCGAGTAAGGAAATCCTGGTGATGGCGGGCGAGGCGGTGACCGAAGCGGTGAAGGATGCCGGAGTGCGGATGCTGCCGGTCGATAGCGAGCATAACGCGATCTTCCAGTGCCTGGAGGGCAGCGGTAGGGCCGGCAATATCCAACGTTTGATACTGACTGCATCCGGCGGGCCATTCCGCCAGCTGCCGGCGAGCCAACTGGCTTCAGTGACGCCTGCACAGGCACTGAAGCACCCCACTTGGGACATGGGACGCAAGATCAGTATCGACTCCGCAACCTTATTCAACAAAGGCCTCGAAATGATCGAAGCCAAATGGCTATTTGATGTGCCAATGGAAAAAGTCGATGTGGTGGTGCACCCGCAGAGTATCGTCCATTCGATGGTCGAATTCATCGATAGCTCGATTCTGGCCCAGTTGAGCCACTCGGACATGTGCTTCCCAATCCAGTATGCCATCACCTGGCCGCAGCGCATCCCCAACACACTGGAACCAATCG
Source organism: uncultured Chthoniobacteraceae bacterium (assembly GCA_964443575.1). Taxonomy (GTDB): domain Bacteria; phylum Verrucomicrobiota; class Verrucomicrobiia; order Chthoniobacterales; family CAKUMP01; genus CAYUDZ01. Next base: position 405 of record CAYUDZ010000262.1, on the reverse strand, counting down.
ATTTCAGTGAGCTAGGCAAACTAGAGTTCGAGCAACCACGGCGGGCCGACTTCCCGGCATTGGATATCGCCGCCGCCGCTGGCAAGGCAGGCGGCACATTGCCGGCAGTCATGAATGCAGCGAACGAAGTGGCAGTCGATGCTTTCCTGGATGGCAAACTCAGCTTTCCCGGCATCTGGCAGACGGTCGAACAAACTTGCAGCGCCCACCAACAGTACGATCACCCGCAACTGGAAGAAATCCTCATGGCAGATTCATGGGCCAGGGAGCATGCCGCTAGCCTGCTACAATAGCAGACTGTGCCCGCCTGCCCCTAATAGTCCAAACTCAGGATTCGTCCCTTGGTGAAGGAAAAGAATTTTTTCTTATCGGCGAGCTGGATACCATCCGCCAGATCAGCTTCGC
>CAYUDZ010000261.1:0-2383 GCA_964443575.1 uncultured Chthoniobacteraceae bacterium | reverse complement strand
AAGTACGATTATGATCACGATTATGAAAAGGATACTTACTCAAACCTCTTCGGAAACGGTTTAACAAGCCCTGAAAGGGCGGCACTACACAGATCCAGGCCCCGTTTCACCAACGGGGCAACACTACTCCCAAACATACCCATTTTCCCCAACGGGGAATGCCTAATCCAGCCCGGGGTGTAACCCCGGGTAACCCGGGCACCCCACATCTCAAAGCCCCAACGGGGCGGTGCTACCTGAGCATCATCGATACAATCAATACATAAAACATATTAAATCGATTAGGTAATTATTTGCTGTCGGGGGTATAGTATCTCCATGAAAGCCAACCGGAAGCTGATTGAACAGGAATCGAAGCGCTGGGTTAATCATGGCATCATCGATCAACCGACGGCCCGGCGCCTGGTTGAACTATACCCGCAGGGGACAGCCCGCAATGCCTGGTTAATCACATTTGCCGTCATCGGCGGCATCTTCTGCCTGTGCGGCATTGCCTTGTTAATCTCGGCCAACTGGCAGGAGATCCCTGATTTGGTCAAGTTTGTTGCCTTGCTTGCTCTCTTGGCAGGCAGCGGCAGCCTGGCCATCGAGTCGGAACGCCGCGCTTGGCCACGTGGTTGGTGGGAACCGGCGTGGCTAGCAGCGGCGATTTTTCCGCTACTCGGCCTGATGCTGATCAGCCAGATCTTCAACGTCCATGGCGAGCCACTCTACTTGTTTCTCACCTGGCTGGTGGCCATTTCACCGATCCCGTTTTTATCGCGTAGTGTTTCTGGTTTGATCGCCTGGCTCACTGCCCAATACGCCGTAGTCACCTGCCTGGTCGATCAGTTTGCGACGCACCGCGAAGAATACCAGTACTTCGTGCCATTTATTATTTTAGGTGCCATCCTAACCGGCACTGCGGTGCTATGGAGGAAATACGATCGTGCCCACTTTGCCGGGATAAATGAATATATCGGGCTGCTCACCATACTGGTTGCCGGCTATATTTGGAGTTGCGTTGCCGATGACTTCCTATGGCTGGGTATTCTGATACCACTGATGCTCGGCTGTGCAGCGCTGATCTACCGCGGGTTCACTATCGGTAAGCAGCACCAGGTGACGCTGGGACTGTGCTTCATCGCGCTGGGTATCCTGACCATTTTTCTAAGGCTGATCGGCACCATGCTGGAGACCGGTATGTTATTCCTCGCCGGCGGCATTGCCATCCTTGGTGTCGTCTTCCTGCTGCATCGCGTGCGCGGGCGACTGATCTCTCACATGCAACACACAACAGGTTAAATCAATGAAATACCGCATTCTTTACATCCTGCTGGCTGTCCAGATAGTTGGCCTGAGCGCGATCTACGCCTATTACCAGAGCGGCCTCCTCTTTCCGTCGATCACCCTCGATGCCCACCGCGTTGATCCCCGTGACCTGCTGCGCGGCGACTACGTTATTCTCAACTATGACATCTCCCAAGCGCCGGAAGAAATGCGTGAAGGACTTACGAACCGGCGCGTCTATGTGAAGCTGGAACGCCAAGGCGATAGCTGGCAGATCGCCGACATCACCAATGCCAAGCCGGAGCAAAAACCGACTGCTGAAGAACCATGGCTGACAGCTATCCATCGCGATGGTAAACTGACCTATGACTTGGAGAAATACTTCGTCGCCGAAGGGCGCGGCAACCCGACGGGAAAATTCGAGGTCGTGATCGCGATCCGCCCGGATGGCCAACCGCAAATCAAACAATTCCTCGTCGATGGCAAAGAGTGGAACTGAACTTTTGCCAATGACCATCTATCAACTTTCAGGTGACATTTAAAAAATGGAAAATGACAATTGAAATATGAATAAAATCGCTAAAACCCAATTCTGGATTGCCCTGATCGTGGGCATCCCCACGCTGGCTTCGGCCTATCCAATCTTTTTGTTATTCCTGATGGATGCTATTCCATTTGGGCTGTTGATGCTGCTACCCTTTGTGGGCGGCTACACGCTGCTGTTCTATTATGGTAAGATGGCATTCAAAAATCCGGGGAAAAGTACTTCAGGTACCATCTGGCTTTGCAGCCTGATCTACAACCTGATCCTGCTGGGGTTCTCGCTGTTTTTTCTGTTCTCCAATTCCCAGGAATTCACGTGGGTCATCGGCCTGGTAGCCACGGTGCAATTGCTGAGCATCATACTGGCCATACTCGGGCTGCAGGGGCAGCGGGCTACCAACCCTGAGCTTGCTTCCACCACCTAAGTTGAGGATACCTATTTCTCTTGCTTTTGCTAAAATCCGGCTACAATTATCATCAGCTGCGATCAACTCACTGTGATTGATCCGCAGCCCCCTAGCCCGGATAAATCACAAACTTCGTAGCGAGACGAAGCGTGGGGTGCTTGGGT
>CAYUDZ010000260.1:0-2453 GCA_964443575.1 uncultured Chthoniobacteraceae bacterium | reverse complement strand
CTCGTGCGAGCACATTTCATTGAACGTATCGAGCGTCGGCTTGCGTACGGTCGCCAGCAAGTCGCTGATCCCGGTTTCGGCAAAGATTGCCTCATTGTACGCCCGGATGGCAGTCGCCGCACAGCCGCTGGCACCGGGGTGGGTATTGAAAACCACACTGTTGCCGGCAGCGATGATGTTGATCGCATTGCCGGTGAGCGTTGGCACGCTATGCGTCGACGGCGTGATCGCACCAACCACACCCCACGGTGCAAAGTCGATCACGGTCAGCCCGAAATCGCCGGAGAATGCCTGGCGCTCAAGAAATTCGATGCCGGGTACCAGCTCGCCGCAGATTGCCAGCTTTTCGATCTTGTGGTCGAGCCGCCCGATCCCGGTCTCTTCGAGTTCCAGCTTGCCCCACTCCTCGGCATGTTCGACACACATCCTGCGGATGACAGCAAGCGCCTGCTTACGTGCCGTCGTTCCCGCTTCCTGCAACTTGATAAACGAGGCATGCGCCGCATTCGCGGCATCCACCATGGAATCGTACACCCCAAAACTACCGGATGCCGACGGTGCCGCTGAGCGCTGTTCCGACTGCAGCCTGCCGAGAACCTCCGTGACCACTTGTTTTACTAATGCTTCGTCCATCTTGCTTGATTACCCTTTTTGCTGTGCCACTAACTTGCCGAGTAGATTTCCCTGCCTGCCAGGTCGACCGTATCGACAATGCCAACGACCACTGCATCGACCGGCGAATTTTTATCGGCCATACCAAGGCGCGCGGAGCTGCCTTGGGCAATCAGCACAGTTTCGCCCTCACCGGCACCCAGCTCATCGACTGCGACCAGTGTTGACTTACCGGGCTGCAAGGCCTTGTCGTCCGCGCTGTTAACTACCAGCGGGCGCACGAACAGCAGCTTTTTGCCGTTGATCTTGTCGTTCTTTTTGGTCGCGACAAGGTTACCCTCGACTTTGGCGAGAATCATTTCGTGGATACTCCTTACTTATTTGGCCGACGCCGAAGCGTGCTTTGGCAGGATTGTTGATAACCCACTGTCGGGACGGGCAATCACGTTGACCGAGACAATCTCGCCAAGGCTTTGTGCCGCAGACCGCCCGGCTTCGGTGGCAGCTTTTACGGCTGCGACATCACCTTCGACGATGACGGTTACCAGCGCGTTACCTACCTGGGTCAACGGGCCGGTCAGTTCGACATTAGCGGATTTCAACATGGCGTCAGTTGCTTCAACTAACGCGACGAGTCCGCGGGTTTCTATCATTCCTATTGCTTGTTGGGACATGGTGTTTTTTCCTTCTTTGTTGATATTAATGATTGTTAGTTAGTTACTGGTGTGAGTTCCGAAAGCTTTGCCCAGGCGTTGCGGGCGATGACAATTTCTTCATTGGTCGGGATTACCCGTACTTCGATGGCCGAGTCAGGGGCGCTAATCACGGCTTCGCTGGCTATGGCCGAAGCGTTAGCGGCCTCATTCAGCCGCAGTCCGCAGTAGTCCATATTCGCACAGACGGCGGCGCGCAGATCGGGGTTATTTTCGGCAATTCCGGCAGTGAAAACAAGGATATCGGCGCCATTCATTTCAGCCAGGAACTGGCCGATAAATTTACGGATTGAAGCAATGAATACATCCAGTGCTACCTGCGCCCGCTGGCTGCCGTCAGCAGCGGCCCGCTTCACATCGCGCAAGTCACCGCTGGCAGTGCCAGCCATGCCTTTCAACCCTGACTGTGTGGACAGCACCTCCAGCGCTTGATCCATCGAGACGCCACAGTTTTTCAACAGGTGGATTAACGCGAATGCATCAAAGTCGCCAACCCGATTGTTTTGTGGCAAGCCGCTCTGTGCGGTCATCCCCCAACTCGAGTTAATCGCATGCCCGTCGCGTACCGCAGCGATCGATGACGAGCCGCCCAGGTGGCAGGAAATAATCCGCAAGCCGGTACCACCATGCAACTCCGCCGCCCGATCAGTCACAAAGCGGTGGCTGGCACCATGAAAGCCATAGCGCCGGATCCCAAATTCTTCTTCCCATTCCAGCGGTAACGGAAAAATCTGGTTGTGGCGTGGCAGTTGGTCATAGAAGGCCGTTTCAAAAGTGCCGATGCATGGGATATCCGGGTAGCGACTACTGAATTCTCGCACCGCCTGGATGTACGGCGGATTATGCGCCGGAAACAGCGATCTCATTTCCTCCATGGCAGCCAGCACGCTCTCGTCCATCAGTTGGGTGCCGGAAATCCCTTTGGCCATTACCGGTTTAAAGCCAAAGGCACAGAGCTCGGAGAAGTCGTCAACAACCGATCCCTGCAAGTGCTCTTCGACCAAGCCAATCGCATCGCCATAATTATCGAATTGCCCAGTGCCGCTGATAGCATCCCGCCCATCGACTTCAACCTTGTAGGCCGACTCCGTGCCGGAGCCGATCCGCTCGACCCCACCCTTTGCCAAT
>CAYUDZ010000259.1:0-2524 GCA_964443575.1 uncultured Chthoniobacteraceae bacterium | reverse complement strand
CGGCGGGCGGTGGCAGCGCGCCGGGGCTGGTGACCCTCAGGCTCAGCTGCGCGGCCGTGGTAGTCAAAAAGACTTGCTCGCGGGAATTGGTGGGGGTGATTGTTGGGGTCAATCCCTCAAGCGCAGTGACCTGCCAATCGATACCATTAGTGGGTGCCAGCCTCACTTTACCCGAGAAGCCGGACGCCTGACCGGGTGCGGGCAATAGCGGTGTAAGCGATGCCGGGAAAGTATCAATCTCGAGTTGCGTGGTCGCCTGGAATACTATCTGTCCATCTTGTAAATCCTCAGCGGATTCCGGCAAGTAGAGGATCAGCTGGCGGCTGCCATCGGCTGCCCGACGTTGCCCCCAGGCTTCGATTCCATCGCCACTCAAGCTGGTGATTTCACCATTACCGCTGAGTCCGATCACCACTTGCTCGGGTCGTGCACCGGTAAATGCGACAGTACAACTTAGCGTGCCTGTTACCGCGGAGCGGGAAGCGGTCAGGCGGGTATCAGCAGTCACCCGATATACCGGCTGCTGATCTTGTGGAAATTTGCCGGTATCTATGACCAGGATGCCGTCATCCGGCAATTCCGGAATCGGTGTCTGGGCGAATGTAAAATGACTTACCAGGAATACCAGTATGACGGGCAGTGAGAGTTGGGGGCTGTATTTCATTGGGATTGTTGTTTAGTTGCTGACGAGGTCACGCAAGCGCGTGAGCATATCGATGAGCGGTTGGATTTCTGATTCGGGAAAGTGGCCGCGAAGTGAGTTGGCATTTTGCAATAGCTGGGAAATGTCGTCACTATTCATTGTTTCAGGGAAGGCGAGGAAATCGCCCAATAGCGTTGAGACAGCGGCAAGCCGGGCAGCTGGCTGAGCATCCTCGAGCGACGGGGTGGATTCCAGGTAGGGGATCGTCCAGTTGCGCTCGACCATCCGTTGGTTGGCCACGTCGAAGAAACGTACTGAGACCTGGCCGATTTCGCCGCGACCATTGCTACGGAAGAGCAGCTGGTAGACTGCGGTGGCATCTTCGGCGGCAGCCAGCTCGGCGGCATCTACGGTGTCATCACGGAAATCCTCCTCGTTGAGCAAGTGCTTTTCAAACCCCATCAAGCGGTAGCTTTCAACGCGCGCCGGGTTGAAGCGCACCTGGACTTTGACATTGCGGACGGCCGGGCGAAAAGCACCGGCAATCTGGCTGCCCAGCTGCTTTGCTTCAGCCGGATTGCCTTTGACCAGCAAGTGGCGGCCGTCGCCCTGGCGGGCCATAGCTTCGAGCAAGCGGTTATCTAATTCGCGGGCACCGATCGCAACAACATCGGTGGCCACATTATTGGCCCGATTACTGATCACATTCTGTTCCAGTGGCTCTGGCAACGTCGCGCCGAGGTTGGCGATGCCATCGGTAAGGATTACTACGCGATTGATAGCGCGTGGGTCATGGATTCGGTTGGCATGCTCCGAAGCTGCGACCATTGCCTCTTCGATGTTAGTGCCACTATCGCCAATCCTTTTTTGGGCCTGATCGAACAGTGGCAGCACCTGGTCGCCGGGGGTGCGGTCGGCAACCAACTCGGCGGTGCGATCGAACACCCACAGGCTGACTTTGTCGTCCGGCTTCAAATTCTCCGCCAGGGCATTGAGTGCATTGCTAACGGCTACGCTGCGCTCCTCACTTTCCATCGAGCCCGAATTATCGAGGAGCACGGTCAGGTTGAGCGGCTGCCCCTGGCCGCGGCCTTCGGCGGCGGTACGCAACGTCAGGCGCAGCAGGTTGGTTGACGGGCGGGTCGGGTGTGCGACTTGGCCCTGGGCTAACTCGACCGGGTTGTTGCTGGTTGGAGCCGGATCACCGTAATCAAATGCATTGGTGAATTCCTCGATCCGGATCGATGCGGGATCCGGCAGGGTATTCTGGTCAAGAATGGCGGCTTGTGCCATTTGGAATGACACATCGGCAACATGCAGCGAGAAAGTCGAGACCGGAGATTCAGCTACTGCCAGGTATTGCGCAGCTAATTGCTCTTCCTTGCTTACCGTATCGAGTGCCAGCTCAATTTTTTTATCGTTTTTTAGCTCACCACTTTTTGATTGCCATTCCAAGTTAGCGTCTGTGTCTTTCTTGAACATCTTGCCAAGCAGCGGCATGTCCCCCAGGTCTTTAGCCTTCTCCGCGATGTCTTCGCGTATGCTGTATTCCGCGTCGGCCAGTCCACCCCGGTTGCGTTCTCTGGCAGCTAGTTCTTCCGATGGCTGTTGTTTGCGCCTGCCATCTGTCGGCTTGGCACCTGGTTCGGCTACTTGAATCCTTGCTTGAATACCGGATCCTGCGACACCCCTTGCTTGACCTTCACCACCAAAAGCAAAACTGTCACTTTGTCCTGCCACTCTACCTGAGGGCAGGCTTTCGCTTTCCGGTTGTTGTGCCAGCTGCTGACGCTGGGGGGAGCGGGCGATGGACTCGCGGGTAATTTCCACTGGTGTCCCTTCGAGGACTTCCTGTGGCATGGCTGCCTCGTCGCCGCCAAG
>CAYUDZ010000258.1:0-2525 GCA_964443575.1 uncultured Chthoniobacteraceae bacterium | reverse complement strand
ATGCGACCATCTCGCCTTCTCGCTGCCTGGTCTCGAATGGGAGGTCTGGATCGGTAAGTCGGATTCGCTGCCCCGACGCTTCCTGATTCGTTATACCGATCTCGAAAACCAGCCCACGATCACTGCCGAGCTGGAAACAATCACTATCGAGACCGCCCACGATCCGGCCGTCTTTTCCCCGCAACAGCTTGAAGACATGCAGCAAATCGAAATCCTGCCCAAGCAATCAATCAGTGAAATGGAGTAAACCAATGAGAAATAAATCACTTCAGAACGCAGTCAGAAGCCGCCGCATGCAGTTGGCGGCCATAATCGCGGTTGCGGCGGGCGGGATGCTCACGCTCGAGCCGCTACTGGCTCAGACCGTGCGCATGAATACGGCCCAATCTGTCCGCAGCGTCTCGCGCAACAGTGCGCAGGCCGCCAGGCAGATCGCCCGCACCCCGGCCAACGCCGGCGCAGACATCGCCCGGAACACCCGGCAGGCCACCCGCCAGGTCTCGCGCAATACCTACCAGAGCGCCCGCCAGATCAGTCGCAGGCATTTTTACACCTTGCCTGCCGGATACCGCGCCATCACTTACGGCACTTACCGATACTACTACGTCGGTGGGCTCTATTACTATCCGTACATGGACGCCGGCAATACGGTTTACATCAACATCGACGTGGACGCCTCGGGCAACCCGCTGCCGCCGCCACCCGCGTCCGCAGTGCTCTGAGCAACAGCCCGCACCATGAGACAGACAGAATTTAGTTTGAATGAGAAACTTAAACTAAATTCTTTTGAAACCATATCGAACTCGTGAATTAAGGTCCAACTCCACCATCATCGCGGAATAACCAACCCAACCTCCACAAGATGAAAAGACATACCATTGCTATCCTCGCTCTTGCCGTATCCGCGCTCCACGCCCAAGAGGCCGATCTTGCGAAAAAACTTGCCAATCCGATTTCCAATCTCATCAGCGTGCCGATCCAGAGCAACCTGGATTTTGGCGTTGGCCCCGGCGATGGCACTGTCTGGAAGACCAACATCCAGCCGGTCATCCCGTTAAGCATCAGCGAAGATTGGAGTCTCATTTCGCGCACCATCCTGCCGGTCATTGACCAGCAGGGTCTTGCTGCTACCGGTGACTCGCTTGACGCATTCGGCCTCGGCGACATTACTCAGAGTGTTTTCTTTTCGCCCAAGGAAAGCTCGCCGATCTGGGGCATCGGCCCGGTCTTCCTCCTTCCCACAGCTACCGATGACTTGCTGGGCACTGGCAAATGGGGGGCAGGTCCGACCGCCGTCGTCCTTAAACAGCAAGGTTCATGGACCTACGGCGCACTCGTCAATCACATCTGGGACTTTGCTGGCGACAGCAACCGCAATCCGGTTAATTCCACCTTTCTCCAGCCGTTTGTCTCCTACATCACGCCCACCCACACCACCTTCACGCTGAATACCGAGACCTCCTACGACTGGGAGAACGAGCAGTGGAGCGTGCCGATCAACTTCCAGGTCAGCCAGGTTTTCAAGATTGGCTCCCAAGCCATGCAGGCCTTTGTCGGTGCCCGTTACTATGCCGAAACCCCCGCCAACGGTCCCGAGTGGGGCATGCGTTTTGGCCTGACTTTCCTGTTTCCCAACTAATTTATGCCGGACCGAAAGCGCACCGCTTCAGCCCACGACACTCTGCTTCGCGAGTTCTTCGCATATCTGAAGCCAGCAGGGCGCAAGACTTCCAGCTACTCCCAATAACCCGTAATCCTGTCAGCCAAAAATATATGAAAACTTCGCATCTCATCCTTGCCATTCTCCCGCTGTTAACCGCAGCCTCGCTAACCGCCGGGCAGCAAGGCGGCAAGGAGCCGGTCCCCGTCGTCATGGAAGAGGCAGCGGCGGAAAAGGATTGGGAAGTGATGCTTTCCGCTCCGTTGTGGGCGGTCGGCATTGAAGGCGATGTCGGTGTCGGTGGAATCGGTACGGTCGCCTTCGACCTACCGCTCGAGGACATCCTCGAGAACCTCGACATGGTCGCAGCGCTGAACCTTGAGGTCCGATACCGCCAGTGGGGGCTCATGCTCAGCGGGCTGTATCTGGACATCTCGGGCAGCAGCGAAGCCTCGGGCGATATCCTGCAATCGATTGATGTCGGCCTGCAATCTGTACTTGCCGAAGCCGCCCTGTTCTACCGGATTGTGGAAGGTGAGGCTGGCTACCTTGATGTGTTTGCCGGTGCCCGCTATGTCTATCTGGGCACCGACCTCGGCTTTCAGATCGATTCTGAGGGACTCGATGATTTCAGCCAGAACCTCGTGGATGATATCGCCGGGCAGGTCGGCAGCGCCGTACGCAGCCAGGCCATCTCACAAGTGGTCGATCAAGTAACCAACCGCGATGTTGTTCGGGCGCTCCGCAATGTCACCCCGGCCAGTGTCGCCCGGATTGAGCGTGCGGTGAACCGTTCGGGACGACTCCGCAACGCAGTGAGGGAGCTGGCAGAAGCTCAGCTGCGCGAGCGCGAAGTAATTGTCGC
>CAYUDZ010000257.1:0-2588 GCA_964443575.1 uncultured Chthoniobacteraceae bacterium | reverse complement strand
TATCAGCCACAAACCACCAAATCAAGCAATATTTCTATATAAGTGTCTGTCCCTTATATAAAAGTTGCTTATATAAAGTTGATGGTGATGGAAGTTGATGGTAACTAATTACTGAAGGGACTTCAGCCAAGCTTTTTTGCTCATTGGACTGTGCACTGGGTTAGTGATTGTTTTGATTTACTCAAGCCCAGCGTCTAGCAGTTAGGCATCAGCTTACTAACTGCCTAAGATTGCTAAGCAATCCGACGAGCGTGAATCTTGCGGCGAGTCACCGTGAGAATGGCTATCCCTGCCAACAATGCAAAAGTGTTAGGCTCAGGGATAGTGACCAGCGTAAACTGTTGAGTGATGACTTCGCCGTCTGGAATTTCAAGCGCTCCCTCTACTTGTCCAATATTTAGAGTAAAGCTATCTGCAGTTACACCTGCGACCTCAATCCCAACTGTATTTACAAGATCTTCAGTAACACTATCCAAAGTAATCGAAGAGGGTGTCCAGTTGAGGTTGCTGAACTCAATTTCACCGCCATCGATAAGGGACGCAGCATCATCTTCAGAGAAAAATGTGATAGCAAGATTATTGCCATCGAAATCAATCGTTACATCAATAAGGGTTCCGGAGCTTCTCAACTAGCCGGTAAATTCGATCCCTGCACCGACTGTAGCAGGTGAGGGAGATAGCTGGCTGGCGATATCATAGCCAGAAGCACCGGTGAACATTGCCTCAATATCATCTCCCACCAGAGAAGCTTGGGCGGATCCGCATACCAATCCAACAGAAAGTATTATAAGTACAATTGTATTCCTAAGCATGGGGCGTTTATATCCCGCAGCGTAATTTAAGTAAATCGAATTAACTTATCTGCCGTATCGGCCAAATAACAGCTTTCCTACTCTCCCCCGCCGAAGATCGCGGCTTTGATCCAATCCTTGAGTTCGATCACGCCATCGACACCCACCGTAAGGACGAGATAGATGATGTAAATGTAGAAGAGCATGGCGAGCAGGCCACCGACAAAAGCGACACAGGCGGCGAGGCCATCATCTTCGGATAATGAGACTCCAACCAGGAAGATGATCATGGCGGGGAAAGTATTGGTCATCGGGATAGGCAAGATCATCAGCGCTGCCATGAAGATCACGATAAAGCCGAGGAAAGCGCGTCCGCCGACACTGTTGATCCAGCGCATGCGCGGGCGGACCAGCCGTTCTGTCAGGTGGAGCATGCGATTGCCGGCTTTGAAAACTTTACCGGCAAACTCTTTCGAGAGTTCCTTTTTCAGGATTCTTTCAGGTAGCCATGGTGAGGTCCTGCCGGCGACAAGCTGGGCGCCGAGCAACACGAGCACGATGCCAAACGGCGTGCTGTAGCCGGGCGCGGGAACCGGCAGCGCGCTGGGTAGCGATAGGATGGCCAGCATCAGGCCGAACCCTTTGTCTCCGACTTGCTCGGCTATGGTCCGTATGGCCAGTTGTTCTCCCGGCAGATCGAGAAGATCATTCAGGATTTGCGACAGGCTACGCCGTGGTGATTCTAAAGTTGTCATGTCAGGAAAGGTGAAGCCTTGACGGTTTTTAAGCAACCAGCAACTACTTTCACGGCTTGTACGGAATAGCGTTGGCAGGGATCCAGGCTTCCTGATCGCGTTGTTTTTTAATTTTCCATGCTTCGGCTGATACCTGCTGCTGCTTTTCGGTGCGGTGGTCGAGCGGCCAGTCGGGGTGCGGTTGGTGGGCGGCGGCGAAGATTTTTCTGGCCTTACTGACAAGTTCAGGACGCTCTTCTGCGAGGTTGTTTTGCTCACCTGCATCACTGGCCAGATCGTAGATTTCGATGGCTTTATCGGGAGCGGTGAGGACAGCTTTCCAATCATCCCAACGTGCGGCGCGGCAGGCTCCTTTTGCCTGGTGGAGTTCCCAGTAGAAATAGTCACGTTGCGGAGCTGCACCGCCTTTAAGGAATTCTACCAGTGAGTGGCCGTCCGTCTGGTATCCTTCCGGCGGGGTGATGTTGGCAAGTTCTACGAAGGTTGGCATCAGATCCCAGAATGCCCATGGCTCGTCACTGACACGCCCGGCAGGCACGGTTCCGGGCCACCAGGCGAACGCCCCCTGGCGCAAAGCTCCTTCATACATGTCGCGCTTGAACCCTCGCAGCCCGTTACTGGCCTGGTTAAAGAGCTTGCCGATATCCGAATCCGGGCTAAATGATGAGCCGTTGTCACCGGCAAAAATAAGCAATGTATTATCCGCGACACCGAGTTCCTTGAGGGTATCGACAAGTTCGCCAACATCAGAATCGATGCGTGTGACTTGGGCCGCGTATGCCTTCTGCTCATCGGTCCAGGGCTTATCGACATAGATTCCGAAGTCATCAATTTCGTGGCGTCCGTGTGGCAGGGTGATCGCATAGAATAGGAAAAATTGTTGCTGTGCGTGTGCCCTGAGCCACTTTCAGCTTGGCAAGGTTCTTAGGATGAATCGAATACAAACTGGTGCTCGATACGGAATTAGGATTTTCCAGTGGTGCCGCCCGTTGAATCTGTCGGAAAACCCCTAATTTCGGCTTTTTGGATGGCCAAGAACGGC
>CAYUDZ010000256.1:0-2609 GCA_964443575.1 uncultured Chthoniobacteraceae bacterium | reverse complement strand
TCACTGCAAGATCATCCAGACGTTTGAGCAGTTGTGCGGGATCAGCCAATATGCCGCGTCGTTGCAGCCAGCCGTGTACCAGCGGTTTACGCAGCAATAGCTGTGCTGCAACAAATGAACGCTCAACCATCAGCTCCGTAAATGCCGCGAGTGTCTGGTGGATCCGGTTAGCTCGTAAGGCGATGCCGCCGGGATCAAAAGGAGTCAGGCCATGCTGGCGCATGCTGTGCTCAATCTCAGGCAGGGCATCCCTGGCCGCACTACCGATACTCAATTGTACCTTCGCTGTACGGGCGTCGAGAACTGCACGCGAAATCATGTTGGCCTGCTCACTAACCCCATGGAGCAAATGGACTTGCTTGGCTACGACCTCATCAGCCAAGCCACGCGCAGCCCAACTGTCATTTAGCGGTCTGCCAGCGGCATCAAAATCGCCTTTTAACTCATCCGGTGCGTGCACCAGGACATGCCAGCGACCACCGACTGCAACGAATTTTTCGGCTGCAGTCATGACCAGCGGCAAGGGATCAGGTAACCCGGCAAATACCAGTGACTCGACCTGCACCAGCGGCCAACTGCTTGCAGTAGCAACTTGAATTTTTCGCAGCTCAGGGTCTTCGAAACCAGCAGCTTGCATCTGCTGTAAATAGCGGGCTTCTAACCTGGCAAGATCACGCCACCTCTCCGCTTCGCTGTCTGGAAATGGGCTTTGCTCGGCTAGAGGCTGAATACTATACCCCCCCTCTGCAAGGCTCCTGCGCAACGCAGCCAGCCGCGCGGCCAAACCCTGGATCGCATGTCGATCCAGCTCCACCGGCTGCTCCAGTGCACTCGGAAACAAGCCGGGATAATCTTCTATGCTGCACCCGCTTAACACCCGCTGCCAGGCCAGCTCACACTCTTCGTTGCTGAGAAGTGAGCGCGCCCCAGACGCACTTACTAATCGGTTCAAGAGTGCTTGCGGTGGCATGATTTCCGGTGCCAGTAAGCCGCTTGTGCCGACAGACTGACGCAGCTTGAGCAATTCTTCGCTAAGGATTCTTCCAGCGTTAGCTGTTGGGACGACTACCAGGCAATGGGCCAAGGAAAATCCTTCACGCAGTTGAGTGTCCAGCAACCACCTCGCACAAAGTTCGGCTACCGGCTGCTGCCAACCCAGGAATGTGCGGCAATCAGGCTGCTGGTGCGTCATGGGTCAGGACTCTTTAAATTCCTGTAACGGCTCGACCAGCGCCCCAGGCAACGGTCGCACCCGCTCATGGATGCCCGGGGCCAGCAACGGCGATGTCACGATTCCTCGCGTCATCATCTCATGCTTGGCATCGAGGTTATCGATATGGTGCAAGGCGATCGCTTCAGGAGTGCGTGGCAGTGTTGGCGAGCCGAACTCGTATTCCCCGTGGTGCGCAGCGATCAGGTGCAGTAAATGCATGCGGCAATCACTACTCGACGGTTGCCAATTCTCGCGGTCTTCAATCTTTTCGCACGCTTCCAAAAAAAGAGAATTCGTCAGCTCAATACCGGATGGTATGTGGCCCAGTAACTCACCCATCTTAGTGAATGGCATCTCAAAACCTTTTTCCTGCATGCAATTTTCGAATAATTTTCCGCAGTCGTGGAACAGACATCCAGCCAGCAACAAGTCGCGGTTTAATTTTTGATACACTTCACAAATAGCGCGCGCACAGCGCATCATTTGCGCCACATGCTCGACCAACCCACCACGGCGGGCATGGTGGAACCCGCGCGCTGCAGCAGTGCGTCGCAAGCGCTGTCCATGACGTTCCAAAAATAATTCGCTGGTCGCCCGTAGCCGTGGATCCGTGATCTCGGCAACAAACTTAACGATATCCTCATAGTCTTGCTGCTGGCGCTGGCGCAGTTCGTCATCACCTGCCAGCACTGCTTCAATTTCAGCTTCCGCCAGCTCGGTAAAACTCCAGCCCTTGGCATCAAGGCCATACTCATTCTGGCTAAACTCACCGGTAACTGCGATAAATGCACCCTGCCCGAGACTGGAGAGCGCCGCGTAATCCGGATGATCACTCCACACCCGCAAGAGCATATTGTCGGCAGCGTCCGCCAGGTGCAACTCCAGGTATGGCTTGCCACCTTTGGTCAGTCTGGCTTCCACCCGGGTTATCTGGCAATGCACCACCGCAGCTACCACCCGCTCGATCGCCGCTTGCTTCAGTGCTTCTATCGAATGTTGTGTCGGGGTAGCGGCTGGCATGATTACTAAGATCGCACAGATCAGCATGACAAAACAAACCAGAATTTTTGCTGCCAACTATCGCAGGCAAGGCGAATTTTCTAGCTTACAACTGCTAACGAGATAACATTGCGCCGGGCCAGAAGATTAATGGAAAATACCTTCTACAACGAATTTGATACCGAGCAACGGCAGCCGGATAAGCGCGCCGGCAGCGACTACCGAAGTACTTTCCAACGCGACCGCGATGGGGTCATTTACTCGGCAGCATTCCGCCGCTTGCAGGCCAAGACCCAGGTCTTCCTTTCCGGCCAGTACGACTTCTACCGCACCAGGCTGACGCATTCCATTGAAGTTGCTCAGATCGGGCGCTCGATTTGTAATCGCTTGCTGGCAT
>CAYUDZ010000255.1:488-2651 GCA_964443575.1 uncultured Chthoniobacteraceae bacterium | reverse complement strand
ATCACCGATAAATACAAACTGCGGGTGGGGGTCCTGGCCCATGCCGGGGACGGCAACATGCATCCCATGATCCCGGCGGACAAAAGCAATGCCGAAGAATGGGGCCGGGTAACGGCCGCGTTTGACGAGATCTTCCAGGCAGCGGCCGAACTGGACGGCACCCTGTCCGGAGAGCACGGCATCGGCCTGGCCAAATCCAGATACCTGCCCCTGGTGATGAACCAAGACACCATTGATTTCATGAAAACCATCAAGCAGGCAGTGGATCCCGACAACATCCTGAACCCGGGAAAATTCGTATGACAGACCAGCCCGTCCAGAACTGCGGCAAATGCGGGTTATGCCTGTCTGTCTGCCCGGTGTACAAGGTGCTTAAACAGGAACAGGCATCCCCCCGGGCCAGGCTCCAGCTCATCAAAGCCTATGAAAAAAAAGATCTGTCCGCTTCCCCTCTGCTGAAAGACCTGGTGTCCCAGTGTCTGATGTGCGGGGCCTGCAAAGTCTTCAAGGACAGTGTGCTCGGCAGCGGCGAGTTCCAGCAGGCCAAGGCAGCTAGCCTAATCAGCCTGCTGATCAATATGGAAGACCTGGATGACAACAGCATTGCCAAGCTGCAGTCGCATTTCAGCTGGTTTCAGGATCCGGAGTTTGTCCCGGCGGTATGGCTGGCTGACGCCGACGGCAGCCTCAAGCAGACGATTGACCTGCCGGAACAATCGCCACGCGGATTTCTAGCGCAATTAGGCAGAGACTAAGCTTATTGATCAGGGAATAGCTCCTATGGGTGCGAACTGGCCTATGGAGATTATTTCTTATTCCATCTATCTGCCAACGGGGCAAATGAACGGTCGAGATCGACGATCGAGTCATTCAGCCGCTGACCGATCCATGAGCGTAGATAAACCGGGAAAACCACGGGTTGCCAATTTACGTCAAATAAGACAAAGCGGTCGTTGGGTGACATCGGCGGCAGCGGGTGAGGCAGGATAGCGTTGGCGCGCTGAACAAAATCGACCCTGGCGGTGTTTTCGCTGGTAGTTACGGGGAGAGTAATCAGCTCGCGATTTAGCAGGGGCTGGTCTTTATCTCCAGCTAACAAATGAGGTGCGATAAGCAGCAGCTTTTCGGGAGGGGCTGAATCCACAAGCCGTTTCAATTCCCACCAAACGCCCTCGCTGTCACCAGCTTGCCAAATTATCAGCTGCGACTCCGCGATTAAGTGCACCACCTTATCCTGCCAGGTGGTGTGCGATACATAGAGGCGTGCAGCACCAAGCGTTGCTGCTTGTTCACCGGGTTTTCCGATTGCGATGAATGGCCCGTAGCGCTTGAACCAACTTGCCAGCAGCTCTTCCAGCGTCAGGTTCTCTGTTCCACGGAGTATGCGTAAGAAATCGAATAGGCGCAGTATGCCCTGGTGCGGACTATGATGGTCAGTCCTGCCAAGCCCGTGATATGCCGGATCGATACCGTCTTCCGCAAATGAGCGTAGAAACAAAATTGGCGGACGCTCGTCGCTCTCCATCAGCCTTTTGGCAGACAGGGATCTCAGCCTGCGGCCACGTTGAATCAATGCCGTACCGCCAAGGAAAGACCCAACAAACAAGCCGCCCGCCACAATCAGCCGAACCAGTGGCGGCCAATCCAGGTCCCGCAACCATGGCCAGGTAGTGAATGTCAGTACGATGCCGGTAACAAGTACAGCAATGCCCGTTACATGCAGTAGCCAACCTTGGCCAATCGATCGCTTTGGGTCTCCGGTATGCTTGAGTTCTGGTGCTGCAGTAGCAGCAATATTTGGTACTTGGTTGCGATGCAAGATGAGTTGGGCAGCACTAATCAATAAGCCTAAGGCAGGCAGGGCGATAATGAATGCCAGAAACATGGCTTTGGCATTGACATCATCACCCATGGAGAAGACCAGTGCGGCGGCCCATAATATGGCACCTGCCAAAGCAAGAAAAATAAGGGCCAACGTAATTCTCCGCACCATTGTCTTGCTGCCGGCTTCCATAATAACCCCCCAATTAACTGCCAGCTGCACCACGCCCATAACCAAGCCCAGTCCTCCCCCCGCAGCGACCCCCATGACGACAACAAAAAAGGCCAACCCGGAATTCCGGCTGTGCGTGAGTTTGAAGAAAATAACCGAAGCCAGCGCAA
>CAYUDZ010000255.1:0-478 GCA_964443575.1 uncultured Chthoniobacteraceae bacterium | reverse complement strand
GGGGTGTGTGTAGACTGGAGGCTCATAGGTATCTTCTTCTGGATGGGGCTTTGGAGCATCCCGGGACATGGTGAATTTAAAAAGTATTTCGATCCACTTGTACAATACTTTGCTCGCAAACTAATAACTTCAATCGAATGACAATATATATGTCAGTTCCTCTGTTGTACTGACATCGGGGACGAAGTCCCTCCCGGGCAAGGCTCACTGCGAAATCCTGTGCACGCCTTGATGACACTAAGTATCTTTCCCATTCATTGAATTCCTTGAGTTTATAAATCAAGAACCAGGCATTAAAAACTGCTCATTTAGACAAATCCTGCGTAGCAATTTCGCAGCATTAAAAAATACTGCCTCCACCAAACAATTAGGTCCGGCTTGTGGACAACCGGAATTTCCTGCTCCACTAATACCGTTTCCGAAGAGACATTCATAATCGTGATCATAATCGTACTTGTAATCGTGACTTATATGGATC
>CAYUDZ010000254.1:0-2652 GCA_964443575.1 uncultured Chthoniobacteraceae bacterium | reverse complement strand
GGCCGGCTTGCCCAAGACGTTGACCATCACTTCGCAGGAAGTGCGTGAGGCCTTGTTGGAGCCGATCAATACGATTATCGATTCTGTTCGTGTAGCACTTGAACGCTGCCCGCCGGAGCTCTCCGCCGACCTGGTTGATCGGGGGGTAATCCTGGCTGGTGGCGGCGCCTTGTTACGCGGTTTAGACAAACTACTTGCTGAGGAAACAGGCTTGCCTGTCCATGTTGCTGAAGATCCACTGAGTGCTGTAGCTGAAGGTTCCGGTAAGGCGCTTGGTGAATTAAAGTTCCTGCGTCAGGTCTCCTCGGCAGACAGGCAGTGGAGGGCATAGTTGCGCGCCAGACCAAGCGCCGGATACACATCCTGCGAATATATGGTTAAGGTCATTAGTCACAGCAACCAGCTTTGGAACTATGAAACGCAGCCACTGGATATCACTTGCAGTATTTCTGTTAGCCGTTGGGATTCTCGCCAGTTTGAGTCCGCGTAATATGCAGGCATTGCAGGCGGCCTTCCTTGGCATGGTTTCGCCATTCCTCAAGACCGGCTCCGGGCTGCAAATGCAAGTCACCAAATTTACTGAAGACCTGCAAACTTTGCAGGAGTTGGAACAGGAGAACAGTGAGCTGCTGGTTGAGAACCGTAACCTGCGCGCAACCAACCAACTGCTGAATGATCTGGCCGAGGAAAACAAAAGGCTGCGCCGGGCACTCGATTATCGGGCACGCTCAGTGTTCAATCTGTTACCGGCACAGATCATCACCCGCGATTCGACGACCTGGTGGAATACAGTGAAAGTGAACCGTGGTTTTAAGGATGGGGTAGATACAGAAATGGCAGTATTGACTGATGAAGGCATGGTTGGCAAGACCACGACCGTTGCCGCCAACCTCTCGATTGTTTTGTTAATTTCGGATGAGACCTGCAACATAGCTGCCAGTGTCGAGGGCACCCGCGAGCAGGGAATCGTCACCGGGCAACGCGTTGGCGATTCGCTGAACCCGGCGCTGATATTAAAGTTCCTGTCAAAAGATGCGCGCCTGCGGGAGGGACAGCGGGTATTCAGCAGCGGTGCCGGCGGAGTATTTCCATCCGGGGTACTACTGGGTACCATCAAATCATTTGAGGCCGGCAATCTGGATGGCCGAGCCGAAGTTGTTCCTGCTGTCGACCTGACATCGTTGCGCGATGTGTTTATAGTGAAAGCAAGAAAGGAAGGTCAGTAGCCATGTTGTTTATCGTATTACTGGTTGCTGTTTTTGCTTCCCTGGTGGTGCAGGAATTCCTGCCGCCCCTGGGTTGGCTTTCCGGCACCAGGATCTTGCTTTATCCGGTTTTCATGTTTTACGGGGCGGTAGCATTATCTTATCCGTGGATGCTGGCGTTGGCCTTTATCAGTGGGCTGATGTGGGATTTCAGTACAGCCTTGGTCATCGACGGGCAGTCGCAACCGACCCCCGGTTGGTCGGTGGTTTTTTTTGCGTTGCTGTGCGCGATCGCCCATGGGTTGCGCTCCCAATTCCGGAAAGGTCGTTGGCAAATCTATTGCGTGCTTGCCGGCCTGGGTACGGCGCTGATTGTAGCCGCTGAATTCATGGTCATCACGGTTGCTAGAGAAGGGTTTATTTTCGACAACGCAGTATGGTGGCGGATTGTCGGTTCGGGACTGATCGCATTACTGATATCTCCACTGGTCTACTGGAGCTTTCACTATGTTGGCTTGATTGCAGGCGGCGGCAGCGACGAACGCAAACCTGAAAAATTAACATTTGGAGCAGATGGCATTTTTAAGCACTAAAACTAGAATTCAACTACTCGGGGTGCTGATCCTCTTGGCGCTGTGCGGGCTTGGGGTGCGGCTGTGGTGGGTCCAGGTTGTGAGCGAAGAGTACTACGCTTCACGTATTCGCGGCAGCTCGCAGGTGACGGTGCGGATTCCTGCAGTGCGTGGGGAGATCCGCGACCGCAATGGGATTGTACTCGCGGACAACCGTGCCAGTTACGATGTGGACTTTTACTTGCCGGACATGGTGCGTGGCTATCGCGACCTGATCGGCACCCCACCAGTCCACGAATATGAGAGGCAGATAAGTGGTGGTATCAAAAAAGAAAGAACCACGGATGTAGTGAAAGTTGTCAATAGTACGGTGTTGCCACGGCTGGAGCAGCTCGAACTGGCACGGGATTACAATGGCAGCCGCCTGCAAACGCATTACATCAACGAACGCGAGGTACCCTACACCTACCTCGAGGACATCGACTTCCAAACGATGGCCAGATTCGCCGAGCATGATCTAGGCTTACCGGGGGTGGATGTGGCGATCAAGCCGGTACGCCGCTACGTCTATGGTGCACTGGCCGGGCACATCCTCGGTTACGTTGGCTCGCCACAGGACATCGATAGTGAGCCCGACATCAACGACTATGTTTTTTACCAGGCCGATGTGGAAGGTAAGGCCAGCATCGAAAAGTTCATGGATGAGTACCTGTGCGGCAAGCCCGGCGTGCGCATCATGACCAGGAATGCCAAGGGTCATATCGAAGGGGTTGAGGGATTGATTGAACCAACACCTGGCGACACCGTTTTCCTGACCCTGGATGCACGCATCCAGATGATTGTCGAGCAGGCCTTGCGCGAAGGTGGCGTCGGGC
>CAYUDZ010000253.1:0-2660 GCA_964443575.1 uncultured Chthoniobacteraceae bacterium | reverse complement strand
GCGGACAAAGCGCACCCCGCGCAGCCACCACATCAACACCGTGAACGCCCTGATCGGCCGCTTTCGTGCCTTCATGCAGCCCTTTTGCGGACTCGCCTCACAGAACCTTGCCGCCTACGGCCGATGGCATGCCGCCCGGAACAACGCGGACCGTTCCTACCTTGATGCGCTCAGGCTGCTACTCGCTTCAGGCACGCGCGCCAACACGATTTGCTGACACCGCCGCAGGATCGGTGCTGAGGGTACATCGAAGCGATATCCCATGGTCGACCCCGAAAACTGCGCAGATTGAAATCGAGTGCCAGGAACAGCTTTCTTGAAAAACACCGCGGTGACAATCGCAACATTTCTCGGCGCATATTTTACCACCACTCGACAGCGCAAGCTATAGTCTCGGAAAGGTGCCGCATGAAAATTTCCATCGTGACTGCCGTCTTCAACCGCGTCGACACGATCGCCGATGCCATCACCAGCCTGCAATCGCAAAGCCATCAGAATATTGAACATGTCATTCAGGATGGTGGGTCCAGCGATGGTACCCTGGATGTGATCCGCGAGTTTGACGCCGCTTCGACAGCGCTTGTCTCCGAACGGGATGCCGGGATCTATGATGCGATCAACAAGGGGATTTCCAGGGCGTCAGGAGATGTCATAGGCCTCATGCACTCTGATGATTTCTTCTCCCACGACCTGGTGCTGGAGCGCATCGCACAGGCCTTCAGCGAACCGACGGTCGATGGCGTCTATGGTGATCTCGATTACGTTTCCGCGTCGAATTCCCGCAGGGTGATACGGCACTGGCGATCAGGACCTTATCACCGCAACCTCTTGAAGCGCGGATGGATGCCGCCACACCCCACCCTCTATCTGCGGCGCGAGGTGTTCGAGAAATGGGGGCTTTACGATACGAGCTTTCAAATTGCGGCGGATTACGATGCCATTCTCCGCTACCTTTGGCGCGGCAATATCCAGCTTGCCTATCTGCCGGAGGTGCTGGTCAAGATGCGGGTCGGCGGCGAAAGCAATCGCTCCTTGGGTCGAATACTGCGCAAAAGCCGGGAGGATTACCGGGCCATGAAGCGCAACGGGGTCGGCGGCTTTGGCACTCTGGCGATGAAAAACGTCAGCAAGCTTGCCCAGTTTGTTAAAAAAGAAAGAAAGTGATCATGACGAAACGGGCACTCATTACCGGCATTACTGGACAGGATGGCAGTTACCTGGCCGAATTCCTTCTGGAAAAGGGCTATGAGGTGCATGGCATCAAGCGCCGGGCCTCGCTGTTCAACACCCAGCGGATCGACCATATCTACCAGGATCCGCATTCCAACCATCAGTGGCTGAAGCTGCATTACGGCGACCTGACCGACAGTTCCAACCTGACCCGTATCCTGTCCGAGGTGCGGCCCGACGAGGTGTACAACCTTGGCGCCCAGTCTCATGTCGCTGTCAGCTTTGAATCGCCCGAATACACCGCCGACGTGGATGCCATCGGCACCCTGCGCCTGCTGGAAGCGATCCGGTTTCTGGGGTTGGAAAAGACGACCCGCTTTTACCAGGCGTCCACGTCCGAACTGTTCGGTCAGGTGCAGGAGGTGCCGCAGCGCGAGACCACACCATTCCATCCCCGCAGCCCTTACGCGGTGGCCAAACTCTATGCCTACTGGATTTGCGTCAACTATCGCGAGGCCTACGGGATGTTCGCCTGCAACGGGATCCTGTTCAATCACGAAAGCCCCCGACGCGGAGAGACCTTCGTCACCCGAAAGATCACCCGCGGGCTGGCCAATATCGCGCAGGGCCTGGAGGATTGCCTGTATATGGGCAATATCGACGCGCTGCGCGACTGGGGCCATGCCAAGGATTATGTGCGCATGCAGTGGATGATGCTGCAACAGGAGCAGCCCGAGGATTTTGTCATCGCCACCGGCAAGCAATACTCGGTGCGCGAGTTTGTGGAGATTGCCGCGCGCGAAATTGGCATTGATATTCGCTGGGAAGGCCAGGGTGCCGAGGAAAAAGGCTATGACCAGAGCACTGGTGCCTGCCTCGTCGAGGTCGACCCGCGCTACTTCCGCCCGACTGAGGTCGAGACGCTACTCGGCGACCCGAGTAAAGCCAAGCAGAAACTCGGCTGGGAGCCGGAGATCAGCTTCGAGCAGCTGGTGGCGGAAATGATGCGCGAGGATCTAAAAGAAGGTGAGCGCGATGCCTTGTGTCATCGTGAAGGCTACAAAGTCCAGCGTCACAGCGAGTAGCCTGGGGCCAACGGCTAAGGCTGCGCTCGTGAGCTGGCGCTGAGCCTTTCTAGCCCCATCACCAACGCAAGCACGGCGGCGGCCAGCCAGCCAATCACGCCGTCGTAGTCTCCCGCCAGCCAGGCCCAGTCGGACTGATCGACGCCGTCGGTCAGGCGCCGGCTGGTCTGGATCACAAAGACCCAGCCGGCATGCAGACCAATGCCGAGTGCAATACCCCCACTGCGCGCGCGTAAAAGCGCGAGCAGCACCCCGGCTAGCCAGAGTGCGATCAGAGAATCCAGATGGCGCCAGTCAGCCAGACCACTAAAGACGCTGCTCACCATCCAGGCGCTGCCAGCCAAATCTGCAGCCATGCCATCGGGGAGTTCGCGCGGCTTCATGAAATGCACCAGTGCATAGAGG
>CAYUDZ010000252.1:0-2701 GCA_964443575.1 uncultured Chthoniobacteraceae bacterium | reverse complement strand
TCGAAGGCGTGCAGCGGGCGGATATCCTCGGCGAACGCACTTTCGCAATGCGTGTCTGGTTGCAACCGGATCGTATGGCTGCGCTCAATATTACCCCGTCACAGGTCAGGGATGCACTGGCCGCCAACAACTTCCTTACCGCCCTCGGCAGTACCAAGGGCTCGATGGTCGAGACCTCATTGACCGCTAATACCGATCTCAATTCTGCTGCCGAATTCCGCCAGATTGTCATCCGCGAGGACGCCGGCAGCCTGGTTCGGCTAGAGGATATTGCTAGCGTTTCGCTGGGTGCTGAATATTATAATGCGGAAGTCCGCTTTTCCGGTGAGAAGGCAGTCTTCATGGGCATCTGGGTTCTGCCCAACGCGAACGCCCTCGAGGTCATCGCCAGGGTCCAAAAGGAAATGGAATCGATCAGCCGCAACCTGCCAACCGGCCTCGCTGGCCGGGTCGCCTACGACGCCACCGAGTACATCAATGATGCCCTCAAGGAAGTGGTCAAGACACTCGCCGAAACCTTGCTGATTGTCGTCATCGTGATCTTCCTGTTCCTTGGCTCGGTACGCTCGGTGCTGGTACCACTGGTCGCCATCCCGGTCTCGCTGATCGGTGCGATTTTCCTGATCCAGGCCCTCGGCTTCACGATCAACCTGTTAACCCTGCTGGCCATTGTGCTGGCAGTCGGCCTGGTCGTCGATGACGCGATCGTCGTAGTGGAAAACGTCGAACGCCACTTACGCGAAGGTCGCTCACCGGTTAATGCCGCACTGCTGGGTGCCCGCGAACTGGTCGGACCGATTATCGCCATGACGATCACCCTCGCGGCAGTCTATGCACCGATCGGATTGCAGGGAGGACTGACCGGCGCCCTGTTCCGTGAATTTGCGTTCACCCTGGCCGGAGCCGTCCTGATTTCCGGCATTGTCGCGGTCACTCTGTCACCGGTGATGTCTTCTAAATTGCTCAGTGCCGGCAACGAGAACAAAGGACTGTCAGGAGTTGTTAACCGCACTTTCACCAGGCTGCGGAATACTTACAGCAAATGGTTACAGGCCACATTGCAGGCCCGCCCTGCGGTCTTCACCGTCTGGATCGGGCTTTCGCTACTCACTATCCCAATGTTTATGTTGTCCCCGGTTGAGCTGGCTCCGACCGAGGATCAGGGCGTGATATTCGGCATCGTAGATGCTTCAGCAAATTCCTCGATCGAGCAGACCGTGCATTTTACCGAAGAAATGAACCGTCGCATGCTGGCCCTGCCCGAGGCCGAGCACACATTCCAGATCACGTTCCCCAGCAATGGTTTTGGCGGGGTCCTGCTACAGCCATGGGGTGAGCGCGAGCGCACCGCCTTCGATATCCTGCCGGAGGTGCAGATGAGTCTCGGTAGTATCCCGGGTATCGATGTCTTCTCGCTGATGCCCCCCGCCCTGCCTGGCGGCGGTGACTTCCCGGTCGAATTTGTTATTGCTTCGACCGCCGAACCGGAACGCATCCTCGAGTTCGCCAACCGCCTCAAAATTGCCGCCATCAAAAGCCAGTTGTTTGCCTTCCCACCGATCATAGATACCAAGATCGATCAGCCTGAGACCGAGGTGAAACTCGACCGCGATAAGGTGGCTTCGCTCGGACTCGATTTGCGCGATGTCGGCGCTGATCTGTCGGCCATGATCGGCGGCGATTACGTCAACCGCTTCAACATTGCCGGACGCAGTTACAAAGTGATCCCGCAGGTTACGCGCATGCAACGACTCACCCCGGATCAGTTGCAGGATATCTATGTGACCGGACCGAATGATGAGCTGGTACCGCTGGATTCGATTGCCAGCCTCGAGACCACCACCACCCCGCGCGCACTCAATCGCCTGCAGCAGTTGAATGCTGTCAAGCTGAGCGGCGTGGCCATCGCACCGCTCGACTCAGCACTGACAATGCTGGAAGAGGAGGCCGCCAAAATCCTGCCGGATGGCTACAGCATCGATTACACCGGCGAGTCCCGCCAGCTGCGAAACGAGGGCAACCGATTCCTGCCTGCACTCTCACTGGCGCTGATCCTGATCTTCCTGGTGCTGGCGGCACAATTCAATAGCTTCCGTGACCCGTTGATCATCCTGTTAGGCTCCGTGCCGCTGGCCATGTTCGGGGCGCTGATCTTTACGTTCCTCAAACTCCCCAACCCGGAAATGAAATTCTGGACCGATGGCTGGACGACCACCCTCAATATCTATTCCCAGGTCGGACTGGTCACGCTGGTCGGACTGGTCGCTAAAAACGGAATCCTGATCGTCGAATTCGCTAACCAGTTGCAGCGCCGCGGCCTGGAAAAACTGGCAGCCATCCATGAAGCCGCCATCACCCGTCTGCGCCCGGTCCTGATGACCAGCTTTGCCACCGTCTTCGGCCACCTGCCATTAATCCTGGTCACCGGTGCCGGCGCCGAAGCACGCAATTCAATCGGCCTCGTACTAGTCACCGGCATCGCGATCGGCACCGTCTTCACCCTGTTCGTCGTCCCTTCACTCTACATGCTGATCGCTAAACAACACACCGGCGAAGCCCGTAACTGGGACGCCGATCTGCTCGAAGTGGAAGAACCATCAGAGCCCGCACCAACCCCCAAGCCGGAAGCTCAACCGATAACCGCTTAGCTAGCCCGGATCAATCACAAACTTCGTAGCGAGACGCAGCGTGAGGTGCTTGG
>CAYUDZ010000251.1:0-2714 GCA_964443575.1 uncultured Chthoniobacteraceae bacterium | reverse complement strand
CTCGGGGACGCGGGCGCCCATCAGGACGGCGATCCAGCGGGTATCATCGAAGCCCTGGAAGGCGATTTTGAAGGCCATGGTCAGGGGGACGGCCAGCAGCATGCCGATCGGTCCGAGGATCCAGGCCCACAGGATCAGGGAGATGACAATGATCATCGGCGACAGTCCGAGGCCCTCGCCCATGAAGCGGGGTTCGATGAAATTGCTGACCAGCACATTGATGAAGACGTAGAGGAGGGCGACGATGACGGCTTCTCCCAGACCAAACTGGATAAATGCCAGACCGACGCCCGGGATCCCGGCGATGAACGAACCAATATTGGGCACGTAGTTGAGGAGGAATGCCAGCACACCCAGCAGGATTGGGTAGTCGATTTTGAAAAAGTAAAGCATCGTAGCGATCAGCACGCCGGTGAGCAGGCTCATCAATGTTTTCATCCACATGTACTGGCGCAGGTTCACGATGACCTCGTGTAATCTGTCGAGAGTCGTGGGAGACACGTTAGGCATCGCGCGGATCTTGCGCGGCAGGATCGATGACTCGAACAGGATAAACAGTGCCACCAGGATGATGATGAAAGCACGGCCGGCCAAGCCACTGAGCAAGGCGAATGCGTCGCCGACCAGGCGCCGTCCCTCGGCGCTGCCGAGCGTCTCCCTGATTGGCTGTTCGGGCACCGTGACACCATGGTTATCCAGCCAACTCATGATGGCAACTGATTGCTGGCCCAGCCGTTCCTGGTACGAGGGCAGGTTGGAGATGAACGAATCGATCGACTGGCCCAAGGCATTGGCCCCGACCGTGCCGAACAAGGCCATGCCCAGCATCAGAATGATCAGGGCCAGCCAGGTTGGAATGCCGCGCTTTTGCATGGCCAGCATGACCGGGGTGACAACCCCCGCAATAAAGATCGAGAGGAGCAACAGAACGAGCACCGGGGCGGCTGCCCGCATGCCGGCGACGATGATGACGAACGCCGCCGCGTTGAGCAGCACCTTCTGGATGCTGCCAAACTTGCGCTGTGCAGGACTGGCAACTGACGATGCCGGAAAATCGCTGATCGCTTCTTCGTACGGTTCCTGGCGACCGGTCTTCATTTTCTTCCTGACTTAATAATTAAACTTTTGATTTGCGCCATGCGTGCGGCAATCTCGGTATTATCCGACCACTGGCTGATCGTCATGCGCATGCGGTGGCTCCAGTTGGAGTCGGCGACTTCACCGGGCACATTGAAGCGGTCCTCGGCACCGAAGACATCGGTAATCATCGGCAGCGCCAGCCACGAATTGGTGCGGAACAGGGCGCCGAGCAGGCCTTCGCGGATGCTATCATCGTAAGCATGCGGGCCAGGCAGTAAGTCCAGCTCGGCAAACTCGATCAGCGCCTGCATCTCGCGGCGTGCAAACTCGGCTTGCTGGAGTGATTCGGGGCTATCCAAATTTTCCTCGCGCAATGATTCCGCCAACTCATTCCACAGCGTTTTGACCGGCGGGTGATCATGGGTGGCGTAGGTGGTGACACTGAGCCGCTGATAGCTTGCTCCGGGCAGCAGTTTGTCATCCACGGTGCGTTCCCACATCGGCACTTTGAACCCGGCGACCCCGAGGGCTGAGAGTGCCGGTCCGACATAGTCGGGGACGACGCCAAGGTCTTCGCCGATCAAGGCGTGTTCACCGGCAACATCGATAAGTTGTTTGATGATGTGCATGCCCTGGAGGCGGTTAAATTCGCGGTTTTCCCAGGAATCGTCATCGCGTGGGATGAAATGGGGTAGTCGTCCGCCAGTGCGTTCGCTGGCCTCGTCGTGAGACAGGTCGAGGAACTCCTGGTTGCGTTGCGGGCGCCATGGGAATGCATAAATCCTGAAGAAGCCGAGGATGTGGTCGATCCTGAACAGATCGAAAACCTCGCGCACCAGTGCGACCCGCTGGCACCACCAGTCGTAGTCGCGCTTCTCCAGAACATTCCAACGATAAACCGGAACCCCCCAGTTTTGCCCCCATTTGACGGTGAAGGGATCAGACTTGAAGATTCGCTCGGGCGGGGCGCCGCCACTCCAGGCCAGATCAAAGATCCCGGGTTCAGTAAAGACATCCGAGCTGTAATAGCTGACACCGATTGGGATATCGCCCATCAATGCCACCCCCAGCGAATTGGCAAATTTCTTCAGTTTGCTCCACTGGCTGTAGGCTAGCCATTGGACGTAGGCAAAGTACTGCATCCGCCGGGTCACCTTCTGGCGCTCGGCAACATGCAGTGACTCCAGCCATTGGCTGGCCTGCTGCGAAGTCTGTTGCTGCTCCGGCCACTGGTCCCAGCGCTCGCTGCCATGCTTCTCCATTAGCGCACGGAATAGCGTGTAACCATCCAACCACTGGCGGTTGGCGCGGCACCACTCAGCAAATTTCTGGCCGCGCCCTGATTTGCGCTGGGTTTTTGCCTCGAAGACCAGGAATGCCCGTTCGAGTAGCTCGTGTTTGAGCTTTTTAACTTCTTTGTAATTTACTGAGCCGGTGCGCATCGCGGCAATGTCATAGCCGGCCAGTACTTCCTCGAAGTCTTCCGCAGACAGCTCCTTAATGCTATCGGGATCAACCCGGATCGTGGTCGGGTCGATTGCCGCAGAACTGATGGCATTGTATGGGCTGTTGTCGGCGCCGGTTTCGTTGATCGGCAACAACTGAACCACCCTGAAACCGATCCCGGCTGCCCA
>CAYUDZ010000250.1:0-2765 GCA_964443575.1 uncultured Chthoniobacteraceae bacterium | reverse complement strand
AGCGATGCCTCGCCAGATCCGAATGAGGCTCTCGCAGTATTAAAGGTACAATGGCGCTGGTGTCGTAGAAAATTGTCACTACCAGTCCCTGCCTTCGCGCATCTGTTGCACCGAATCCACATCGGTACGACCGTCACCCGCAGGAACAGGCTCAGACAATCCCACCCCTAGGCTGGCCTGACTTTCCAAGCAGAGAGACAAACCTGCAGATTCAACCTGCGCTTGCAGACTCTGTCGGTCAGCCGCTTGCCTGTTACGAGCAGAGACCAGGTAAGCTACAGGCTCTTCACGCACACAAACTTCTATCGGCCCTTCTTTATCCAATGACTTCAAATATCGGGACAGATGCGTCTTTAACTCGTTGACCTTAACTCGCATATGACCATGTTGACTCTATTTTTTAGTCATGTCAACCTGATCAAGATATTCAGCCTGCCTCAAAAAGAAAATTCTGCCGCAGCATCACCTAATAATCTCTTACCGGGTCTCAGAATAAAAACTGCCGCAGGGCAATCGTCCCGAGCAGGTGGATGACGATGCTACCAATGAGTACCCCGCGCACCAGCGCTCGGCTCAGCATGGTGCCGCCAAGGGTGGCGCAGGCAATGGTCACTGCACCCAGCAGCAATGGCGCCGCGTCCAGCAGGTAACGATTACCGAAAGTCACCCAGCCGGTCACGTACAAGTTGAGCAAAAAATACAGGTACACCAGCCAGCCGGCCGTGCATACGGTCAACAGCCGGAATGCTAACTGTTGCCACGGCTTAATAGCTGACTTTTTCGCCGTACAGAAACTTGCTACCAGCGCCAGCGGCGGCAGGATGATAGCCAACTGGTGCGACCAGATGGCATTGCCGCGAAAGTGTGGCTCGACGAACGGAAATTCGCTGACCCAGGTCAGTGGCTTGACCAAATAATAGTGGAAGTTGAAATTGAAGAAGGTCGGCGAGACCAATCCGTACGAAAAGAACAGCCGCGCGCTGCGGCTGGCGGTCTGGTACTGTACCCCGGATTCCAGCGGATCGCCGTAGCGCAGCAGGTTGTAGCTGACCAGCCACACCGCGACAAAAGCCAATGGCACACTGAGCCAGGCAATTTCTTTAAGCAGACCGCGCCAGCTACGCTTACCACCTGACGCCTTGCCCACCAGCACAGCCAGCACCAGCAATGCCGGAACCAGTACCACGATCGACGCCCGCGTCGCAATTGCTGCCGCAATCAAGACCATACCGGTCATTCGCCATTGCAGTTTTTTACCCAGCAGACCGGCGACACCGAACATCCCCAACACCATGGCTGTGGTCTGGGTTTCCCAGCCGCTGATCGAGGTCGATCCCAGCGCAACAAATTCCGTGCCGTAAAGCGCCCACAGCACCAGTAAAAAAATATCAACCTGCCGCAGCCACGGGGCGCATAGCGCACGCGCCCGCAACACCAAAAGCAGCGCGGCTACCGCACCGGCCACAGCCGTTAGTATCCGTGCTGCCACGCTGGCCCACTTTTCACCCATGATGGCAACCAGTGGCAGCCGCACCAGCGCCGGCACGATCCCTCCTGTCAGGTATTGTTTGCCATCAGGCAGTGTCGCCACATCGTTGTCGGCATCGGTGTTGATATCGATACGACCATCCAACAGGGAAGCGGCCAGTTTGCTGTGCAGCGAGTGTGTTGCAAACCGGACGTCCCGCTTGCTGGTCGGCACCAGCAACAGCGCATGCACCAACAATACCGCAGCCAGGCAAATGACCAGCGTCACACTTAATCCGTTGGGTCCGGGTGGGGACATGCCCTATTGCTACATTCCTTCCAGGCCCCGGCCAATCCTTTCCTGAAGAATATAGTTGGCAGTTGAACGTAACACGAGTACCTGCTAACCCTACGCCGACTCAATTTATGAAATACTTGCGCAACATTGCTATCATCGCCCACGTCGACCACGGTAAAACCACCCTGGTCGATCAGCTGCTCCGCCAATCCGGAACATTCCGCGAAAACCAAAAGGTCGATGAGCGCGTGATGGACTCGATGGAGCTCGAGCGCGAAAAAGGGATCACGATCCGTGCCAAGAATGCTTCGTTCCGCTGGCAGGATTACCAGATCAATGTGGTTGACACCCCGGGCCACGCCGACTTTGGCGGTGAGGTAGAACGAATCATGAAAATGATCGACGCTGTTTTATTGGTGGTCGATGCCTACGAAGGCCCGCAGGCTCAAACCAAATTTGTCCTGCGCAAGGCCCTCGAACACGGTGCCCAGCCGCTGGTGGTCGTCAATAAAATCGATCGTGACAACGCCCGCCCGCACAAGGCGCTCGACATGGTCTTCGAATTATTCCTCGAGCTGAATGCCAGCGATGAGCAGCTCGATTTCCCGGTGATTTATGCCAGCGGTAAGGACGGCTATGCCAAGCGGGAGTTGGAGGATGAATCCGATTCGATGGAGCCATTGTTCGAGGCGATCATCGAACATGTCCCGCACCCCCCGGAAGTCCCGGAAACCTACTTCCGGATGCTGGTCTCAAACCTCGACTATAATGATTATCTCGGCAGAATTGCTTACGGACGCATTACCAGTGGTCGCCTGTCATCCGGCGACAAGGTTGTTGCGATCCGCCGCGATGGTAGCCGGGAACGCGCTGCTGTCTCGGCCGTATTTGGCCATGCCGGACTGGATACGGTCAAGATCGAGAATGCTTCGTCCGGCGACATTATCGGTGTGGCTGGATTTGAAAATATCGGGATCGGCGACACCCTGGCCGACAGTGA
>CAYUDZ010000249.1:0-2779 GCA_964443575.1 uncultured Chthoniobacteraceae bacterium | reverse complement strand
ATCCGGCATCGGACTTGGCTGCAGCCGGGATGGCAGCTGCCATTACAGCAACTATCAACAGCGGCAAGCAAATGGAACTCTGCGATTGACTCATGGCAGGTTTTTTAAAATTTTACAGTCCCATCCCGGGAGGCAGTCCGAGGCCTGAGGTCATCTTGCCGAGTTCCTCTTCGCTGCGTTTTTTGCCAGCAGCGATTGCCTGGCGGACGCCGCTGAGCACCAGATCTTCAAGCATTTCGACATCGTCGGGATCGACCACATCCGGGCTGATTTTCACGGCCAGCACTTCGCCGGCGCCATTGGCGGTCACGCTGACCTTGCCGCCGCCGACACTGGCCTCGAATGTCTCGCTGGCGAGTTCTTCCTGCTTGGCAAGCATGTCCTGTTGCATCTTCTGCGCCTGCTTCATCATTTTCTGGATATTCATGATTTTCCTTTCGCTATTTTGCTCTCAATTACTGCGGCTACCACCGCTTTCCAACTCACCTTTAAATAAATCGAGTGCCTTCTGAATTAACGGGTCATTGCGGAATTCTTCAAGTGGATCTTTTTCCGCAGGGGAAGCGGCAACTTCGACCGGCTCGACGTGCAAGCCTTCGACTGCACGTGTTGCTATCTCCAGATCCTTACCGGTAATGGTTTTCAAGACCTCCTTGAGCTGGCTGATTCGTGCCGATTCCTCAAGCATCTGCGCGTTCATGCGTTGCTCGGGAGGGTAACCTAAAACCAGTGTATCCTCCTCTATACCCAGCGGTTGAAACTTGAGCAGGCAGGCATGTACCAGCGGTGACTCCCGCAAGCCATGAATTACTGCTACCCACTGTTCATGGGGCAGTTCTATGGTTTGTTTGGCGGGTTGAGGTGCAGGTTCAGTTTTCGGCTGCTCGACGACCTCTTCTAGTACCGCGGTGCCGGTAGCAGTAGCAGGTGAGTTGCTGGCTTGTGCATCGGGCGTCGGGCTGGAAGCGGCTGACTTTGGTGGGTTGCCCTGCGGCTTCTTTGCAGCGAGTTCTTGCTCGACCTGCTCGCGCAGTGACATTTTCGGGCTTTCGGGTGTGTCAGCTTGAGTTGCTGTAGCGCGCGACTTGGTTGGCTTAGTTTTTGCCGCAGCCGAATCCGGGGTTGGGTCTGCTGAGCCTGATCCCGGTTTGCCTCCGGCAGGTGAAATTGGGTTGCCATCACGCAGGCTGGAAAGAGTATCGAGCACCTCATCCAAGCTGGCGCTTTCCAGCAACTGCACTGCTTTGATGAGGCCGATTTCAAAATGCAGACGTTTGTTGGGCGCCCACTTCATGCTGCTTTCTGACGCCGCGAGGGCGTCAATCACCGCTATGAACTTAGCTTGTGGTTGCAGCTCCGCCTGGCTGGTTAGTTGTTCGGCTATTTCCGCAGGCAGCTCTGTGTCGAGCCTACCCGGATCGACGCTTTGCACCAGCACATTGCGCAAGTGCGAAATTAGGTCACCCAGTAACTTGAGCAGGTCTTTACCTTCATCAGCTTGCTGCTGGATGATACCCAAGGCTTCCGATGTGGAGCACTTGAGTACATGCCCGGCTAAATCGGCGACAACCGACTGTGAACTGAAGCCAAATACTGAGAGCACATCGTCCTCGCATATTGCTCCTTCGCAGAAGGCAACCAACTGATCGAGCATTGACTCGGCATCACGCATACCGCCATCGGCACCTTTGGCGATCGCTGCGGCCGCCGAATCCTCTAACTTTATCTGCTCTTGTTCGGCAATCCATTTCAGGTGCTTGGCAATTAATTGTGGAGCAATCCGCTTGAGGTCAAAACGCTGGCAGCGGCTGAGAATTGTTGGCAGTACTTTTTGTGGCTCGGTTGTGGCAAAGATGAATTTTACGTGTTCGGGAGGCTCTTCAAGCGTCTTTAGCAGGGCATTGAAAGCGCCCGGGGTCAGCATGTGGACCTCGTCGATGATATAAATTTTGAATTGCCCACGCGCGGGAGCAAAGCGCACGTTCTCGCGCAAATCACGGATGTGATCGACACCGTTGTTGGATGCGCCATCGATTTCGATGACGTCCATGCTCCGTCCTTCGGCGATCTCAATGCAGACATCCTCCTGAGGATCAAAATCAACTTTGGGACCGCCTTTGCAGTTGAGCGCTTTGGCGATAATCCTGGCAGTTGAGGTTTTTCCGGTGCCGCGCGGACCGACGAACAAATAGGCATGTGCCAGTCGATTCTGGTCGATGGCATTCTTCAGTGTGCGGACGATATGATCCTGACCAACGACATCGTCGAATGTTTGCGGGCGATACTTTCTGGCAAAAACCTGATAACTCACGGGACTGTGAATGTAATTTAGCTCGGTGGATATGGCCAGTGATTTTAAGCAGCTTGGCCGAATTGGCCAATTCGCGAATCCAGCAAGTCAAGGGTAGCCTGATAGATGGATGCGGTCGCTGAGTGCGGCGACTCGCAGCCGATATCCTCGATATTCCAGTATTTAATTTGTTCGGCGTATTGTGGGAATTGCTCGTGCACCATCGGCATATGCTCGCGCTGGCAGACGGCGATAGGGCAACTGCTCTGCTGCAATAATTCTGCGGTCAGCGGTTTTGGTGGCCTGGTGTGATTTGTTGGGCTCACGGCAAAGCGTTGCAATGCCTCGAGCGTGTAAGGTGAGATCGGTCCCGGGTTCACAGTACGGGTTTGCTGGACCCTGAGACCTGCAGAATCGGCCCGTTCCGGGTGATTGCACTGAATTGCCCGGCTATTGAAGACCTCCTCAGCGAAGCGGCTGCGGTAGTAA
>CAYUDZ010000248.1:0-2812 GCA_964443575.1 uncultured Chthoniobacteraceae bacterium | reverse complement strand
CACGGTGCAGTTGAATCGCTTCGGCAATCTGGCTGCGAATGGAAAATACCGGATTGAGCGAAGTTGATGGTTCCTGAAAAATGTAGCCAATGCGCCCACCACGAATATCACGCAATGCTTTGGCATCCATCTCCAGGACATCCTGACCATCGAGCATTATCTTGCCTGCGACGATCTGCCCCGGTGGCATTGGCAGCAGTTTGGTCAGGGCCAGTGCAGTCACACTCTTACCACTCCCGCTCTCACCAACCACTGCCAGCGTCTCCCCCTGCTGCAGGGAGAAACTCACATCGTCAACGACACGTTTGGCCTGATCTTCGCTCTGAAACTCGATACTCAGGCCATCTACTTGCAACAGCGGCTTACTTTTATCGTCCATGCTTATTTTCTCTCAGTTTTCGTAACCATCGCGTCACGCAATGCTTCTCCAGCCAGATAAAAACTCAAAGCCGTCAGCAAAATGGCAATTCCGGGAAATACGATGAGCCACCAAGCATCGAGGATGTAGGTCTTGCCATCGGCAATGATATTGCCCCAGGTGGCTTGTGGTGGCTGTACCCCAATACCCAAAAAGCTCAACCCCGCTTCGGTCAAAATTGCCTCTGGTACCCCAAGCACTGCTGCCACAAATACCGGTGCCATACCATTAGGTAAAATATGCCGGAAAATGATCGCGCTGTGGCTTTGCCCCAGCGAGCGGGCCGCGCTGACGTAAGTGCTTTCGCGCAAGGTTAGAAATTCGGCCCGCACCAACCGCGCGGTGCCTGTCCAGGCTACCAGGCCGATCACAAAGATGACTTTTATAATACCCGGCCCTAGCAGCGCAATCACCGTCAATATCAAAAAGAATGCCGGAAAGCACATGATCGCATCAACAATCCGCATAATCACATTATCCAGCCAGCCACCAAAGTAGCCGGCGATCGCTCCAATCAGGATCCCGATAGTCATGGACACCGCTACTGCCACAAACCCGATGGTCAGCGAAATGTAGGTGCCATGTAAAATGCGTGACAGCACATCACGACCCAGATTATCCGTACCCAGCCAGTTTTCCGAACTGGGAGGCAATAGCTTCTTTTCCAGATTGGTAGCGTAGGGGTCCGCAGGCAGGTGCACTTCAAAAACCTGGAAGCAGAAAAACACTACTGCCAGCACTGTCAAAAGTACCAAAAACAGAGCTGCTGCAACTCCATGGTGCTGCCGACAAAATCGCTGCCAGACCTGGCGGGCAAAGGAAGCCGGTGGCTCCTGCCCTGCTCCACCAACTTTCGGCAGCGTACCTGCTATTGCGTCAGTCGATTCTTTGCTCATTGCAACCTAACCCTCGGATCGATCACCGCATACAACACATCGGCAAGTAAATTGCCCAGCAAAACCAGTATAGCCACCACAAAGTTAAGCGTTACCAGCAACGGGTAGTCACGCTCAAGGATCGCCTCGTACCCTAGCCTGCCCATTCCAGGATAAGCAAATATACTTTCGATAATCACCGAACCACCCAACATCGCCGGCAGCAGTAACCCGATACCAGTTAGCAGCGGACGTACTGAGTTACGCAACGCATGCTTATAAAGCACCCGGTCATCAGCCAGACCTTTTGCCCGGGCAGTGCGAATATAATCTTCACTCAGGGACTCAGCTACGGTTGCTCGCATGAACCTCGATTGTACCGCGATGCCAGCAAGCGCCAGCACACTGGCCGGTCCGAGCAAGTGCCAAAGGTGATCGAGGATATACTCGCCCGCATTCGAATAACTGGCTCCAAATGTCGACAGCCCAAGCAAAGGCGCACCACTCAGGTCGACCAGGCCGATCACCAGCATATAGGCAACCCAGAACCCGGGCAGCGAAATCAGTGCAAAGGCTAAAAAGGTAATCAGCCGGTCTTGAATCAAACCACGCTTGGCCGCCGAATAAATTCCCAATGGTATGCCAAACCCGTAAACTAACAGTATCGCTACAGCATTCAACAAGACCGTAGCCGGCAACCGCTCGGCGATCTTATCCAGGACCGGACGCTCGTCCTTATTGCTAACCAATTTGCCGGTAAAAAGATCCCGCATGATCAGCGCATACTGCTCATACAATGGTCGATCGAGATAGAATTTCTTCTGGTAGGCTTCTTTGGTAGCCTGAGAAATTTTCGGGTTTAAGTCACCCCACGGGTACGGACTGCCGGGAGTCAGCGTCATGATGAAAAATGAAATCAGGCTGACCAGAAATACCAGTACCAGCGCAATCAATAACCTCCTGACGATAAAAGCGCTCATATCTTAATACGTAAGCACCGGTTCGTAGTCCGGACGGTACCACCAATTGATGTGGTAGGTAAACCCGGCTTTGGTAGCCTGCACGTCCTCGTCGATCCACTCACCATCATCGGGCCGCTTCACCCGGTAAGTGCCACTGTGGGTTGCGCCAATAGCCTCATCAACATAAAGAAACAGGTAAGGCTGATCGGTGTAAACCAACTGCTGTAACTCCCCGCATAATTTCTTGATCTCGTCCTTGTCAAATTCTGTACGTATCTGGTCTAACAACTCATCGACCCTTGCGCTTTCGTAACCGACCGCATTCAACATACCCGGAGCTGTTTGCGATGAATGCCACAGCTGGTACTGGTCATAATCAAAACTTAACGACCAGCCGAGCACCACAGCATCAAAGTTCTGCTTACGGACGACATTTTCAATGAATACCGTCCATTCAAAAATCTCAATTTCAATCTCAATACCAATCGCCTTCAAGTCGCTCTGCACCAATGTGGCAATATCTTTGCGGATCTCACTCCCCTGTGAAATGGTAAGCG
>CAYUDZ010000247.1:852-2846 GCA_964443575.1 uncultured Chthoniobacteraceae bacterium | reverse complement strand
GCCCCAACTGCCCGGGCGTGATTACCCCCGGCGAGTGCAAAATCGGCATCATGCCCGGCTTCATTCACAACCCCGGCCGCGTTGGTATCGTCTCGCGCTCCGGCACACTCACTTACGAAGCGGTTGACCAAGTGACGAAAATCGGCCTCGGCCAGTCGACTTGCGTGGGCATCGGTGGCGACCCTATCATCGGCTCTACGCACCTCGATATCGTCAAGCTCTTCAACGAAGACGACGACACCGACGCGATCGTCCTGATCGGCGAGATCGGTGGCCAGAACGAGGAAATCGCTGCGGAATGGGTAAAAGACAACGTGAAGAAGCCAGTCATTGGCTTCATTGCTGGCCAGACCGCCCCTCCCGGACGTCGCATGGGCCACGCAGGTGCCATCATCTCTGGCGGGAAAGGCACGGCCGAAGCCAAGATGGAAGTCATGCAAGACTGCGGCATCCACGTCGTGGAATCGCCCGCCGACATCGGCAAGACCGTCCAGAAAGCGCTGGAGAAAGTCGGCGCGTAAGCACGAAGAGAACCAGAATTAACAGAATTCACAGCATGGCCAGAATCGGGAGCTCCGGTTCTGGCTTTTTTGTAAGAACCAGAATTAACAGAATTTTCAGAATGACCAGAATTAGGAAGTCTGCACTGCTTACTGTGGGTGCATGCAAACTTGATACTGCACCTGTACCCCAATGAAAAACGCCGGTTCGCACACTTGCGACCGGCGTCATTCTACCAAACTCTGCTTGCTTGTTGTTGAACGGCTCTGTTATTCCCTTCATATATACAACTGAACCTTAGGGGGGAGGGTTCACATGGGGTGGATTTTTTTTAAGGCTGGTTGGGGTGAGTGTCGTAGACTTCCAGGTGACTATCTATTGCCCAGATATAAACCCGTCTTTGGCTGCCATTCTTACGCAGCAGCTCCACTTGGTTTTCATAGTCTTTGATGATTGATAAGTCGCCAATCCCAACTTCTCGCATGGCATAATCTGGAAAATCGTTAATCCAAGACATGAAGCTATCCTGCTCGATAAAGTCAAGTGGCTTGTAAGGACTAAGACCTTCAAGTGCCATATTAATTTGGGTCACAAATAACTGTGCCTTACTCCGCCGTTGGTTGCCATTGCCATTTTGCGCAATGTGGTTACCGGTCTCTATGATAGTCGCCAACGGCAAAAGCAATGACTCGCCAGCATCAGCCTTTTCAATCACTGCTCTAGAAAAGGTCTCGTGGTCATTGGCCTTCTCAGGTACGTTTAGCACCTTCAATAGCACTGAAGTATCAATCAAACAGATAGCCATTAGTTAGTTGTTTGCTTAAGTACATTATCCAGCCACTCCTGATTGCGTTGACGCTTCTCCTCTTGACTTAGCGTAGACTTCAGATATCGATCCAAAATCTGTCGCTTCATCAACTCCCCAACTGGCCCCTGTGCAACCAATTCGCCGAAATCGTTTAAGTCTTTAAGGCGAGTCAAGCGGCTGTCTCCCTCTTTCGGGTCGCGATAACAGGCAACTATGTCACCAATCGCATCATCTGGCACGGCATCAATAAGTGCTGGATTGTGTGAGGTTAGCAAAACCTGAAGATTATTTCTCTTTGCGACTTCTTGGATTTCAACCACTAGATCTTTCGCTCGACTCGGATGAACACCATTATCAACTTCCTCTATGATGACTAAGCTTCCTTCTGGAGCACTAAGTAAAGATGCCGCAATTGCCATAACACGCAGGGTACCATCAGACAACAACCTAGCATTAATCTTCTTTTGTCGTTCACCAAAGGTTTCAACTAACCTAACCATTACCTCATTAGTCTCCTGAAAGTCAGCAAAATCAACATCAGTGAAATTTTGCTCTGGTAAAAACTTTATGAAGTCAAGAATGTCTGCCTTTCCACCTTTTTCAATAATTTGATACAGAACACCTGAAACATCCGCACCGTTCTCGTCTAACGAGGCAACATATTTACTAGATAGGTCTCGCATCA
>CAYUDZ010000247.1:0-842 GCA_964443575.1 uncultured Chthoniobacteraceae bacterium | reverse complement strand
GGATCTAAAAAGAAAATGTTATTCAATGAGGTTTTAATATAATCGGCTAATTCTGCGATTCTGTCAGCATGCCTTTTGTGTTTTGAAGGGAATCGTTCAGGGGTCAAGAGTTGGTAGAACACAGGCAAACGGTTTGAACAAGGTATCGTTGGCTTTTTACCTCCACGAGCAAAATTATTATACTCAACAAAAATCTGATCCGTATACTCAGAAGCGTCGCCCTTTATTTGATACAGCCAACTATTATCTAATTTTAAGCTCTCATTTTGAATGCTAAGAGAACTGTCGGATGAAATGGAAATTTTTAATTCGCTTTCACCATAGCTTGCTGAAGGCTCCTTAAGTATGGGTTTAACTCCTTCTCTTTCACGTACCAACGACACCTCTAAATCCAGGAAGGTTTTGAGACTGCCGAATAGGTCTCCGGCACTCCCTCGAATACTTGACTTTGATTCAATTAGATCACGTTCAATATCTTCCATTCTTTTGCCTTTTGCTATCCAAGAAAGCAGTCGAACAGCCTCCAACGCATTGCTCTTTCCCGAGGCATTCGGCCCGATGAGAAACGTGAGCGGCGCGAGGTGCAGCGTACCTGACTTGTAGCTCTTGAAGTTGTTGAATGTTATCGACTTGATCATAATACCTCAATTTAAGCAGTAGCCCGCAAACAGCATAATGCAAAACAAAAACAGCCGACCCCGTCGGGGGGTCGGCTGCGCGATTACAAACTGGTTAGTCCGTCCAGAGAGGCGGGGAGAAAAACTTACTTGTTCTCCTCGTCCACCTCTTCGTATTCTACTTCGTCAACGTCCTCGGCATCGGTGCCAGCGTCGGCAGCGCCT
>CAYUDZ010000246.1:0-2864 GCA_964443575.1 uncultured Chthoniobacteraceae bacterium | reverse complement strand
GGCGAATCGTGAACTGCGGTTCGTAGGCCATGTTATTAGTCAAGCGTAAGTCAAGCTATCAGTCAAGTGGTTAAAACGGTGAGGAGGGTCAAAGATTTGTCTATGTGGTGACAATCAATCGCTCTCTTTGCGGTATCAGGTGGCCAAAGCTTAGCGGGTCGACTTGGTGGGCTCGCAGCAGAGCTTCGACCTCGTCGGTGACCGCTGTTTCCACGGCAATCAGCAGCCCGCCGCTGGTTTGCGGGTCGCAGAGAATGAGTTTTTGGGAATCGTCTGCCAGTTGAATGTTGTGGCCGTAGCTATCCCAGTTGCGGTGGGTGCCTCCGGGTATGCAGCCTTGCTCGATATAAGCACCCACCTCCCCGAGGACTGGGACCTTGGCAAAATCAATCTCAGCCGATAGCTGACTGCCTTCGCACATTTCGGTGAGGTGGCCCAGGAGTCCAAAGCCGGTGACATCGGTCATGGCTTTGACACCGGAAATTTCGGCCAATGTAATCCCGATTTTATTCAGTGCGGTCATCGACCGTGGGGCGATGTCTGCATGTTCTGCCAGCAGCTTCCCCTGTTTCTGAGCCGTGGTGAATATGCCCACACCCAAGGGCTTGGTCAGGTAGAGCTTGCAGCCGCTGGTGGCGGTATCGTTGCGCTTGAGATTTTTCAGTTCGACTCTGCCGGTCACCGCCAGGCCGAAAATAGGCTCCGGGCTATCGATGCTGTGCCCGCCCGCCAGCATACAACCCGCGTCGAGACAAGCCTGTCGCCCCCCCTCCAGCACCTGCTGGGCAACCTGCGGCGAAAGCGTATCGATGGGCCAGCCCAATATGGCAATGGCCATGATCGGACTCCCGCCCATGGCATAGACATCGCTGATGGCATTGGTCGCCGCAATTTTGCCAAAGGTATGTGGGTCATCGACGATCGGCATAAAAAAGTCGGTCGTGCTGATGATGCCGGTGCCATCGCCGAGGTCGTAAACGGCGGCATCGTCGCGGCTGCTGTTCCCGACCAGCAGACGTTTGTCGTCCACGGGGGGCAGTTCCGAGGCGAGTATCTCTGTCAGGATACGGGGCGATATTTTGCAGCCGCAGCCGGCTCCATGGCTGTATTGGGTTAGTTTTATTTCACTCATAGTTGTTGTTCACAGTTTAGCAGGTGTCGGGCGTTATCCTGGTGGTGGGTCAAGCCCAGCGGAATGTGTAAGACACGCCGGCTGTCACGCTTTTCAATCCCCCTCAAATAGAGTTTGTCATAGTATTGCAGAGCAAGCATAGCGACTTCGTTATAATCTTTCTGTGCCAAAAACTCCAGCGCTCTTTGTTTGTTGAGGGGGCCCAGGCGTTTACCGATACGCTCGATGGATTCCGCCAGCCCATGGCTGTCGCTCCCCGCATATTCAGTTACCAAATGAGCGGCCCGGACCGCCTTGGGGATATCGATGAAAAACACCTTCGCCTGCCGCATCTGCTGAAAAAATGCCGTCGGTAATTTAACCTTACCGATATTATGGCTTTCGTCTTCGACCCAGATCGGCTTGCCGCTATCCAACTGTCGGATTACCTCAAAGAGGTTATTTTCAAACTGCTCGACGGTGGGCTGCTCGCCCTGCCCGAGGCCACCGAAAGACGAGCCTTTATGATGGGCCAGGCCCTCCAGGTCGATGACCTGCTGCCCGAGGCTCCTGAGTTCTTCCAAAATGCAGGTCTTCCCGCTGCCGGTATAGCCACCCAGCACAAGCAGATGGCGCGGCTCGGCAAAGTTTTCCAGCACAAAATTCCGATACGCCTTATATCCCCGCTCGACAGTCGCTATTTCTTTAAACCCATTATCGCTCAGGTGTTGGGCGAAAGCACGGCTGCGCATCCCACCCCGCCAGCAGTGAACGATGGCCCGCCCTTGTGGGGCGATGTCGTAGGCACGCGAAATGAACCAGGCCAACTTGGGCTTCACATACTCGTAGCCCAGCGCCGTCGCCTTCTCCTGCGATTCCTGCTTATAAACTGTGCCGATGTGCGCCCGTTCGTCGTCAGAAAACAAAGGTATATTAGTGGCTTCAGGAATATGCCCCCTGGCAAATTCGCCGGGTGAGCGGACATCGATTATAGGCCACTTCATCCCGAGGGCTTTATCTACTGAAATCGCTGGACCCATCATCCTCAAAGTAGATTCCGTAAATTCAAGCTGCGCTGGAAAGTTACCATCCCTATGGATTGTCTATTTTTGCTCGCATTCCAAGGCCACAAACGCGTCGAAATCGCTTCTAAAGAAACGGTCTTGAGTCGCGCGATACCCCACCGTGATGATCGCATCCAAATGATAGTGTTTTATCTGACGCTGCAGCTGCCGCTGCCCTTCGGTTTGAACTGCTAAGAAATCCTTAGCGGTTGCCGACTCAGCCAACTCGTTCTCCGCGTAAATATTCTTGAGATGCATCAGCACATTCTCCGGCGTCGTCTCAAAGAGCAACCCCATATTTTTCTGCGATAACCAAATCGTGCCGTCCTGCACCCGCACCTCCACGCCGTCCCCCCCGTCTGGTAGGCGAAGGTGAGAAACTCCGCCGTGCTATTACGCAGACGCACTTCGTTCGATGATTTCTTTTTAGCCATGGTCTCACTGTGGCCTCACTGTAAAGATGTCTGCCAACTCCGGATCAGTCCCAAGAAACCCTGTCATATTCTTTAATCATTCAATCAACATACTATGAAGGACAGACGGTGACCAGTCTCGGTTTATCGGTCCCATTATCGATAATCTATACGGTGGTCACATCAGGACTTTGATCCTTTTGAACCTCAGCCCGGCTGCGCGTCATGTGTCATCTACCGAACCCACTGCCTGACCCCACTGCGACGTTTTTCACC
>CAYUDZ010000245.1:0-2873 GCA_964443575.1 uncultured Chthoniobacteraceae bacterium | reverse complement strand
CGCTGGGCGTGGACGGCCGCATGCGCGGGCGTTCA
The DNA here is from genome assembly GCA_964443575.1 of uncultured Chthoniobacteraceae bacterium. Classification (GTDB taxonomy): domain Bacteria; phylum Verrucomicrobiota; class Verrucomicrobiia; order Chthoniobacterales; family CAKUMP01; genus CAYUDZ01. The sequence continues at coordinate 2,838 of CAYUDZ010000245.1, read as the reverse complement.
AAGTATGGCGCCAAGCGACCAAAGCCAGAAAAGAAATAATTTAATCATCCCACTATTATGTCCCGTCGTCGCAGAGTAATAAAAAAAGAGACCAAGCTAGATACACGCTATGCCAGCCCGCTAGTCGCCAAGCTGATCAGCTCAGTAATGCGTGACGGAAAGAAGTCGGTTGCTGAGAACATCGTGTATCGTGCGATCGACATTACCCGTGAAGACACGGATGTTGTTGACCCGCTGGAAACTCTGAACAAAGCAATAGAAAATGCCAAGCCGCGTCTCGAGGTCAAATCGCGTAGGGTTGGCGGAGCTACCTACCAGGTGCCGGTCGAGCTGCCGGCAGACCGGCAAATCTCACTCGCCTTGCGTTGGATTGTTGGCTTTGCCCAGAAGCGCCGCAATACCCCGATGACCAAGGCATTAGCAACAGAACTTAAAGATGCCGCAGCCGGCCAAGGCAATGCGATCAAGAAACGTGATGACACCCACAAGATGGCCCAGGCTAACCGGGCCTTTGCCCATTTCCGCTGGTAAAATAATAGAGAAAATTTAAAAAAGACCATGTCCGCTACTGCGACAGCACCCAAATTAGAGAAGGAGATCAACTCTCCGGATCGCGCTTTTCCGCTTCATCTGACGCGGAATATTGGTATTGCTGCGCACATCGATGCCGGTAAGACGACCCTTACCGAACGCATTCTTTTTTATACCGGGATGATCCACAAGATCGGGGAAGTGCACGAAGGCACTGCTGTGACCGACTGGATGGAGCAGGAGCGCGAGCGCGGAATCACAATCACATCTGCTGCCACGACTTGTGAATGGAAGCAGATAAAGAATGAGGGAGTTATTAACCTTCATGATGATGTAACCCATCGGATTAACATCATTGATACGCCGGGCCACGTTGACTTTACTGCCGAGGTTGAGCGTTCATTGCGAGTCCTGGATGGGGCAATTGGAGTTTTTTGTGGGGTCGCCGGGGTTCAGCCGCAGTCGGAAACTGTCTGGCGCCAGGCTAACAAGTATCATGTTCCGCGGATGGCGTTCGTGAACAAGATGGACCGTACAGGTGCCAACTTTGAGAACGCGGTTAGCGAGATGCGTGAGAAGCTGGGTGCCAATGCCTGGCCGGTCTTGATCCCGTTGGGTAAGGAAGATTACCTCAAAGGCCAGTTGGACGTGCTTAGCAAAAAAGCCCTGATCTACCACGATGACGACACTTACGGCTCCAAATTCGAAATTACTGATGTGCCTGATGAGCACAAGGAAGCGGTCGAGCAGGCATATGCTGACCTCGAACAGCAAATGATCGATCTCGACGAAGAGGTTGGCATGAAATTCCTGGAAGAGGAGCAAATTACCGTCAAAGACCTCAAGGAAGCAATCAGACGCCAAACAATCGCCAATAAATTTGTGCCGGTGGCCGGCGGTTCTGCATTCAAGAATAAAGGGGTCCAAGCCCTCATGAATGCGGTGATCGATTATCTGCCTAGCCCGGTTGACGTGCCAGTTGAACCGGGTGTTGACCCGGATGATACCGAAGAAAAAATTACAGTAGAAGTAAGCGACAACGCAAAATTCTGTTCATTGGCTTTTAAATTGTGGGCTGACCCATTTGTTGGCAAGCTGGTTTTCTTCCGCGTGTACTCGGGCAGCCTGACCAAGGGTGACACCGTGTTTAACCCGCGCACCGGCAAGCGCGAACGCATCAGCCGACTGCTGCGAATTTTCGCCGATAAGCGCGAAGACGTGGAGACTTGTTACTCCGGGGACATTGCGGCGATCGTTGGGCTTAAAAATATAACCACTGGCGACACGCTATGTGATGAGGACAAGCCGATCATGCTGGAGCCGCCGTCGTTCCCTGACCCGGTCATATCGATGGCTATCGAGCCCAAGACCAAGGTCGATCAAGAAAAAATGTCGAATGCGCTGCAGCGCCTGGCAGAAGAGGATCCGACATTTGTTGTTAAAACTGATGAAGATACCGGGCAAACCATTATTTCAGGCATGGGTGAACTTCACCTGGAAATCATCCGCGATCGCTTGATGCGTGAGTTTAAGGTCGAGGCTGATGCCGGCAAACCGCAAATAGCCTACCGTGAGACTATCACCGCTAACGCTACTGGTGATGGTAAATTGGTGAAGCAATCTGGCGGTCGCGGCCAGTACGGTCATGTTGTTGTAGAGATTGAGCCAAACGAAAAAGGCAAAGGCTTGTCTATCGAAAATAAAATTGTTGGCGGAGCAATTCCTAAAGATTTCATACCGGCATGCATGAAGGGTATCGAGGAAGCGATGCTCAATGGCATCGTGGGCGGCTATCCGGTGATCGATGTTGCTGTACGGATCGTGGATGGCAGCTATCACGAAGTGGACTCCAATGAGATGGCATTCAAGCTGGCAGCCATTTTTGCCATGAAGGAAGGCTTTAAGAAGGCCAAAGCAATTTTGCTTGAACCGATCATGGAGGTCGAAGCAATTACTCCCGATGAATATCAGGGCGATGTCATGGGCGACCTAAACCGTCGCCGCGCCAAGATCCAGGGGATCGAAAGCAAATCTTTTGGTAGTGTCATCAACGCTGAAGTACCGTTGGCCGAAATGTTCGGTTATGCGACAGCAATCCGTTCGCTATCTAAAGGTCGTGCATCCTACTCGATGGAACCAAGCCACTTCGAGGAAGTGCCTGCACAACTGGTCAAGGAAATCGTAGAACAATAATCTTGGAATATTAAAAATGAATAACGGCCAAAAAATAAGAATTCGCTTGAAAGGCTTCGACTACCGCGCAGTCGATTTGTCATCGGCTGAAATCGTCGAAACGGCGAAACGTAC
>CAYUDZ010000244.1:0-2874 GCA_964443575.1 uncultured Chthoniobacteraceae bacterium | reverse complement strand
GGATGCCCTTGTCTCCAACGCTCAATCCCATAACCCGAGAGTCCGAATCAAGCCACCCCCAGCCCGCGGCCGCTGATCTCAATACCACCGCCATGCCCATCGAGCAAACCACCCCACCGGACATCATCGGCCACTGCTGGCACTGCGGCGCGGGCCTCACCGCCGCCGACTATGGCCGCGAAAACCACTGTCTCGCCTGCGGCAAGGCCAACCGGTCCTGCCGCAACTGCCGCAACTATCAGCGCGGTCGCCCGAATGACTGCCGGGAGCCGATTGCCGAACCGGTCGCCGACAAGCAGCGGGCCAACTTCTGCGAGTTTTTTGACCCTGCCAGAAGTCCCACAATGACGCGCCAACCACCCGATAGCGACACGCTGCGCGAAGCAGCGGAAGACCTTTTTAGAACGGATGGTTAATGGGTTGACCAGAGGGCTCGCACGCTGCCAATGACCCCGTGAGAGAGCACCGTAGACAGGGCAGATGCGGCTTTTGGTATGCTTAAACCTGGCAGAGGCCAACCCTAAACACGCGCTCCCCCCTACCACCCGTTGATTCCTCAGTCGAAGTACTGGCTAAGCGTATGAAGCGTCGATTTTACGTCCCGGCGGTGATCGTTGGAATGGATACTGGCGGGCTTGGAGTTGCCCGCAGCCTAAACTCCGCAGGAGTTCCGGTTGTGGCGATAGATCAGGATGCGGGAAAGCCGGGCATGTTGACCCGCCATGCTTTCAGAAAGGTCATCCTGCCCATTCGAACCGAGGCGCTCATCGATGGCCTTGTGCGACTGGCGCGCTCTTTCTCCGAGCGACCGGTCCTAATCGCAACTGTGCGCATGCCACTGGTGCTGATCTCCGCGCACCGCGAGATACTGTCCCGGCACTACAGAATGGTACTCCCAGACCATCAGCAGGTGTTGACACTGGAGAACAAGGAACACCTTCTCGCAGCAGCAATGTCAGTCGGCATGCCAATCCCGCAAACCCTCGTCGTCAACAACGAGACGTCGCTCCGAGAAACAGCCGAGTTCAACTATCCGGTGATCCTGAAACCGGCGGACAACGACCTGGTGTACATGAGCCATTTCAAGAAGGCCTATATTCTGGAAAAACACCAGGACGTGGCAGACCTTGCAAGAGCGATCTGGCCCAAGTATCGAAACGTTGTCGTCCAGGAGTGGGTTCCGGGGGATGATGAAGCAATCTACTTCTGTCTGCAATACCGCAACGAAGCGGGTCAGGTAGTGGCATCCTTTACAGGGAGAAAGCTGCTGTCCTGGCCTCCCGGCACAGGCGCTACCGCAGCCTGTTGCGCCGCGCCCGAGTATCATGATGTACTCAATGCCCTCGCTGAGGTACTGTTCGCCCCCCTGGAAGTGGCGGGATTCTGCAGTATCGAGGTGAAACGACATCCGGCAACCGGTGTCTTCTACCTGATCGAACCGACGATTGGTCGTACCGACCAGCAGGAAGAAGTGGCTACCCTCAATGGCGTCAACCTGCCATTGATCGGCTACTGTGATCAGATGGGTCAGGTAATACCGACTACGGGCAGCACACCCGCAAACCACACTTGGGTTCATCCGACGTCAACGCGTTGGGCACGGCAATGGCTCAAGGAGCGGGATCGTCCGCTACCAGCCTTAAAAGCACCTCCGGGCAAGATCCACGATGCCCTTTTCCGCTGGTCTGATCCCGTGCCAGCGCTGTTCGACCGGTGGTTGCGGTTGTCGAAGGCCGTGCACTCGGTTGGCGCCGCTGCAACTGGGAATAGCAAGAAACCGTCTACGCCGCCGGAACGGAACGCCGCCGCCGATATTTGCGAACGGCGCCCGCGGCGAGGTCGGTGACTAAACCGCGGGTGTGTTGTAACGAAACGTGCGATCGCCAAACCCACATCAAGGCAGCGAGCGCGATCCCATAAACCAGAATCACACCCCCGCCAGTGAGCAGCAGCGTCAGCACGCGACCAAATGACGCGATTTGCACCGCCCAGTGCATGAGTAGCCACCCACCAAACAAGCTCAGCAACCCCGCGAGCACAATGGGCATGACCACCTGCCAAAGGTCGCGCAAGGTTATCTCCAGCCAGGATCGCCGCAACAGTTTCGCGACAAGGAAAAACATCACTACCTCGCGGAGCGCGATGCCAGCGGCGACCGCGACCAATCCGAACTGTGACAGTACGATCACCAGGCCAATCGTGCCTGCCAACATCAAGGCATTGATTACAGCGTACTCCTTGACCAGACCCTGGGCATTGATCAACGATTTCGATGGGAGCGAAACGGCTAAAAAAACGGTACCAAACAGCATGATCTGCAAAGGTAAGCCAGCACCAGACCATTCCGCTCCATACACCAGATCAATAGCCAAAGGGCCGACAACGAACAGCGCCACCATGAACGGCAGGCTGAGTGCTGAAATTGCGGAAATGGCCTTGAAGTAGAGCGCTCTGGACCAGTCTTTGTCGTCTTGAATACGAGACAGCGAGCCGAGCACCAAGGGTCCGAGGCTGTGCGCAAATTCGTCGGCCGGGAGACGTGAAAGGGAATAAGCGCGGTTATAAAGCCCAAGCGCCGCGGTACCGAGCAAGCTGCCCACTAGCATGTTGTCGACACGACCAGTCGCACTTCCCAGCATTACGTTGAGATTCGTGAACATCGCGTAGCGGATGAGTGGCTTGATCGGTCCGACGCTGGGCCTACCTGGACGCCAACCGGTAAGCCGCCAAAACATCACCGTGTTGAACGCCATACCAACGATGGCACCCGCCACCAGGCTGAAGGCCCCCGCACCGGCGAATGCCAGAATAAGCGAAAGTGCCGACGCAATGGTCCAAGACCCGCCGCTGATCAGCGCGACCTGGTCGAACTTC
>CAYUDZ010000243.1:0-2878 GCA_964443575.1 uncultured Chthoniobacteraceae bacterium | reverse complement strand
AACTTCTTCACCGTTGACGTAGTGGATCATTTCCTCTTGGCCGCGCACCTCGACTTCGACGGTGCACCAATCGGTACCCGCCATGACAGCTGACGAGGTTTGGGCGCTACCGACCTCCTCACCGTTGACGAATGCCTTGGTGCCGGGGGTAAACAGGGCGGCCATGGTCTTGCCGTCATACTTGCCCCCCTTCTCGGAGTTGTTGCCCTTGAATTGGACCTCGATCGAGTGCGGGAACTTTTGCTCAAGTTTCATTGTTTTTGGGTCCTGGCAGTGGAGCATCAGGCCATTATTGCGGTAAGCCCAGGCAGGGCCGCCCTCGAGTTGCTCACCAGTGAACCGGAAGACGGCGCGGATGCGGTAATGGCTGTAGGGTGTCTTATAAAACAAGTTTCTAAGCAAATTCGGAGATAATGTACATTAGAATTAGCAGCTTAGCCTTAGAAGCCCGGGGCTGTGGCCTGGTTAATTTGCTTCGGGCTTGATTGTGATTGGGCCGGGATGGTTGATGGTAGTGGCGTTGTTGGCAGCGCCGGGGAACTCGGCATGTGGGTTCTGGCGGCCATGCTTTTTGCCCATCGGGATAATCTCGCCGTCGACGATCTGTGGTGGGTCGCGGCGGTTGGGCGTCGGGGTAGTGGGGATGGAATCGCCGGTTTGTGCGCTCCAGTCGGCAAGCAGGCTGCGCGCCTGGTCAAGAATGCCAGAGTAAGCCGGTGCGGCGGCAACATTCCAAAGCTGATAAGGGTCACGGCTGACATGAAAAAGCTGCTCAGATGGGCTGGGAACAGCGAAGACCTGTTGCTGGTGCCACTGCGTTTTACCGGCGGCTTGCGCCTTCCACAATTCCTGGCCTGCCGGGTAGAGCATATCCGACTCATGGCTCAGGTTAGCCAACTCGGGAAAATTATTTTTAATGTAAAGGTAATCCCCGAAACGCACCATGCGTTCATGGCTCTGGTAGACGTGCCAGTTGTGCTCGGCAAAAACCACCTCGCGGACTGTGGCAGTGGGGTTTTTGAGGATCGGAACAAAGCTACGACCCTGGATCGACTCCGGGATTTCGACGCCGGCCAATTCGAGGCAGGTGGCACTGAGGTCGATGACGCTGATGAGGCTCGCGGTGGCAGCAGGTTGAGTGATCACTGCGGGATAGTGGACGACCCAGGGAGTCTTGATGCCGCTATCATAGAGGTAGGTTTTATCGCGTGGAAACGGTCGCCCGTTATCGGTGGCAACCACGATCAGCGTATTATCGAGGATTCCCTGACGTTTGAGTTCCTTGGTAATCACACCGATGTAATGGTCGAAGCGGCTGACCTCATGATAGTACTTTGCCAGATCCTCACGGACCGCTGGGGTGTCTACCAGGTTAGGCGGAACAATGACCTCTTTGGGGGCATACACTGGAGCTTCATCGGTGATGGTCCAGCCGCGATGCCCATCGTAGGAAGCAAACCAGAAGAAGAATGGTTGCTCCTGCGGGCGGTTTTTCAGAATGTCCAGCCAGTCCTCGGAGCCACTCGGGCCTTTGCCCCGCTGCATTGCGTTGAACGCGCGGTCTTCATATCCCTGAACCATATGGTTCTTTCCGGAAAGCACGGTGTAGTAACCGGCTTGACGCAACAGCTCGGGAAAGCGGATTTGATCGTCGGGCAGGTAGGAGTGGAGTTCCGGTGCCCCGGTATTATGCGGGTAGCGACCGGTGATGATGCTGCAGCGTGATGGGCTGCAGCTACTGGTGGTCAGGTAGGCATTGTCAAAACGCATGCCGCCAGCCGTCAAGGCATCGATATGTGGTGTGTGGATGGCAGGGTGGCCGTAGCAGCCGAAGTCCTCCTGTGACATATCATCTGAAATAAAGAAGATGATGTTGGGCTGTTCATCACCCCAAAGATTGAATGCCAGCCCAATGGCTAATAGGGTGGGAATTAGGATAAATTTGACTGGGGGAAGGTGCATCATTCTATGAGTTTCTTTCCTGGTTAAAAAAAAGATAATGGGATTCCGTGGTGGGGACAATGGTCAATAGCATATCGCATAGCCCCGAATCCATCATAAGTTTGTGATGGATTCGGGCTACCTGCTACTCTTTTGGAATAAATACCAGGTGGAAATTTGCTGAGTATTGCGCGACTGGCGGTCATGCGGCTGCAACTGGAGACTTACGCTGGGTGGCTTATCAGGTTCGATGAATTTACCGTCGATCCCGGTGGTATTGACTGCGTCGGTGATTGCGGCGTTGAGGTAAGCGAGGTATTCGTCTGTGTAAGGCAGGTGGTATTGGTCGTTGGTCGGGTAGCTTAGCTCGGGGTTTTCTTTGCCCCAGCGGGTATTGGCTGCGATGCAGAAGTAGCCCATCACGACCATGCCTTCGTTGTGGCCGAGCCTGACCACCTCGCGCAGAAAGTCATGTTTCAGGCCAGGCTGTTCCGGGGTAACTTCATTACGGTAATAGGCATAACCGTTGAGGGAGACACAGAATGTCTGGATCACATTGCTACCGATAGTCTTATGCCAATCGACTACTGCCTGGGGGTCGGCATCTTTCATAAAGCCGGGAGCGGCAATTCTTTTATGCTGTCCTGATCCTTCCCAGTTGAAGTCCAGGCAGTAGGCTTTGATCTTCGGCATGGTAGCCGGATCGGGTATGGCGGTGTCGGCAACGACTAAGCCGGAGCTGAAGATTGCCAGGCTGGCAGCTACGGTTAAGACAAATTTTTTAAGGTGCAAAATTGAATGTAGTGAATTTTTTTGCCGCTGGCGGCTTTAAAACCGGACGCCTGCGGTGACGCCGAAACTGCGCCCGGTGCCATCGACTCCGCTGCCTGCGATGCGGTAGGTCGTATTGGCAAGGTTTTCGACAAAGAGGCCGAGG
>CAYUDZ010000242.1:0-2900 GCA_964443575.1 uncultured Chthoniobacteraceae bacterium | reverse complement strand
TTTTCCTCGGTGGAGATTTTTTCTTTGCGCGGGTTGACCGGGTTCGCGGCCAGTTCCTGCTCGATTGCGCCACGTCGCCTGATTGTGGTTAGAATTTTCGAGCCCGGCAGGCTACTGAAATTTTCATGCAGCCGCGAGAGTTCTTTAGCGGCGGACTCACCGATTTGCGGGATCCCGAGCGCAAGCAGCCAGCGGTGGAGGGGCAGGGACTTGCTCTGCTCGAGTGATTCGATCAATTGTTCCGCTTTATCTTTACCGAAGCGCCGCGGCTTAGACTGGGAGCCATCCTGCAGCCGGGCGGGATCAAGCAATAGCTCGGCCAGTTCGTCAACCTTCAGGTTGAACAGGTCAAGCGGGCTTTTGAGTAAATTATATTCGACCAGTTTGATGGCAACTGCTTCACCGAGGTTTTCGATATCAAGTGCTTTGCGTCCGGCGAAGTGGGTGATGCGGGTGACGGCCTGGGCCGGGCATTCAAAATTGATGCAGCGCCAGGCCACGAACCCCTCCTCCTGAACAATCGGTCCGGAGCAGGACGGACATTTGCCGCCGACATGATCGTAGAGTGAAAAAGGGTTGGCGCCGTCCGGGCGCTTCTCTTTAACCACCCTGATCACCGCCGGGATGATTTCGCCGGCCTTCTCTATCACCGATGCGGATATCCTTGCGGTTGATTTCATCCTGGTTATGCAGGGTCGCCCGCGAGACTGTGGTGCCGGAGACAAATACCGGCTCGAGTTCGGCTACAGGTGTCAGCACTCCGGTGCGCCCGACCTGGATGCTGATATCGCGGATAATAGTCTCGCGTTGTTCGGGTAAAAACTTATATGCGGCAGCCCAACGTGGCGCACGTGAAGTGAAGCCGAGTTGCTCCCGCGAGGTATAGCTGACCACCTTGATCACCGCGCCATCGGTTCCGTATTCGAGCTCGTGTCGCAAATCGTTGATTTTAGCAACAGCTGCAAGCAATTCGTCGAGATCAACGGCATCGATGACCGGTTGGTTACGCGGGATACCCAGGTCGTCGAGCAGTTGGTGGAATTGTTTTTCGTCGCCGAGGTCGATTCCTTCGATAGCACCGAACCCGTGGGCCAGGAATTGCAGTGGGCGGGTAGCCACGACTTTGGGGTCCAGATGTTTCAGCGTGCCGGCGGTGGCATTGCGCGGGTTGACGAAGGCCTGCTTGCCGGCTTCATCCAGGCGTTGGTTGAGGCGTTCAAATGCCTTGCCCGGCATAAAGATCTCACCACGTACTTCAAACAGTGGCGGGGCGGACGACGGCAATTCCAGAGGCACTGAACTGATGGTCTTGACATTTTCGGTGATCACATCGCCGGTTGTGCCATCGCCGCGGGTCAGCGCATTTTCCAATTTACCGGAACGATAGATCAGGGAAACTGCAACCCCATCGATCTTTGGTTCGACGGTCATTGGGATCGAAGCGTCCTGCAGGTTTTTTTTCAGTCGATTGAAAAATTCTATCAACTCTGCGTGCTGCGGCTTACCGGATGATTCCGCGTCATCCGGCTTCAGCTCAAAGATATCATCGATCGATAGCATCGGGCGCAAATGACGCAATTGTTCAAATTTCTCAAGTGGGGCGCCGCCTACCCGTTGAGTTGGTGAATTTGGGTCGGCAAGCTCGGGGTTATCCTGTTCGAGTTGCTCGAGTTCGCGGTAGAGCTGGTCGTACTCGGCATCGCTGACTGTCGGGGCGGCCTCTTCGTAATAGCGGCGGTCATGCGCCGCAATCAGCTGACGCAACTCACTGACACGTTTGGCTATGTCTTTGGAATCAGTCATGGAGGTAGCGGCAAATCATGGCACCGGCGAAAGTCCCTGCGACATCGGCAAACCAATCACCGGGGTCTGCCCCCGAGCGGCCACTGACAAAGGTCTGGTGGTATTCGTCGAGGGCGGCGAAGGCAGCAAGGGCAAGTAGGGTAACCAGGATCCGTGGCCGTAATGCAATCTGCGGGTAGCTAAGCATTAGTCCGCGGAACACCAGAAATCCACCGGCTGTATAGGCCACGAAGTGCAGGACTTTATCAAAGTGCGGGATGCCGAACATCGGTGGTCCCGGGATGCCAGGCTGCGAACTGAAGTAAGTAATTACCGCCGCCCATGCGATCACGAGCAGCCAGACAGTGCGGCTGTGTTCTAATTGTCTGTAGCCCGGGTACTTCATTGCGAGGTTCTGCTCAGGGTGAGTTATCTATATTCGCTGCGGGCTCAGTTGAAATCGTTTTTAACGATGAATCCGAGATTTCCGATACGACCCCAGAGAGCATGCTGTGTGGCTGCGGGATCGCTCTGGCCGATGCGATCGTGCCTGTAGGTTTTAGTAGTAAATTTGGTGAAAGCAGCATTCATATCCACATCATGGGATACGAGTAATCCGCCCGGGGAGAGACGCGGGAAAAAGTAGCGGAATTCCATCAACATATGTTTCAGCCGGTGCGAGCTATCGTGCAGGAAAAAGTCGAGTTGTTCAGGTAGCGAACCGTCTTTCATGAAGTCCTCGACCCGCCCGACCAGCGGGCGGTAACCGGCACGCAGTTCCTGCGGAATCAGTGAGCCGTGATCAATATCTTCCATCCACTCGATGCTGATAACTTCAGCTCCGGAAACTTTCTCATCTGCTAAAGCTTTGAGCATGAATGCTGAGGACATGCCGAGGAACCCCCCCGTTTCGACAATGACATTAGGTTGGCGCCAGCGGGTCAGGGCGTAGAGCAACGAGCAATCGATCTTGCCCATCGGGCTGTCGCTGCCGCTGGCACTGCGCCGCTCCATCATTTCCGACATAAAGTCGCTTTCGTGCATCTCCTGCATCGTGCGAAGGAGTTTTGCCCAATTCCATGTGGCGCCTGAAATTTCCATATGAGGCGGAGAGTTTT
>CAYUDZ010000241.1:0-2913 GCA_964443575.1 uncultured Chthoniobacteraceae bacterium | reverse complement strand
ATCCCGCACACGTTGCCGAACTACCTGGCCACGGTTAAGGAAAAATACCCGGTCGACGGACCGGAATTTAAGCGGACGCTGGAAGAAACCGAATCACGGACAAAGAAGCTGCTTTCGATTAACGGCAAGCGCACGGTGGATTCATTCCACAAAGAGCTGGGGCTGCTGATCTGGGACAAATGCGGGATGGCCAGGGATAAGGCCGGGCTCGAAGAAGCAATCGAAAAGGTGCCTCAGATCCGTGAAGAATTTTACCAAAACGTATTTGTCCCCGGTTCCGGCGAGGAATTGAACCAGTCGCTAGAAAAGGCCGGTCGGGTTGCCGACTTCCTGGAATTCGGAGAATTGATGTGCCGCGATGCCCTGGCCCGTGAGGAATCCTGCGGCGGGCATTTCCGCACTGAACACCAGACCGCCGATGGTGAAGCGCTGCGCGACGATGACAACTATGCGCATGTCGCAGCCTGGGAGTACACCGGTGATAATGCGGTACCAAACCGGCATAAGGAAGAGCTGGAATTTGAAGAGGTCCAGTTGGCAACCCGCAGTTATAAGTAATCCGAATTTAAGAATCTTAACGTAACATAGTATATGAACTTCACACTTAAAGTTTGGCGGCAGAACAAACCTGATAGCCGGGGCGAATTTCAATCATATGAGGCAAATGATATCCCATCAGACGCCTCATTTCTGGAAATGCTCGATATTGTCAACGAAGTGATTATGGAAAAGGGCGAGGAACCGATCGCTTTTGATCATGACTGCCGCGAGGGGATTTGTGGGATGTGCTCGCTGGTTATCAATGGTAAACCCCATGGCCCGCAGCAAACGACCACTTGCCAGATGTATATGCGTCATTTCAAGGAGGGGCAGACGATCTACATCGAACCTTACCGGGCAGTACCATTCCCGGTGCTCAAAGACCTGGTGGTCGATCGCACCGCGTTTGACCGCCTCCAACAAGCTGGCGGATACATCGATATCCGTACCGGATCTGCGGTTGATGCCAATGCGATACCAATTTCCAAAACTATTGCTGACAAGGCGATGGATGCAGCTGCCTGTATTGGCTGCGGAGCCTGTGTGGCCGCCTGTCCAAATGCATCGGCTATGTTGTTTGTTGGTGCCAAGGTAGCGCATCTTGCAACGCTGCCGCAGGGCAAACCGGAGCGCAACAAACGAGTACTGGCGATGGTTAAGACGATGGATGAAGCCGGCTTCGGCAATTGCACCAACCACTACGAGTGCGAAGGCGTGTGCCCGGAACACATCCCGGCCGATGTGATTTCCACGCTCAACCGCGAATACAGCTTAGCAAAAGCATCAGAAGCGTATAGCGGGTAGAAAACGTCGGCTAAGCGGGGTACGGGACGAATTCCAGTTTGACGGGTGCCGGGATCAGGCCGGCATCACTTGCTTGACCCAGGAATTCAGTGATCGCACGGCGTCCGCGTTCTCCGTAATCCAGGGTTAGCTCGTTGACATACATGCCGATAAATTTATCGGTGAGCGCCTCATTGAGTCCGCGGCCAAGCGGCATAGAATGCACTACGCCTGCCTGCCTGTGTTCGAGCCCGTAGGCGATACTGTCGCGCAGGATCACGGCGATTTCGGAGCGTATAGCTGGTTCGATCTTCTTATTGATCACATTGCCACCCAGCGGCAGCGGCAGACCATGGGTCATGTCTTTCCACCAGACGCCCAGGTCGAGCACTGCTTGCAGCCCTTCCTCCTGGTAAGTTATCTGGCCTTCGTGAATGCAGACACCGACGTCGACGGCGCCTTCCTTGACTGCATCAAAGATCCGGTCAAATGGTACGACCAGCGTATTGTTAATCGCATCGCCACCAAAAAGTTTTAATGATAATGCCGCACTGGTCATCTCACCGGGAATGGCAATCCGCTTAGTGCTCAGCCAGTCACGAATTGCGTCTATGCCATTATCCTTGTTCAAGCCGTCAACGTTGGTTGCTACCAGCAGCGGTCCGTAGCCGTCACCCATGCTGGCACCTGACGGGAGCAAGGCATACTGGTTCAGCAGGTACGCATAGGCGTGGATCGAAACTGCGGTGATATCGAGTTCGCTGCGGTGCGCCCGCTCGTTCAAGGTTTGGATATCCTGCAGGATGTGTTCGAAACGGTAGCCGTGCAGGTCGATTTTTTCCTCGGCCATGGCATAAAACATAAATGCATCGTCTGGGTCCGGGCTATGTCCGAGGGTAAAACTGCGCTGAGCTGTGGCTGTTTGGTCTACTGTCATGGAATTAAGCTACATCGATTGTGCTAGTTTGCACCTTGCTTTTGCATCAGGTAAAGCGGCTTCTTATCGAGATCTTTTATTTCTAACAGTTGCTGTGGATTATTCCAACCGCGCCGGGCTTGAATTTGCTCCAGGTGCTTTTGGCGTACCAGCAAATATGTAGCCGGCAGATCCTCCAGTTCGCCGCCCGAATAAGTTATCTGCATGCTTTGCGGCAGGTAAAACTCGAGTAGCTGGTAATCGGGCTTGTAAAAGTATAGCTGTTCTCCTGCCGGGATCATTCTTTCTACTTGGCTGGCCATATTGGCCAATTCATTGCGGCTTTGCATCCGTGGCACGACAACCACAGCATAGATCAAGGTAATACACATCATCAGTAACGAGCTGATCAGTAATTGAGAAACCGGATGATCCAACTTTATGGTAAGCATTAAAGCACATGCTGCCAGAAAAGCGCTCGTGATACCGCAAGCAAGTATCGGTAATGAAAACCCGGACAAAAATGATGCGCCCAAGCCACCCAGTATGCAGATAGCACATATGGGATAGTGGGTTATCCGCCAGGCTTTCAGTAACCACTGCGGTGACCTCGAGACGACCCACTCGAGTAGTGCAATGGCGACGACTATGGCAGCCAGGGTAACCAATGGTAA
>CAYUDZ010000240.1:1648-2965 GCA_964443575.1 uncultured Chthoniobacteraceae bacterium | reverse complement strand
GGTCGCTTGGCGCCATACTTTGAACGCCCGCGCATGCGGCCGTCCACGCCCAGCGTGTCCAGGGCACCGCGTACGATATGGTAGCGTACACCCGGCAAGTCTTTGACCCTGCCACCGCGAACCAGCACGATCGAGTGCTCCTGCAGGTTGTGACCTTCACCTGGAATGTATGCGATTACTTCCTGGCCATTAGTAAGTCGTACCTTGGCAACCTTACGCAGCGCCGAGTTTGGTTTCTTCGGCGTACGGGTCATTACCTGCAGACAAACCCCCCTGCGTTGCGGGCAGTTCTGCAACGCCGGAGACTTGGTCTTCGATGTCTGTATTTTGCGGCCCTTGCGGACTAATTGGTTTATTGTAGGCATGCGTAAAAATCTTTCAATTTTTCGGGGTTTCCTCTTCCTTAATCAGGAGGAAGAAAAACCCGCTCCTCGCAGACGTATCAAAACGCCCACTTGTCGCGGGGAGCGCACATAGTAGATGACTCACTTCCCTATGCAAGTAAATTTTCTAAAAAATGAATAATTTTTTTGCAGTTATTTTGAAAGATTGCGGGTTCGCGTATTGAACTGGTGATTTCAGCCTGCTACGCCTATTAGGCATGCTGAATTTCATTTGGCTGGGGTTGATCATAGCTGCCGTCATTTTAGGCGGTATTTTTGGTCGGCTGAACGAGGTGGCAACCGGCGCGATTGAGATGGCCGAGCTGGGTGTGACCATTGCTATCGGCTTGGTTGGGATCATGGCATTGTGGCTGGGTATGATGCGGCTGGCAGAGAAATCCGGGTTAGTCGGGGCGCTTGCCTGGTTATTGCGCCCGGTCATGCGCCGGCTATTTCCTGATGTGCCGGTGGCGCATCCGGCGATGGGTTCGATGCTGATGAATATTGCGGCCAACATGCTGGGGTTGGCGAATGCGGCGACCCCGCTGGGACTCCGCGCCATGAAAGACCTGGAGACCCTAAACCGCACTCCGGGGGTAGCGACCAACGCCATGTGCATGTTTCTCGCCATTAACACCAGCTCGGTACAGTTGCTGCCGGTAACTGCCATTGCTATCCTGGCTGCGGCCGGATCGCAGCAACCCTATGCGATCGTCGGTACCGCCTTCCTGGCAACTTTGTGTTCGACCATCGTCGGGGTGACAGCTGCACGCAGTTTGCAGGATCTGCCGGGCTTTCGCGTGCGATCGCAGCCGGAAGCAAATACTGGACCCGAGCAGAATGTGGTTAAGAGTGAGGATCCTCCAGAGTATCAGGTTGAGGCTGTCAAGCCAATGCATCCAGTCGGTATTGTCAGTGTGTGGGTGCTGGTGCT
>CAYUDZ010000240.1:0-1548 GCA_964443575.1 uncultured Chthoniobacteraceae bacterium | reverse complement strand
GCAATTCCGTTCCTGCTGGCATTTTTTCCGCTCTATGCTGCGGCGCGGCGCATTCCTGTCTATGAGGAATTCACAGAGGGCGCGAAGGAAGGCTTCCAGGTCGCTATTCGAATCATCCCGTATCTGGTGGCCATCCTGGTCGCAATCGGGATGTTTCGCAGTGCCGGCGGCATCGAACTGCTGGCACAGTGGTTCGGAGATGTTTTGCGTTTCATCGGCTTTCCGGTGGAACTGCTGCCGATGGTCATCATGCGCCCGCTGAGTGGTGGCGGTACCATGGGCATCTTTACCGAATTGGTCAACGCGATGGGGCCGGACCACATCGTCTCACGCATGGCCGCTACTATCTTCGGCAGCACCGAAACCACTTTTTACGTGGTCACAGTCTATTTTGGTTCGATCGCCGTGCGCAAAACCCGCCACGCGATCGCTGCCGGGTTGCTGGCCGACGGCACCGGCGTCATCGCCGCCATTATCATCTGCCGAATGGTGTTTGGATAAATCATTCGATCAGTGGTGGCAGCATTTCTTCCGGGCGGTCGTGGAGCTGGGCGTACTTATTCGGGCTGCGTTTTATATAATAGAGCGTTTGTCCGTCGCGGCCGGTGCGCAGATGCTTTGCCTCAGGCTGGTAGATGGTGTAGCGGTCGGCGTCGTCACGACCGATGGCACGCATTTTCGTATCGTCGACTTTCACCTCTTTAAGGTAAGCGAAGTACAGCTGGGTGCCATTGAACACGGCCTCCACGGTTTCATGGTTGATCCGCCGATCACCAATGACCTGCACCTGGGCATCACCAACCGCAGACTCTTCTACTGCTGACTCTAATATGGTAATATTGCTTGCTGAAAGCACCTTGCTCCAGGCGACTATGCCCAACAGTACCACGATCAGAAAAGCCAATATGGCAGCCCAGAAAATGCCCAGCTGCGGTGACTGGCCCTCAGTACTATTTGGATCAATCTTATTTTCGTCCATGACAATAGTAGACTAATAACGATTGATGCAGATGTCGATTATTGAACGTGGGGATGATTGGGTGGTGGTCAACAAGCCCCCGGGGATGCTGGCGCATCCTACCCGCCCCGGCGGGCCAATCACGCTCTGGGATGAACTCTGCGGGTATTTTGGGTTTGAAATTGCCAATGGCGGACAGTTGGCCGTGATCAACAGGCTCGACCGCGACACCAGCGGCGCGGTGCTGGCAGCAACCACCAATGCGGCGGCCCGCCGCCTTACCATCGCCATGCAACATCGCCAGATCAATAAAGAATACCTGGCGCTGGTCCGTGGCTGGCCCGAGTGGACGCATTGCGAATGTGCAGAGCCACTACTCCGGCGGGCCAGTATCGACCCGCAGTCACCGACCTGGGTCGAGCAAATCGTCCATCCCGACGGTGCAGCAGCTCACACGCAATTTCAAGTCGAGCAAAAACTGACCTGGCATGGTCGCCAGATTAGCCTGTTCCGCTGCTTCCCATTAACCGGAAGAATGCACCAGATCCGCGTCCACCTCGCCCATCTCGGCCACCCGGTGCTCGGCGATA
>CAYUDZ010000239.1:450-2974 GCA_964443575.1 uncultured Chthoniobacteraceae bacterium | reverse complement strand
AGCGTTCGAGGTGATCCATGAGGCGCATAAAGGGAATGTCTTAGCGGCAGCTGCAATTCCCGATAGCAAAGATTTTTTGACCATAGGCGATGACCGCTTCCTGCATTGGTGGGATCCACTGCAGAAGACACCGTTGTTCAGCATAGAGTTAGAATTTATGCCGACCAGGCTGGCAGTTTCCGACGATGGTACTTGGGCTGCTGTGGGAACCGAAAACGGCCAGGTCGTACTACTCCATCTCCCCAGTCGGGAAAAGCAGCCATTTAATTCCTACAAGCCGGGTCGGCCGGTGCGCAGTCTCGCTTTTAGCCCAGACGGTCAGCATTTGGCTGTCGGCTTTGGTATTGATAACTCAAGCGAGGGGGCGATCAGGGTATGGAACCTGAATGATGGGGCACCACTTACCGGCAACTTTGAAGTGGCGGATTGGGTCGATCACCTGCAATACAACAGTGATGGCAACAAATTGATATATCTAAGTGACAAAGGGGAGTTGGGTGTCCTGGATGCTGCTAATGGATATCAAATCGTTAAATCTAAGTTTGCTACCAGCGGAGATGCACTTGCAATAGTGCAGGATGGAGAATCCGCAATTGTGGCGCACAGCCGGAATACCATTCAGTTGTCTTCCCTGGCTCCCAAAGCCATCGCATGGGAATCATTGACTGTAAATGGGGGGGCGTATGATTTGGAGCTCAATGAGGATGCTACCACCGCTGTTTGCGTGCTTGGCGAGCAGGATGATAAACTCACGTGGATCGATTTCAAAGGCTTTCCGAAGGTCCAAAGTACGCTGGATTTTAACGGCAAAAGCATTGCACAAATAAATTTACTAAAAGTCGACAACCAGGACTCCGCGATCATCAGCTTTGAAGATAGTAGTTATGAACTTTGGAGTAAGGATGGAGAGTTGCTGCAACAGTGGGATGCGCCACCCGGGTTTCTTGATTTGGAGGCGAAATTTTCTGAAGGAGTATTAGCTGACGATGGACTGGTGGCATTTAACCTGGGCTTTATTGAAGCTCCCATGATTTTTCATAGCGCAACGGATACGCTGATTCGAAGTCACACCTTATTATCAAATCGATTCTTGCATGAGTTATTTACCGAGTTTTCCGATGCCACGATGAACCAGGAGGCACTCAAAAAAATTACGGAGTCGTTTCGATTGAATATTATTGGGCGCATAGAAGCAATCGATGCCACTAGCTGGCAGCCGTCGTGGCAGCTCGAAGCGGATCAAGCTATTGTTTTGCTGTTGCTGTCACGGGACGGCAACACAATGGCCGCGTGGGGAGCAGCTGACAGCAAGCTTTTAGTCTGGCGTCGCAAGAGTAGCACCGAGCCATTCGAACCGCTCATTCAATCCAAGATAAGTGCAGCCATCGAGCGGATCAATGTCGTCAACAACGGAGCGATTTCGCCGGACGGCCGCTGGATAGCTGAGGTTGGAGCCGGAATCACGATCATCGATTTACACAATGATCCGCCGACCCGTTCGAAATTGCCCTTACGAATGGAAGTCGACCAGATCCGTTTTGCCCATGACCGTCCGCTATTGGCTGTCGAGCTTCAGGATGGAGGCAAGAACAGTGTCCTGCAGGTTTGGGATGTCGAATCAGGCGAACCATTGACTGCGCAGCTGCCTCATTTTGCGGACATTAATGACATTCGTTTTTCACCTGATGATCAACTGGTGATGGCTGCTTCAGATTATAACCAGGTCAGTATCTGGGATGTTGCGAGCGGACGCCAGGCGCTGCCGCATTTTACCGGGTGGGATGATGTGAATGCGGCGCGCTGGTTTCCCGATGGCAGAGCAATCGTATTTGCTTCCGAAGCCAATAGTGTACGCCGGGTCTTCGTTCCACCATCAGACATAGCACCGGACTGGGTGGCCCCGGCTATCGAAGCGTTGGGGCGCAAGCGCCTCGATCGCAGTGGCCAGACATTTGACATGGAATTAAGTTCACTATTTGATGCTCTACCGACGAGCAAATCTCCTGCCGGTAGTGGTTACTGGGAGCAAATTGGCCTATGGCTGCAGGATCAGTCAGCTAAAAAACAGTTACCTGTAAGTGAAGCCGTTACGGTGGCCCGCCTGCACATGAATCAGGCTGCCTTTTTCCTTCAACAAACGAACAGAAAGACCAAGGCGCTTACCTGCTTGCGCAGCGCATTGGAATTGGATCCCTCGACCTCCATCCCGATGGAACTCATTCCGTTGGCAGTTGCGGCCGGTTTGGCCACCCCAACCAGGGAGCATCTGGAGCGATTCCCTGAATTGTCGCTACCGGCAGGAGATGCTATGGAGGGACCCGGAGGTATTCTTTTTCGCTGGTGCCCGCCCGGTAAATTCGTGATGGGTGGCCGACCAAGCCCGATCGGTAAAGTTGGCTACGAGACCCCACATGAGGTCATTCTCTCACAAGGATTCTGGATCAGCGAAACAGAAATCACGCAAGGGCAATGGCAGCAAATCATGCAAGAAATACCATTGGGAAAGGTGGTTAAAAAACTCAAG
>CAYUDZ010000239.1:0-440 GCA_964443575.1 uncultured Chthoniobacteraceae bacterium | reverse complement strand
TAGACGTTAGCCCCGAGCAACTAAAGGAACACCTGGATATTGAAAATCCGGAAGAGCTCAGGGAATGGTATGACTGGTTCCAGGATGATCGCCCGATGATGCTGGTCTCGCCCAAGGAAGCTATTGCTGATTTTCTGGAAAAATATAATTCCCTGTTGCAAGCTGAAACAGCCGCAGAAGGATTGCCCGATACGGTATCCTGGCAGGCAACATTGCCGACCGAAGCGCAATGGGAATATGCCTGTCGTGCGGGAGAACCATATCCGGGGCCCGGTGAAAATCGGGCCGATGAAGCGGAGCTTGACCCGGGGCTGTCTTCCATTGCCTGGTATCGGGGAAACAGCAGCAGCGGGTATGATGGACCCGGTGTCGATGCCAGCCAGTGGCAGGAAAGTGGCGAAGGAATAGGCCAAACGGCGGGCATCCATCCCGTTGGCAGC
>CAYUDZ010000238.1:0-3002 GCA_964443575.1 uncultured Chthoniobacteraceae bacterium | reverse complement strand
ATGAACAACCTCGAAAGACTCGATCTGCGCACGACCAACATTACCGACGCCGGCTTGGCCCAGTTAACCGGGCTCAGTAAATTACAGCGTTTGAATTTAACCGGAACACCTACGTCCGCAGATTCGCTGGACGTGCTAAGCAAACTGCCAGCCTTGGAGACCGTGCACCTGCATGGCACCCAGTGGACCCCCGCCGCTGTCGAAATACTGCGCCAGCAACGCTCCGACCTGACCGTAAATTACGCAGCGTCATCTGAATTGCAGCAGCCGCAAGAAATCGAAGCTAAATAAGCTACCTCACAGCACAGGTTATTACAGACTATCGATTCCTGTGATTCGGGCCAGCCGTCGTTTAATCATGCTCAGAGAACTCACCAAGCATGTCTTCCGGCGATAAGAATTTGCACAGGACATTACTATTTGTGTAGTCTTGGCGGTTTCATGATTAGTCAGCCAAAGCATTTTCATTTCATTGGCATCTGCGGGACCGCGATGGGTTCGGTGGCTGCCGGGCTCAAGGCGCAGGGGTTCACGGTCACCGGATCGGACGAGAATGTCTATCCGCCGATGTCGACGTTCCTCGAGCAAAGCGGGGTAACCATCATCGAAGGCCATGCTGCTGGCAACGTCCCGGAGTCTGCTGACATCATCGTCATTGGTAATGCGATGAAGCGTGGCAACCCGGAGGTCGAGGCCGTGCTCAACCGCAAGCTGCGCTACCTCTCATTGCCGGAAACATTGAAAACTTACTTTCTGCATGGAAAGCATAACCTGGTGGTCACCGGCACCCATGGTAAGACGTCGACCTCGGCCTTGCTGGCCCATGTACTATGCGAAGCCGGGCTCGACCCCGGGTACATGATCGGGGGAATTGCAGAGAACCTCGGGCGTGGCGCCAACCTCAATGACTCACGCCATTACGTGATCGAAGGTGATGAGTACGATACGGCATTCTTCGATAAACGCTCCAAGTTTCTCCATTACCTGCCGGAAGTCCTGATCATTAATAACATCGAGTTCGACCATGCGGATATTTTTCCTGACCTGGAAGCGATCCTGACCAGTTTCCGGCACCTCTTAAGGATCGTTCCGACCGAGGGCTGTGTGCTGGTCAATGCCGACTGCCCGAACTGCCAGCAGATCGCCGGCGACTGCCCGGCACCGCTGCTGGAAGTCGGTTTTTCGGAAAATGCCGCCCAGAGGATCACTGATGTCGATTACTCTCCGGATGGTTCAGCCTTCAAGCTGCTCGGCCATGAATTCCAGATCCCGCAAATCGGTGAATACAATGTGCGCAATGCTGCGATGGCGGCAACCGCCGCCAGCTTTTATAATGTGCCGGAGGCGAAGATCGCAGCAGCGCTCTTTTCTTTCAAAGGAGTGAAGCGCCGCCAACAACTGCGCGGAGAGGCTGCCGGGGTTCGGGTGATCGATGACTTCGGCCACCACCCGAGCGCGATCAAACAAACTATAGCCGCCACCCGCCACCGCTACCCCGGGTCGCGTATCTGGGCGATTTTCGAACCGCGCTCGAATTCCACCCGGCGCAATGTGTTCCAGCAGTCGCTGCCTGACGCACTAGGCACCGCCGACGGGGTCCTGCTGGCCGAAATTTCGCGCCTCGAGCAAATTCCGGAAGCGGAACGCCTCGACCCGGAAAAGCTGCTGGCAGATATTGCGAGTCACGACATTCCTGCTTTTTTTGAAGCGGGCGTAGATGCTATTATAGAAAGATACTTGGAGCACTCGCGTAGCGGCGACACGGTGATTGTCTTCTCCAATGGTGGATTCGATAATATTCACGAGCGGCTGCTCAACGCACTGCACAGCAAAGCATGAAAAAGAATCGCAAACGTAAGTCCGAAGTAAGGACGCAGTTTTTCTCATTTGGTACGGCTGATGATCCATTCGTGCTCAGCTCCGGTGCGTCGCTGCCGGAGGTTACCGTCGCCTACGAAACGTATGGTGAACTATCCGTCGGGCGCGATAACGCAATCCTGCTCTTTCATGCGATGACCGCCAGCCAGCATGCCGCAGGTTATTGCACCGAGTTACCAGCGGCTGGTGACTTGTGGAGTGATGAATGCCACACCGGCTGGTGGGACGACTTTATCGGCTCCGGCAAGGCACTCGACACTGATAAGTATTTTATCATCTGCGCCAATTATTTGGGCAGCTGCTACGGCACCACCGGACCGGCATCAATTAACCCGCTGACCGGCAAACCATATGGGTCGGAATTCCCGAAGATAACTACCGCCGACATGGTCGCCTCCCAGGTTCGGTTGCTTGACCACCTGGGGATCGAC
Organism: uncultured Chthoniobacteraceae bacterium; assembly: GCA_964443575.1. Lineage (GTDB taxonomy): Bacteria > Verrucomicrobiota > Verrucomicrobiia > Chthoniobacterales > CAKUMP01 > CAYUDZ01. The sequence goes on along the minus strand of CAYUDZ010000238.1, from coordinate 693 downwards.
CAGGTGCATGCCACCATCGGTGCTTCGATCGGCGGCATGCTGTGCCTGACATTTGCTACGCTCTACCCAGAACGTGCCCGTATCGTCATCCCGATCGGCACCGGCACCCGGGTCACCCCGCTACAACGGTTGCTCAATTTTGAACAGGCCCTGGCAATCGAAGCCGACGCCAACTTCAATGCTGGTGACTATTATGACGGGAAGTCCCCCGAGTTCGGCCTGGCCCACGCCCGCATGATCGCCCACAAGACATTCGTCTCGCTTAGTACCCTGGAGAGTCGCGCGCGCCGCGATGTTGTCCCGGTAGCCAAGGAATTCCAAAGCTACGAAATGCACAGCCCGATCGAATCGTACATGCTCCACCAGGGGCGTAAGTTCGTCCGCAGGTTTGATGCCAACTGCTACCTGCGCATCCTCGAAGCCTGGCAGACCTATGACCTGCTGGGCCAGGCCGACGCCAAGTCGCTGCCGGAGCTATTCGCCCGCTGCCGCGAGCAAAACTTCCTGGTCTTTTCGATCGACTCCGATGTCTCGTTCTACCCCGATGAGCAGCAGCAACTGGTCTACAACCTCAAGTGCGCCAAGGTCAATACCATGCACATCACCGTCCACTCGGAAAAAGGCCACGACTCATTCCTGCTCGAGCCGGACCTCTACACCCCGCACCTGGTTTATACCCTGGGGAATTTGTAG
>CAYUDZ010000237.1:0-3006 GCA_964443575.1 uncultured Chthoniobacteraceae bacterium | reverse complement strand
ATCCGCCAAGTCCCCCTCCAGAGTCAACTTGCCAAGGGTGCGTTTGATGGCGATTCCCCACAGCGAAACGGTGCTGAAGAGGATGTCATGACTCGAGTCAAAAAATATCGGTTCCCATTTTTTGCGGTTGAGCCGCCGATCATTATCCCGCATCCAGATCAACACGTGAGTATCGAGCAAGTAACGGCTCATGTGAAAAATACCTTCAATTCTTCAAATTCGTCGCAGAAGTCATCGGCCATCCAATATTTCCCCTTCATGTCACCGCGCAAGCATTTAGCAGGTTGCCCAATTGCGGACACTGGCCCCAGCTCGGCGACAGGTTTGCCACGGAGGGTGATCACAATGCGCTTGCCGGCCCGCGCCTGACGCAGCAGTCTGGCAAGATGGGTCTTGGCCTCACACGATCCCACCAGTAGTGGCTCGGTTGATGGCTCAGTGGGCCTACTCGCAGTGAAATACTTGGATTATTCAGGTGGTATGTCAAGACTGGTCTGTTCATTAAGACTAGTTGGAGAGATATGATCTTTGGTACACAGCCAGGGATGACACTGCTGGGGGGAGTTCCAGCAGGAATAAGGTCACCAAGCCACCGACCATCGGGGCGACGCGTTTCATGGGGTCAGCGTTGGCAGCGATAAAACTACGATTACGAATTGGTGTTGGCGCGGAACTGATAACCCCGGTAGCGAAAGGCTGCGCATGGGAGAGGCTGCCTGTCTGAATTGAGTATCATCATTTTTTGGGAGCTAGCAAAAGCGTGTAGAGAATATTGTCGGCGAAGGTCGGATCTTGGGTGAGACCTAAATGACTTTGCTGCAAAAACATCACCTGAGTCCAGGGTACGAAGCTGATCACAGGCAGGGACTGTTGCTGCGAAGTCCGTAGGTCACCGAGCGCACTCGCACGCAGTACTGTGCCATCACCGGGTGCCCAGCGAACCTCTGTCACACGACCTCCGGCTGAAACAGAAAGTGCGGATGGCGTGCTCACAGCGTCGCCGGCATAGAGGTGCAAATTCAATCCAACAGGGAGTTCATGAGGTCGTTGGAGGGCCGCACGAAAGGCCCGTGCCCGGAGCAAGACTTGCCGCAGGAAAGTTCTGGCAATGGCCTTCCGTTCTCCGGCGGTAGCCGCTTCCGGCAGCAGCTGAATCAAAGTGGCATCAGCCTCAGAACCAAGCAATCCCCAACCGTTTGCTTCCCACACTGCGGGATCAAGATAATCCAGATTCTGCCCTGTCGTAGCTTCAATCGCTGGTTGTAAACTTGGGTTTGGCAACAATTGATAAATGGCAGGCATCGTGCCAAGCAGCGCGGGTGGATATTTCGCTAGAATGGGTGCGGGTCGAAATCCATCGATTAATTGCTCAAGCGCGAGCAGCGATCCATCGTTGGGTGTTGCAACCAAAAGCACCTGCTCAACATTCCTCGCTCCTGCCCAAGTGAGAGGCGGTAGAGAGCCATCGCGGCCGGGTTCCTTTCCACCATACATTAGCATGTAACGGGCAATGAGTCCGCCCATGGAATGCGCCACAATGTCAAACTTGACAGGTGCTCCACTGCTCCCGAAACGACGAAGATTCTCAGCTTCAACTTCCGCTTTTTTCTCAACAATGAATTTATGCAGTCGCCGAGCATTCTCAATGTTATCACGGCGCCAATCATAGGAAAATTGAAAGCAGGTGTAATGATCTGTTCCGTAATCCACAGTTCGGAAACTTTCGTCCAAGTAGCCACCTGCGCCGAGAATCCCCAGCAAGTTTGCATAGGCCACGAGATCAATCGGCAACCCGAAAAGGCGCAGTCTGGCACGGTCGAGCGAGCTGGGAGCGGTGATGGCATCACGCAAATCTGCAAGCTTGGAGTCGCCCATCGGCAGCGCAAACAGTCTTGCGTCATCGGGCGAGTTCGGCGAAACACTTCCTGTACCAAAAGCACCCCAAACGACCCGCCCGGAATCTCCATCGACCAGCTGGCTGCCCAGAATACCGGGAATCACAATCACCGGATTTCTGCCCAAGCCATGATCTCGGGCAGCCTGCGAATAAATCGTTCCCAAATCGGGCATGGGAGATGTTACACACCCTGCTAGCACCCATGAGGTCGCCAGCACCAGCATGACCTGCCTGGCAAAAAGACGACTCGATATTACAAGGGGGAAGTTCATGTTAATCCTCATATGTGCATTATCCTCTGTACTCCGGCGAGTTAACCTGTGCTGGATCAATCTCATATTTTTCGGGGAATGGATTGGAATAGCTGGCAATTTCAGAGCAAGGATTCAATCGCTGACCTGATTTCATCACCAAAGCACTGAAGCCTCCCCATATCCAAGGAGTAGCCACTCACTGCAAAGGTGTCAACGTGTCCGGCCATCTCACAGAAATAAACTGCCGCCAAATCGGCGAGACTGCAATAAGCTCTACAAATAGAACGCCCGATCACAGCTTCATACCTCGCAGCAAATCAATGGGATGAGCTTTTACTTGACCACTTATTACGATGCTGAGAGCCCGCGTGTGATTATTGGTTGAGCTACTGGGAGTGCCAGGAAGACCAAACTCCGGATCAACAAGCACGTGAAATGCTTCCCGCCCGAGGCCAAGGTTGTGAAACTTAGGATCGCATCTAAATTGCGTTATATCAAAAAAACTGCCCCGGCTCATTGCAGTGAATCATAGTTTGGTTTCCGAACTTCGCCCGTCCATCGCATCGGCCAGTTCATACACATAGCTGGAGCAGCGGGGGCAGCTGCCGTCCGATTCAACCCACTCCGGGTGCTGGCAACGAATGGCTTGATCAACGATTTCTGAAAGACTGGCAAGCTCGGGATTAAGATCTTCAAATGCTTGCGTATTGGGGGTGTTAGTTTTCATATTTGTTTCCTGTTCCTAAAAGTTAGAGGAAAGAGACAGGTTTCATATTCCCTCAAATATAGACGCCACGCGCTGCGGCAAGCGGCAATCGCAGCAGCTGGACTACGATTACGAATTGGTGTTGGCGC
>CAYUDZ010000236.1:0-3016 GCA_964443575.1 uncultured Chthoniobacteraceae bacterium | reverse complement strand
ATCCAAGCACCTCACGCTGCGTCTCGCTACGAAGTTTGTGATTGATCCGGGTTAGCTGAACGACCGTTGAGCACGACAACCGCTGAAAAGATCTGCTCTATTATTAAGGACAGTGATATGAGGGTGCGCCGCTTGCCCGGGACAAAGTTGGAAAGCAAAGCGACTGGTGAGATTATTTATACTCCACCGGAGGGAGAAGACTTGCTGCGCAGAATGTTAGCCAATTGGGAGAATTTTATCAATCAACCCAGTGATTTGGACCCTTTGGTGATCATGGCAGTTGCGCATTACCAGTTTGAAGCGATTCACCCATTTACCGACGGTAACGGCCGAACAGGAAGAGTATTGAATTTACTCTATCTTGTTCAGTCCGATCTGCTGTCTCTACCAATCCTGTACCACAGCAGGGGCATCATTCGTCGTAAGCACGAATACTACGAAAGACTGAGGGCGGTCACATTCCAGCAGGCCTGGGAAGAGTGGATTATTTATATGCTGGAAGTTGTCGCAGAGTCTGCGCACTGGACAAATCAGAAGATCCGCAGCATCCGGGATCTGAAGAGCAGGACTAAGTCGATGTTGCAAGAGAGAGTACCTAAAATATACTCACATGAGCTACTGGATATTCTTTTCAATCAGCCATATTGCCGGATTTCAGACTTTGTTGAGGCCAAGATTTGTGGTCGACAGGCAGCGGCGCGCCATCTCAAGCAACTGGTGGAAATTGGGTTGTTGCAAGAAGAAAAAGCAGGCCGTGAAAAGCTATTCACGCACCGGGCTTATTTGGATCTGTTACTCAAGGATCAGGATTGATTCCGTGCATGTGGGCAATGTACTTGAATGGAGCGAAAGCGCCGCTAGCGCTGGTACCACTTCATATTTCGAGAGTGTCCCTGAACCCTCAGCCCGATGAAAGGGAATGCTCAACAAATTGCTGGATTGAACTCGCTACCATGGGCCACTTTGTTAAACGATTGCCAATGTTTGATTTTTCTCTTTGATAAAGATCGTAGTTGGTGAATGCTATTGCGCTCGACCCTAATACAAGTGCGTAATTGCAGAATATCCAACCACTAACCGAATAGCCACAGCAGAAGAATGATCAATTGGTTCATAAAAAAAATTGTTGGCTCCAAGAATGCCAGAACTGTTAAGCAGCTGAGCAAAGCCGTGCCAGAAATAAACGCGATTGAGGAAGAACTTCAGCGTAGCGCCAGCATGGACGACCTGGTTGCCAAGACTACTGCCTGGAAAGAACAACTAGCCGATATCGAGGACCCTGATGAACTGCAGGCGCGGCTGGACGAAATCATGCCGGAGGCTTTTGCCGTAGTTAAGAATACAGCCCGCAGAATGTGTGGCGAAGAACTCCTGGTCAGTGATCAGCAGACGACCTGGAACATGGTCCACTTTGACGTGCAGCTGATCGGTGGGGTCGCATTGCATCGCGGAACAATCGCTGAAATGGCAACCGGCGAAGGCAAGACCCTGGTGGCAACATTACCGGTATATCTCAATGCCTTGACCGGGCGTGGTGTGCATGTGGTGACGGTCAACGACTATTTGGCACGCCGCGATTCCGAGTGGATGGGGCAGTTATTCCGCAAGCTCGGGTTAACAGTTGGCTGCATCCAGCACGATCAACCGCCGCAGCTACGCCGCGAACAATACAACTGCGACATCACCTATGGCACCAACAGTGAATTTGGTTTCGATTACCTGCGCGATAATGGCATGGCGACCAGTCGCGAGCAGCAAGTCCAGCGCGGGCACTATTACGCAATTGTCGATGAGGTTGACTCGATCCTGATCGATGAAGCGCGTACGCCGTTGATCATTAGCGGTCCGGTGACGGTTTCGACCCACCAGTTTGACAAGTTCAAGCCGTTGGTTGACCAATTGGTCAAACGGCAGAACCGGATGTGCTCCCAATTGATCACTGAGGCAAAAGCCCTACTCGACAAAGGGGATGACGAATCGCGGATGCTGGCAGGCCGCATGCTTTTCAAAGTCCAGCTTGGTCAGCCGCGCAATAAGCAACTGCTGCGGATGATGGAGGATCCGGACATCCGTAAGCTCATTACCAAGTCGGAACTTTCGTTCTACCAGGATAGCCAAAAGATCGAGCTGATCGCACTCAAAGAAGAGCTCTATTACACGATCGAGGAGAAATCGCAGGACGCCGACCTCACCGAGCAAGGCCGCGAGTTCCTTAATCCCGATGATCCGGGCGCCTTCATGCTGCCTGACCTGATCAGTGAATTTGCCGCCATCGACCTTGATGAGTCGATGGATAGCGCGGCCAAAGAGAAAGCCAAGGCCACACGCCAGGAGGAAACCGATAACCAGGCGCAAAAAATCCACAATATCGCCCAGTTGTTGAAGGCCTACTGCCTGTTTGAAAAAGATGTCCAGTACGTGGTCGAAGAAAACAAGGTGGTGATCGTCGATGAATACACCGGCCGCAAAATGCCCGGGCGCCGCTGGTCGGACGGCCTGCATCAGGCGGTCGAAGCCAAGGAAGGTGTGCAAATCGACCGCGAGACACAAACACTTGCGACAATCACTATCCAAAACTACTTCCGGCTTTATGAGAAATTGGCCGGGATGACCGGGACCGCAGAAACCGAAGCCAACGAATTTAACGACATTTACAAGCTGGATGTGCTGGTGATTCCTACCAACCGCCCGAACCAGCGGGTCGACTTCAATGACCTGATTTTCAAGACGCGGCGGGAAAAATACAACGCGGTCATCAAGGAGATAAAAATTGCGCACGGTCGCAACCAGCCGGTGCTGGTAGGTACGGCGTCGGTCGAGTCGTCCGAGGTGCTGGCACGGATGCTCAAGCGCGAAAAACTACCGCATAACGTATTGAATGCCAAATACCACCGCCAGGAAGCAGAGATCGTCACCCGTGCCGGGCAACCCGGCACGATAACTATTTCGACCAACATGGCGGGACGCGGTACCGACATCAAGCTGGGCCAGGGGGTTGCGGATGCCGGGGGATTGT
>CAYUDZ010000235.1:0-3031 GCA_964443575.1 uncultured Chthoniobacteraceae bacterium | reverse complement strand
GTTGTTGTTGCTGACCCTTATTTCCTGGCTTCCAGCAAGAATCTTCTCACCGACCACACGATCACATCCGTGATAGGCTAGCCCGAATAAATCACAATCCATCTGCTGCGACCAGTGTGAGGCGCTTGTTTACAGTGTTGGGCTTGAATTTCGCTATTCACAGTATGTACTCATACAGCTCACAGCGAAATCCTGCGCCCGCCTTGTATCCAAGCACCTCACGCTGCGTCTCGCTACGAAGTTTGTGATTGATCCGGGCTAGGACGAGGCCTGTATGGCGCATGATTTCTAATCGCGGTAGCGTTTAGCCAATTGACCGCTTTTGGTAAGGATTCCAGCCTCTTGCAGATAATTGCGCGCGCTTTCTTTGGAAGTAATCTTCTTTTTAAAAAACCTCTGCATCTGGCGAATCTCCTGATCAGCCTGCTTTTTGGTCATGCTGGAATAGCCGGTCGTCATGGAAGTAAGCTGACACTAATGGGGGTTAAAGACAAGCTCTTTGCAACTGCCAGGCCAGTTGCACCCAGCCGACTTTTTGTGAATTGTGTGCCTTTTGGTGGCTGTTATTGGGCTAGAATGATTTAAGTGCTTCGCGCAGGGCGAGTTGGCGGAGTTGTTGGCGGCTGACTTTGATTTTGACGGTCGGGATCGAGTTGCCGAGCTGATCGAGGGTGGCGTGAGCCAGGGCGAGTGGCAGGCGGCAGGCAAATGTGATCCGCCAGCCGCGCAGCGACTTGACGTACTCATCGGCAAATACGAGGTGGTCGCGGGCGTGCTGCAACCAATTTTTGAATACCGGGCTGGCGGCTTCGGTGTCATGCTGCAGGGTATCCGGGGTGCAATTTGCCAGTGTCAGTTCATCAGCCGGCAGGTAGCAGCGACCGTTGGCCAGGTCTTCGGGCAGGTCACGCAGGATGTTGACCAGCTGCAAGCCCATGCCATAGCGCACGCCTTTGGCGGCCAGTGGTTCCACCCCATCGCGCAGCGAGCGTGGCTTATTCAGTGCGCACAGCCGGGTCCAGAAGTCACCGACGCAGCCTGCGACCTGGAACGTATAGCGGTTGAGTGCCGCGGCAGCCGGCAAGGCAGTGACTTTCGTCCCCGAGCTTGGCTCTGCGGTGCTGCGCTCATGCGCCTGGCTATTGCCGCATTCGAAATGCGTAATATCGTTCGACTGGCCATCGACGATCTCGCTGATGACTGCGCGGATCAGGTCGCGGGCTGCGGCAGGTTGCCGGGCAAGCTGGGCCAACAGGGCCGGAATTGTCTGCAGCAGTTTTCCCTCCCAGACGTTGGGCAGGTCGACCACTGGCAATTCTTTCACCCCGTACGTTTCACCGGCCACGGCGCGTTTGAACCCGGCCAGCCGTTCGAGCCGCTGGTGCGGGTCGTCATGCAATGAGTCGGCGATCGTGTCTGAGGTTCGGGCCAGCAAATAGGCCAGGCTAAGTGGCGGGCGCAGGCTTCCCGGCAGGACCCTGAGTGTCAGGTAGAACGATCGGGACACCCCGCGCAGCAACGGGCCGTATAACCATTGAGGGTTATTGTGGTTTTCTGCTGCTGACATCATGGAGTCACTTGCTGCCGCTTGATTTTGTCGGGGTCGGCGACGCCCAGCCCGAGCTGCCCGGCCAGTTTGATGTGGGCTGCCTTCTTTTCTGCCGGGGGCAGCTTCGCCTGCTCGCGCAGTGCCTCGATGGTAGTCAGCGCCACCTGGTCAAGCGCGACCGGATCTCTCGATGCGTAAATGCGTGCATGCTCGACCGCGTAGTTTGGCTCAAACCACGGCCCGCCAGCGTACTGGATGGTCAGCGCATCGAAAAAGTTGATCACCACTTTGGGTCCGATTACTTCGTTGGCCCAAATTTGCGGCAGGTCTTCGGCGCCATGGGCCAGCGGCAAGCCGAACCGCCGCCAATTGTCGATGGAATCGACGGCCAGCGATGCAATCGAGCCATTCAGGCCGGTGAATGCGCTATCGCTCAGCACCGGGACGTTGATGATTTTGTCGAGCGTGCCCAGTAGCGCAGCAAAGTGGCTTTTATTGCTCAGGTTTTTATTCGAGCCGGAACTTTCGGAATCGACGAGCCCGACGTCCGGACGAAACTCGCGGTCGCCCCAAATTAATTTGCCGAGGCGCGGCGAAAAATAGACCGGTTGCTCGAGGTAATTATTATCGACGGCCGCCACCCTGCAGCCGAGTGCTGTGGGAGTGAGTCCGGCAACCCGCATGGCCTCACTGCTGCGCCCCCAGACAACGATATTTTCGGCCGGCAGATCTGCTGACTTCAGCCCTTCGATAATACTGGCAACTACGGCAAAGCTGGTGGAAAACTTACTGCCGCCATCGGTGGTGACTTTGATCCCGACAGTATCTGTCGGCGAGACCAGTGACCTCCAGGCGGCGGTGGTCGTTTTCTGGCCGGTCACGGCACGGACCAATGCATCCACCATGCGCCTGGCTGCCGGGGCACTGGCCTGGTAGTTCCTGATCGCATCAACTTCCTGAGCCCAGTAAACGGTCGCCGTCGCCGGCTTCGCCGCAGGAATCGGGACATCACTCTCCTGCGCGGCGCTACTGACTGGCAGCGATGCCAGCGCTACCAAAGTCAGAATGATTGTTGCATAATGGGGCACGAACCAGAATATTCGTTTTCCCCCATGATCTGTCAATGCCCGTACCATGAATGAAACCAATGATGAAAGTAAAACCCGCCACTGGGTGGTAAAGGATGGGATCTTGCAGCCAGCGGACTCATTGCCGCTGAGCGACCGGGGGTTTCGCTACGGCATGCATTTGTTTGAGACCATTGCTGTATTTGACGGGAGGGCTGCCTTTTTGGCTGAGCATTTTGCCAAGCTGCTCGAGCAATGCCGGGAACAGAACTTCCCGGTCGCCAGCGATGATATCGCGGCACTCGAACAGGGGTGCCGGAACACTGGACTGCGCCATGGAATTCTGAGGGTGCATGTGACTGCAGGTGACGGCGCGATTGCAGAGCCTGTCACGCAACCGCGGCTGATCTTATCG
>CAYUDZ010000234.1:0-3038 GCA_964443575.1 uncultured Chthoniobacteraceae bacterium | reverse complement strand
CGCGAAATGGATTCAGCCGCGGTATCATCACAACCAGTTATTACTTGTAATCCAGCCGATTAAAATAATAATAGCGAGATGAAAATTTTGTCCCTCCTAAGTATTGTTGCATTAGCTCTGACTGCCAATGCCCAGAATGAAGCAACCACAGAGGCACAGCAGACTGCTGAACCGACTATTGCAGAAGTTGAGCAATCGCTGAAAAATCTCAACTTCCACCTGCAGCAGCGCCAGCAACGCGTGACCAGTCTGCGCGACGAACTCGTGCGCAAAGATGAGCAGGTAGAACGGACAATCGACCGTATCGTGTCGATGCTGGAGCATATCAGCGACAGTACCGATTCGGGCACCAAGACGATGCGGATGAAACAGGACATCATTGATGGCCTGAGCAAAACAATCGAACGCTACCAGAGCAAACGTTCGGAGTTGGCCATCGATGTCATCAGCCCCAACCCGACTCTGGATAAAGAGGTGTCCGAAGCCGGCATGAAGGCCATGGATGAGAAGATCCAGAAGCGCGTCGATCAGATCCTCGATCTAAGCAAGTCACTGACCACCAGCAATGAATACCGCAATTTCAGCGAGAACTATAAATCGTCGCGCCAGCGGCTCTATGTCAGGAATAAGCCGCGTGAAACCCAGGCGCTCAAGACAACCATCCGTGCCGGCCAGGCCAAGGGCAACCTAACCGGTGCCATCGAGTCCAATATCGAAGAATTGAAACGCCGTAATGTCCAACTGGAAGAAATGATGCAAAATCAACTGTTGGAGGAAGATCAGCGCGGGATGATCGCCGAACAGATCAGGCTCAACGAAGAAATAATCGACCAGCGCTACGACCAGCTTGAAGCCGCTTTGACCTCACAGTTCGCCGACCCCGGCAGCACTAAAAAGGTCAACCTCAGAGACGCCATGGAAATGGACCGCCTGATCAAAGATGCCGCCAGCGACTTGAAATGGGACTTCAACTCAGTCTTCCGGATCTACAGCGAGCTGGTGACCGAGCTACAAAAGGTCACCGCCATCGAACGCGCAATCGAGGCCCGTACTAATTGGCTGGCCGAACAGGGTGCCGCTACCGAATAACTGCCTGGACGCTGCTTGCTTATTACCAGGAAGTAATGTCGTCGTCGCCGTCGACATCATCTTTACCTGTCGAGTAAGCAATAACACCAGTACGTATGCTGTCTGGGCCGATATCGATCGGATTTGAGATCGTATTGTCGTAATTGCCATCGACATACAAAATGTACGTGTTACTCCACGGATCCAAAAAGTCCCTGTCCGATTCCTGGATGCCGTAGCGCCCACCCTGCTCACTGGTATCGAGTTTGCCTTCGAAGAAAACAATTTCCCGTGGGTTCTCCGTGGTGTTGGTACCTTCCAGGATTGGTATCAACGTCGTCATTGCTACCTGCCCATCATCTGATAAACCGCCGGGATATTTTCCATACTCTGTGTAGTAGGCTTTCACTGCTGTTACCAGCTGGGTGACGTCATTCTTAGCCTGTGCTTTGCGGGCGGTATCCTTTACTGCACCAATGACCGGAAATAGCAGGCCGATCAGGATCGCGATAATCGTAATCACGGTTAACATCTCAACCAATGTGAAGCCGGCATGTCTAGGGGAGTTAATATTCATAGTTCCAAGTTAATCGCAGCCGGTCAGATGCGCAAGTAATAACTAAAATTTGTCAATGCATTATACATACAGGAAGCGTTCAACGTTCCACATCGAACTTCCAACAATCAACATTCAATATAAGAGAGACTTCTTCCCTTTCCTGCGAAGTCATAAACCGCCAGATTTGAAAAGTTGAACGTTAAATGTTGGCTGTTGAACGTTCTTTAAGCCACCCGACCGCAGCAATTTTTATATTTCTTGCCGCTGCCGCACGGACACGGTTCGTTGCGTCCAACCTTGCGGGTGGAACGACGCACCGGCAAATCGATCCCCTGCTCGTCTTCGTCACCCGGGCCTGACTCCCCGAGCAGCGATGATGCCGAGACCTTACCTGTCGGCACCCCTTGTTGCTGGGCGGCCATGGCTTCGGGGATTCCGGGCAATTGCTGACCGGATGTGCTGCGTGGCAGGGAAGCCAGGAATGACTCGAATGCTTGCAGCGATGTCGACGAGCGGAAGAGGTTGCTTAGCACTTCCGACTTAATATTACCCATCAACTCGACAAACATGGCGTACGCTTCATTCTTGTATTCGACCAAAGGATCTTTTTGACCGTAGGCCCGCAAGTACACACCCTCACGCAGTGCATCCATGCCGTACAGGTGCTCCTGCCATAGCCGATCAATCGCATTGAGAATGATGTAGCGCTCGAGACCACGCAACGCCGCAGGATCCTCATGCTTGCTTTTGAGATCATACGCCTCACGTACCTTTTCCAGCAGGAAGTCACAAATTTCATCAACCGACTTAGCTTCAAATTCCGCTTTCTCTTTACTCAATCCCAGCGGGAATGTCATGTTGACCCAAGTCAGCAGGCTGGCATAGTCCGGCTCCTGCTCATCGCCGGCGACCTCAAGGTGCTCGGCCACTTTATCCGGCAGGGCTTCCTCGACTGCTTCCCACACCAGAGCTGCGGTATCATCAGTATCCAGCGCTTCATTGCGATAGCCGTAGATGACCTCGCGCTGCTGGTTCATGACATCATCAAAATCGAGCGTTCGCTTACGGATCATGTAGTTACGCTGTTCGACGCGCTTCTGAGCGGTCTCGACCGATTTATTCAGCCACGGATGTTCGAGTTCTTCGCCTTCATCCATGCCGAAGCGTTCCATGATCTTGGTCATGCGGTCAGCGGCACCGAAGTTGCGCATCAGGTCATCCTCAAAGGAGACATAAAACCGCGACATCCCGGGGTCGCCCTGGCGGGCGCAACGTCCACGCAACTGGCGGTCGATCCGGCGTGACTCATGACGCTCGGTGCCGATCACATACAATCCCCCGGCATCCGCAACCCCCTGGCCCAGCTTGATGTCGGTACCGCGTCAAGCTGGGCCAGGGGGTTGCGGATGCC
>CAYUDZ010000233.1:2213-3043 GCA_964443575.1 uncultured Chthoniobacteraceae bacterium | reverse complement strand
CACCAGCCGCCATCCCGGAGAGCCCCGGCGCGCCTGCTGCCGCAGCCCCCGACGCACCTGCCGCTGACCCAGATACCGAAAAGCCGGCCAAAAAGAAGACGGCACGCAAAAAGAGCACAACGAAAAAGTCATCCAAAAAGAAAGCTGACGACGAGCAACAGGAAACTGCCGGCAGCTCAGCACCCTCAGCTTCTGCGCAACAGGAACAACAGGACGACCCAACCACGGACCCGCCTGCCGGCGATACTAGTCAGGAAACAACGTCTGAGGCCAGTCAGCAAGCGGCACCTGAGGCCACTCAGGAGGAGCCACCACCGTTGAAACCGGGCGAAGGCATCCTTGAGGTCAGCGGCAAGGGCTTTGGATTTTTACGTGACCCCAAGCGCAACTTCCAGCAGACCCAGCGTGACGTGTTCGTACGCCCGGAGCTGGTACGTAATTTTGGCTTACGCGATGGCTATTACATCCATGGCATGATCCGCAAGGGCCACCGCGGCCCACAACTCGATGAGCTCACCCAGATCAACGGTGAGCCGCCTGAAAATTACGTCAAGCTACCGCACTTCAACGAGTTGACCGCCCACAACCCCAGCGAATGGCTCAAACTGGAAACCGAACCGGACCGCTTCACTACCCGGGTCATCGACCTGATGGCGCCGATCGGCAAAGGTCAGCGCGGACTCATCGTGGCGCCACCCCGCAGCGGTAAAACCACCTTGCTGCAGCACATCGCCGAGGCGATCGCCCATAACTACCCGGACATGCCTTTGTTCATCCTGCTGGTCGACGAGCGCCCGGAGGAAGTCACCGAGATCACCCGTGCCTGCCCG
>CAYUDZ010000233.1:0-2203 GCA_964443575.1 uncultured Chthoniobacteraceae bacterium | reverse complement strand
TACCAAGATTGCCCAGTTGGCAATCGAGCGCGCCAAACGCCTGGTCGAGCGTGGTAAGGATGTCTTCATGCTGATGGATTCGATCACCCGCATCGGCCGCGCCTTTAACAATGCCACCAAAGGTGGCGGGCGCACCCTCAGCGGCGGTATCGACGCCCGTGCCATGGAAATTCCACGCAGCCTGTTCGCTGCTGCCCGCAATACCGAAGAGGCCGGCTCGCTGACCATCATCGCCACGGCGCTGATCGAGACTGGCAGCCGGATGGACGAATACATCTTTCAGGAATTCAAGGGCACCGGCAACATGGAACTGGTCCTCGATCGCAAGATCAGCGACATGCGCGTCTACCCGGCAATCGATATATTCCTCTCCGGCACCCGCCGCGAAGAACTCCTCATCCCTGCCGACCTGCTGGAAAAAGTTTCGGTGATCCGTCGCGGCCTCTCCGGCCATAAGCCGATCGAGGCCATCGAGCGCCTGCTCACCTTCCTGAAAAAATTCCCGCAGAACGAAACCATGCTGCGCGAAATCCCCTCAGCGTAACTGAAGGGGAACACGCCGTTTGCCCGTTGAAGCTCAAAGTGCGGATTAGGGTCGTTTCCCTATCTCATTTGAAGGTCAGGTTACTTATCGCATTAATTAATCAGTAATCTTACTAAGCATAAGATTGACGTATTTATAAGCGTTCGCTACTTTCACCGCCAGTGGAGGTCTAACGTGCAAACACTCACCAATTTCTTTGCAACAGCCGTTCTATCTGCGAGTAAAAACCTGATATACACCGGATGCGCATTGCTTCCGGGACTTCTCCTCATGCTATTGGGGGAGGTCCTTTGGGGCACACTGCTGCTGCTGGCAGCCTCATTTAGTTTGATGGCATTCAGTTACCGTAAACCCTGGAGGTTAGGCATCCTCGGCTGCCTAGCCCCAGCAGCCACAGTTAGCCTGTGTTACCTGCTGCAGTTGCTTCTTTATCAAGCAACCCCCACAATATTTACCCTGGCTTTTGGGGCTCTGGCACTTGGTATGATAGTAGGGATCATTCGCGGGCTGAGCCATCGCATCTATCAGGAAAACAATCAGATCATGGCACAACGTTCCATTGTTTATCTGCTGGTATGGATTGTTGCTTTCGGGGCTACTCAGATTCTTGTCTTAGTCAGCAACCATCTGCTGCTCATCCGTACCGGCTTCATGACCGGTGCATTTTCAACCGGCATGGTGGTAGTAGTCTCGTTAATCTTATTTATCCGCTATCTCTCAATCCGCTTCAAAAAGGAGCAAGCATGAGCCGGATTGTCCAATGTCAGATAATAGCTGCGCTGTCTTTTCTTTTTTTAATCGGCGGCAACTTGTTAGCCTCTTCCGAAGGAAAATATATATTAAAATTGGACGGCAAAGACGATGATATCCCCATCGTCCTTTATTTCAAAGAACTTGGTGACGAAAAGGCTGCCGTCTCTTTTCGATTGATTAGCAGTGGCGAGAAGGTGCCGGCGCAGTTGGCACGTATAGTGGAAGTGAATATGGTCGGCTCGCTGGCTGGTGGACATTACTTCTATCGCAACCAGACCACCAAAAAGCTTGTCGAAGGATTGTTAACAATAGGGGCAGCTGCAGGTTCAGCAGCAGCCGGCGCAGTCGATGGCGCTTTTGGCGGTGACGGAGAAGTAGAAGAGTCTGTTGTCAGCGTAAGCAGCTCACATTACCTGACAATCCTTGTCCGTAGCGAAAACGAACTCTGGGTTCAACTTAAAGTGAGTGGCCGAATTGATGATCAGGCCATCGATAAAACGTTAAATTTCCGTGCCAGCCGTATCGGTCCGGTTGATGTCAGCGAAAACTCGCTGGGTTGGCCAACAGCAGATGAAAAGAGAGAAACATCACCGTCTGCTGATGCTGCTCCTCAGCAAAATCTCCCGACTGCAGGGGCACAAAAATCAAATCCTGATGAGACCGCTAAGCCACAAAGAAATACAGCTGCACAACCCGATGCACCATCCTCTTCAACTCTTGAGGACCACCATCACACACGTTCTGGTGCTGATCTTAACGTTCCTGAGGAGGAGGCCATTGTCATTGCCATCATTATGGCAACCCTCATGGCAGGTGCAGGTGCCGGTGTCTCGGTCGCACAGGCGGTCGCACAAGCACTGCAGGGGCCTCAACAAGCAGCAACCAGTCTTCCGCCACCACCGGCAT
>CAYUDZ010000232.1:0-3056 GCA_964443575.1 uncultured Chthoniobacteraceae bacterium | reverse complement strand
GAGGACGGCCTCACGGGTCAAACGAGGATGCTGCTCGATGAGTTGGTCGATACTTTCACCAGCACCCAGGCGTTCAAGAATGCTTTCAACTGTGATGCGTGTCCCGGCAATTACAGGTTTACCCATAACAATGTCAGGATTAGACACAATGAGTTCCTTCATTTATAAACTTTCGCACAAAGTATCTGGCACCGCAAGAAGCTCATTTAGTCTATTTCAAAGAAGAAAGTTTTAAAAAACTCAGCCCCTCTGAGCCTGAGAATGACTACGTATTAGCCACGGCGTAAGTTGATGTCGCTGCGCTCGGTTGTGCAATTTGCGTCGCCAAAGCCAGCAATGGAGGCAGCCCAAAGGCGTGAACCAATCCAAAGGCAACCAATGGTAGCAGGATCAGTTGATTGGCAAGCCCGGTTGCGATCACCTTGGGTTGTTGCAAGACTCGGCCAAAATCGCTGCCCCGAAGCCCAAGACCAAGGGAAAACATTATGAAGGCAAGTACTAGAGGTAATACGACAGCGACAAGCATGCGCTGAGTGTGCAGAGCTGCCGGCCCGGAACAATCACAAACTTCGTAGCGAGACGCAGAGTAATTTTTAACCATGAAGAGCACGAAGTGCACGAAGATGATATAATGAATTTTTGACAGACTTTTTCTTTACTCGCGCAGAGACGCAGAGGCGCAGAGGAATATTCACCACGAAACTCACGAAGCAGACGGGGAAGTAAGTTTGGTTGAAAATTTTACAGGACTTCTAAGATAGACTTTGGCTGGTTGCAGAAAAAATATGGCATTTCGCTGAATTGAGTGGGTAAAGAGTCGCAATTTTTCTCTGCTTTGCAAAGCCCCAATCGGCTGCGCCTCTAAGATTGAGGGGCTTTGAAAGCGAAAAAATGCTTATTCTGTGGTAATTTCAAGGTAAATTAACTTTGCTGCATATTATTTGTGGCAACTGCCAGACGATAGCTTGTGCTACGCCCACCTCCTGGATTCTGAAGCAATATTCCTCGCTTCAACAATTCTTGAATGTCACGAAGTGCGGTGTCATTAGAACATTTTGCCATCTTCGCATACTTAGAGGTACTCATATGATCTTTGAAATTATCCAGCATGCGGTTTAATACCTTTTTCTGGCGATCATTGACTGGTTGTCTATTTACTCGTTCCCAAAACTCTGACTTTTCCAAGACAACTGAGACGTTTTCTTCAGCTGCTTGAATAGCCCTACCAAGGCACCCCTGAAACCACTCCAGCCAACCAGTCACATCTAGGCTTGATGTCTGTTGTCGCTCGAGTTGAAGGTAATACTCTTTACGCTCTTTCTCGATCTGGCTCGACATACTGTAAAAGCGATCTGCAGTACAGTCGGCACGTGCCAGCGCCAAATCCGCAATCGCTCGTGCAGTACGTCCATTTCCATCATCAAAGGGGTGAACTGTCACAAACCAGAAGTGAGCCAATCCCGCCTTTACTACTTGATCAGTATTGCTATCTCCTTCAAACCATTCCAAGAAAGACCTCATTTCAGTGTCTAGCTGCTTTGCAACAGGTGCTTCATAGTGAACTTTCTCTCGGCCAACCGGTCCTGATACTACCTGCATGCGACCATTCTCATCTGTTCGCCAGCCACCAACTGTTATTTTGTACATACCACTCCGACCAGTAGGAAATAACGCAGCATGCCAATTAAACAGGCGCTCATCAGTAAGAGGTTCAGAATATCGTTGAGTTGCATCTAACATCAGCTCAACAACTCCTTCAACGTGTCGACTGGCCTCAACCATGCCGGCAAAATCTAGTCCCAATCGTCTCCCAATTGATGAACGTACTTCTTGCTCATCTAATTTCTCACCTTCGATGGCAGAGCTTTTCACCACATCCATAGTCAGGTTATCAAGGCTCGCCTCTTTGCGTAACTTGAAGCCAAGGCCTTCCATTCGCCCTAATAATCGACCTTGCTGATACCTTACTTCAGCAAGTTTCTGGGCAAGACCAGCCTTATCCCAAGTGAATTTAGGCCAGCCTTTCTGTTCATATATCCACATTCATCGCGTTCTTTGCGGCGATTGTAGCAGTTATTCACCGCAAAAACAAGCCTTAATCACCGCATTTCATGCGGCGATTAAGCCCGTTATTCACCGCAATATCAACTTATTGATTAAACAAAATGACATTAACCGCAAACAGTGGTCAGTTTGCAGAAAGAAAGAACCACTGACCAAGAAACACATAACCTCAGCGTCACTGCGCCTCTGCGGGAAAAATATCATTACTCCGTAGTCTCCGTGGTCTCCGTGGGAGGAAAAAAATCGATTAGGATTACGATCAGGATTGGACAATTCTGAATCCTGAATTCTGTATTCTAAATTCTGCTGTTAGCTACAGCCCTGGGAAGTCCCGCATTGGGTGCAGACGCCGCAGGCGCCGGCGCGGATGACTTTATCGGAGCCGCAGTTCGAGCATGGGGTGTCCATGTAGACCATGCCGAGGGCTTGTTTAATCCGGTCGGCGTGCGTGTTGCCGGGGGCAACTGCCAGACTATTGCCGGGGCTACCTTCGGTAGATTTTTTTGGCGCTTCTCCTGCGACGACCGCCTGCACATCGACGGTGCCGGTGTCGCCGGTGCGGGAGAGGTTTTCTACCGGGCGGTCGAGCGCCTTACGTTCCATTTCCTCGATCCCTTTGATCGGGAGGTCGGGCTGGTTCTGGTTCGGCGAGATGGTTTCCTTGTAACCCGGGATGAACTGGCAGCCGAGCCAGCGGAAGACATAGTCGGTGATGCTGGTGGCGTTACGGATATCCGGGTTTTTGGTGAAGCCGCTGGGCTCGAACCGCTGGTAGGCAAACTTCTTGATCAGGCTTTCGAGTGGCACACCGTACTGCAGGGCCAGCGAGGTCAACGTCGCCACGGTATCCATCAGTCCACCGATCGTGCTGCCTTCCTTGGCCATCTGGATAAATAGCTCGCCCGGGTTGCCGTCTTCGTAAAGGCCGACGGTAATATAACCTTCATGGCCGGCGATATCGAACTTATGGGTCATCGACAGGCGGGTATCTG
>CAYUDZ010000231.1:0-3065 GCA_964443575.1 uncultured Chthoniobacteraceae bacterium | reverse complement strand
CATCGATGGTAAGGTTGGGATTGTAGTTGGGATCGGCATCAAGCATTGCGCCCCAACGCTCCGCCATAAAGGCATTTTCTTTCTTGAAGCGTTGGAGTTTGGCCCCAGAAAGGTCGGAGCCACGACTGACCGACTCATGGTGAATTAATTCAGCTTCCGCGCAGTAGAGGTTGCGATAGCCTGCAGAATACAGCTTCAAACAAAAGTCGACGTCATTAAAAGCCACTGCCAGGTTGCTTTCATCCATACCTCCCACTTCTTTGTATTTCGATTTTTGCACGACCAGACACGCGGCGGTAACCGCGGTATAGTTGGCAGTAATTTTTGAGCGGCCGCCGTAGCTACGAGAATTCTTGCGGTGTTGGAAGCGGAAAGCGTGGCCTGCGACCCCACCTACGCTCAGTACGACCCCGGCATGTTGTAGTGTTTGGTCAGGGTAATAAAGTCTGGCCCCGACAGCTCCGATTTCCGAGCGTATCGCGTGGGAGACCATTTCTCTTAGCCAGGATTTTTCGATCACCTCGATATCGTTGTTTACCAGGCCAATGATCGACCCTTCCGCATGTTCCACGCCAAGGTTACAGAGAGAAGCGAAATTGAACTCACCATCATAGCGTAGCACTTCTACTTTGCTTTCCTGCTGTTGTACCTGCCTGAGGTAATTCAGACTTTCAGGGTCATCGCTGCCGTTGTCGATTATGAGTACATCAAAGTTTCTATAGTCTGTGAGTTCGAGAATTGAGGTGAGGCATTTACCCAGGATTTCGTGAGCGTTTCGGGTAGGTATTACTAAAGTGACTTGCGGCTGTGGCTCGGGCACCGGGTAGCGGAGTCGCAGATGATTAGAAATCGCACCAGGCGAAACTTCAACATCGAGTCCACACCGGGAAAAATAGTCGCTGACTGCTTTAATCGCGTTCTCGCGAACATAACTTTTTGCATCGAGATTTTGGGAGGTGGAGCCTGCGTGCGAGCGCCAGTGGTACAAAATATGCGGGATGTGCACGATTTGGCCAGGTGTGAGTTTGGCAGTGCAGCGGAGGGCCAAATCCCAATCCTGACAACCTTCCATGCCGACCTGTAAGCCGCCAACTTGCTCGAGCAATGATTTTTTGTAGATGCTGAGATGACATGTGTAATTCGACCTAAGCAGCAGGTCCGGGTTCCAGTCCGGCTTGAAGTATGGGTCGAAGCGATAACCTTCTGCGTCAATTTTATCTTCGTCCGAGTAGATAAACTCGACATCCGGATTACGATTGATTGTCTCGGCTACTTTATAGAGCGCGTAGGGTGCCAACTCGTCATCCTGGTCGATAAAGGTGACGTAGTCACCGGTGGCGATTTCCAGCGCTGAGTTGGAAGCTTCAGCTATATGGCCATTCTCCTGACGTTGGACGAACTGAACCCTTTGATCACGCTTTGTCACCGAGTCGATAATTTTCTTAATGTCGTAGCCGGGGCCAGAGGCATCATCTGCAATGCAAAGCTGCCAATTTTCATAAGCCTGGGCCATGATTGAGTTGATGGCTGCCCGGAGGTGTTTTGCATCTGGACGGAATGTCGGCATAATAATGGATATGAGCGGCTGGGCATCAAAACTGGAAGCTACTTGAACTGCCGCATGCTGGTCTTTATCGGACCAGCAATCGTACTTTGCAATCCAGTCCCGGTAGCCGTCATCTTTGCCGGTAATTACCTGCAGGGAAGTGATTTTGGTACTGCCAATGTAATTCCTGGTTGAACGTCCATGGAAAAATGGAATCCAAATGCCTTTCTTGAATTCGAAATCGAGAAAAAATTCACGACGACCACGCGCGGGTTTGAATTCAATACTAAAAGATTGCCGTGGGGATGAGCCGCTTGCTTCTTTTAAGCGCATCGGTTGGCGAATTTCCCGACTACCGCTACGTACGCGTACCCTGCGGATTGGCAGGTGAATCAAAGATAGAAACGATCCTGAGACTGATACTTGCGAGTGGTCATTTTCCGACACACAGAGATCAACATAATCAATATGAACCAGTGAAGAAATGTCATCCAGATTGACCTGATCTGGCAATTTTGCGTCGAGATAACGATGGCGAAGCTCATGCTCGAGCGCTTTTTTCATGCGCTTTAAAAGCAAAGTATCCAATTCCTCAGGCATGATTTAGTGCTACGGCTATTCTAGGTACGAGTTTATCAGGTTGGGAATGGCGGCTTACCTAAATTAATCTGCCAGGAATGTTTTGATTGCCATTACGACTTCGTCTTGTTGCTGCCGTGTTAATTCGGGATATACAGGGATGCTGAGGCACTCGTTGGCCAGCTGGTGGGCGACTGCACAGCCGCTTCGAGATAGCGCAGGTAAGGCGGCAAAGCACTTTTGCTGATCCATGGTGATCGGGTAGTATATTTCACACCCAATATCGTGTTCATGTAAAAACTGCTTGAGTGCGTCGCGTCGTCCATCACCGATGACGCGCAAGGTGAACTGGTTCCATATATGGAAGTTATGCTGATAGGCAACAGGCAGGACCAGTTTCGCAGTATGAACATTTATCCAGTCCGACTGGCTTGCGGCGCATTTACAATGTGCCGGGTCGGCCTGCACGATGCCGGTGACGGCAGATAGTTTTTCAACATAATAAGCTGCGTTCGCCTGGCGTGCTGCAGTGTATTGCTGATAGTGGGGTAGCTTTACCCCGAGCATCGCAGTTTGCAGCGGATCGATACGGAAGTTGCCTCCGACTAAATGATGGTGGTATTTCGGCTTGGCCCCATGGGTGCGCAATACGCGTGCTTTTTCAGCCAGTGAGTCATCGTGGCAGACCACGGCGCCGGCATCACCAAAGCCACCGAGATTTTTGCTGGGGAAAAAGCTGAACGTACCAATGTCTCCCATCGATCCACAGCACTGGTCACGGTAGCGGGCACCGATGGCTTGGGCCGCATCTTCTATTACTTTCAGGTGATGCGTGGCGGCCAGTTCGTTGACGGCATCCATGTCGGCGCTCTGGCCAAAAAGGTGTACCGGGATGATTGCTTTGGTGCGCGAGGTGATCTTGTTAGCTGCGTCACTGACG
>CAYUDZ010000230.1:0-3081 GCA_964443575.1 uncultured Chthoniobacteraceae bacterium | reverse complement strand
GATGCCGGCTCCGGGCGACGTGCCGGGGTGGTGCATGACTGGTTGCTGCCGCGGCTGCAAGTACAAGTACAACCACTAGACGTAAAGACACTGGGCAAAGCGAATGCGGCAATAGTTAGCAATTCCCGGGTAGGCCCGCGACCGGTCGCAAAGTTGAATGGACGTCAATTAGAATACACTGATGAGCAGCTAAGAATAATCGATGAGTACTGGCGTGAAATCAAAACCGCAGCGGGATAGTCCCGCGATCCTCGCTGCGGCCAAACGCTCCGAGCGCATCAGGACGTTCCTTGATCAGGCTGCAGCTGGCCAGCGGGTGGATCTGAATTGCGGCTGCGAGGCGATGTATCCCCTGCTGGTTGCGCTGCTGGTCGACCGCTGGAAAGGTGGTCGCTGTTGGGTCGTTTGCCCGGACATGCGCAGCCTTGATCACCTGGCGACCGGCCTGGAGACGTGGCAGCACGGGGTGTTGACATTACCGGATATCGAAGTTGCTGCCGCTGAGGGCGCAATTCCGGATCCGGATATTACCGCTGAAAGGCTGGATATTCTGGCCCGCTTGGGTGACCAAAAGTCAGCTATGCTACCGGCCTTGGCTACCGCAGATGGGTTGCGCTCGCCGGCCCCATCGCCGCAGCAGGCAGCCGACTCGATGTTGCGGTTGGCGCGCTCGCAATCGTGCGGCTTGGAAGCGACGGCAGCGCGCTTAGTTGAAGCGGGCTACGAACGGGTGAGCCAGGTGGCCCATCGCCAGCAGTTCGCGGTACGTGGCGGCATCCTGGATATTTTTTCATTGCAGCATAGCGAACCGCTCAGGATTGAATTCTTTGGTGATGAGATCGAGTCGCTGCGGCACTTTGATATCCACCAGCAAACGACTACCCAACATGTCGATACCGCCGAAATTGCCCTGGGCCAGCTTGATGATGATCAGCCGGTTATTGATAGCTATGTCAAAGACTCTGACCTGCTGATGTCAATCGATGACGCGTGGGAGGATGCCACGATTCAGTTGGCGCTCGATAGCGGTTCCGGGATGGGGCTGGGCTTTGAGCCAGACTCGGTGCGCCTGGATGCCGGTGACTTGATACTGAGCGAGTCGGCCCGGGCTGGATTTTTCGGCCAGATCGATGCCTGGCGTGACAAGCAATGGTCGATTTATTTTGTCTGCAACAACCAAGGTGAAATCCAGCGGCTGGTTGATGTTTTTGACAACGAGGGGTTCAGTCGTGACGGGCTCAACTTCCTGACCGGCACCGTGACTGGCTCGCTGGTCATTCCTGAGGCGCAGTTGGCGGTACTCAGTGATGCCGGGATTTTCGGTCGCTACCGGATGACGGCCGGGCGCCGCCTGCAGCAGAAGCGCGCGGCGTTGCAGGCATCGCGTGCGGCAGTTGACTTCACATCGCTCGAGGAAGGTGAACTGGTCGTCCATGTCGAGCAGGGGGTCGGCATCTATCGTGGCATGACCACCACCGAAAACGCGGCAGGTGTCACTTGTGATGCGCTGGAAATCGAGTTCGCCGATGAAGCCAGGTTGCTGGTGCCGGTCGAACATGCCTACCTGGTAGGGCGCTATGTCGGGCTGGGTAAACAATCACCCAAGCTCAGCAAACTGGGTGATGGCAAATGGCAGAAGGCACGCAAAGCCGCCGAGCAGGCCGTCTTCGACTATGCTGCCAACCTGCTCGAGCTGCATGCCGAGCGCGAGAGTGCAGAGGGACACGCCTTCGAGCCGGACTCCCGCTGGCAGGAGGAATTCGAAGCGTCCTTCCTGTACAGCGAAACTCCCGATCAGCTCAAGGCAATCAATGATACCAAAATGGACATGGAATCACGGCGGCCAATGGACCGTTTGATTTGCGGCGATGTCGGGTTTGGTAAGACCGAGGTTGCTATCCGTGCCGCTTTCAAAGCAGTGATGGACGGCAAGCAGGCTGCGCTGCTGGTGCCGACCACCGTGCTGGCCCAACAGCATATGCAAACTTTTGCAGAACGGATGTCCGACTACCCGGTCGTGATCCGGGAGCTGAGCAGGTTTGTAGCCAGGCGCGAACAGCGCGAGACCTTACGGGGCCTGGCTGATGGCAGTGTGGATATTGTTATTGGTACCCACCGCTTGCTGTCTGGAGATGTCAGCTTTGCCAAGCTTGGGTTGGTGGTAGTGGATGAAGAACAACGCTTCGGCGTAAAACACAAAGAAAAGCTCAAAGAGCGTTTTCGGCTGGTTGATGTGATGACACTAAGTGCCACGCCGATTCCGCGCACCCTGTACCTTTCGCTGATGGGTGCGCGGGATATGTCGGTAATTGAGACACCCCCGCCAAACCGACTGCCAGTTGAGACGGTGATCTGCCCGTATGACGAGCGGGTGATACGTGATGCGATTGAGCGGGAGCTGAAGCGTGGCGGGCAGGTATTTTTGCTGCATAACCGGGTGGCCACCATCGGCCACATGCGGCGGACGGTGGCCAAACTTTGTCCCGCAGCAAGAATTGATGTTGGTCACGGCCAGATGGATGAAGAGCAACTGGAGGACGTCATGCATCGCTTCGTCAACGGTGAAACCGATGTCCTGATAGCAACTACCATTATCGAAAGTGGCTTGGATATTCCCAATGCCAATACCATCCTGATCGACCGTGCCGACCGCTTTGGCTTAGCTGACCTGTACCAACTGCGTGGCCGGGTTGGGCGTGCCCAGAATAAAGCCTATGCTTATTTCCTGTTACCGCGCGACATGCTGACCCGTGGTGAAGCCGGCAAGCGGATTGCGGCAATCCGGCAGTATTCTGATCTTGGGGCGGGGTTCCGGGTAGCGATGCGCGACCTGGAGATTCGTGGTGCCGGTAATTTGCTGGGCACTGCGCAAAGTGGTCATATACTGGCAATCGGTTTCGACCTTTATTGCCAACTGCTCAAACAGGCGATTGCTAAATTAAAAGGAGAACGCCAGTCACTGCGTACAGAAACTCCTGTGGATATCGACTTCCTGATTACCAATGAAGCAACTTACCAGGCAAAACAAGATACTGGCAGTCCGGAACCGGCATTTTTTCCAGCCGCTCTGCTGAGCGACTC
>CAYUDZ010000229.1:0-3101 GCA_964443575.1 uncultured Chthoniobacteraceae bacterium | reverse complement strand
CCCGACTCGCTGCGCTCGTTTCCCTGCGGCCCTTCGGCAGGCTCAGGACAGGCGGGGTCTCCGTTTCACTCCGACAAGCACCAAGCACACACCCCGGGTAGAGACGGCTCTCCGAGCCGCTCCGACAAACGGCTCAGTCACGGCAAAGGGGGAACTTTGCCCTCCACACCGCACACCGCCTCACGTACACCGGTTAAGAAGAGTCGGGAATGACGCCGCATTCCCCTCCACACCGCCTCACGCGCTTCTTAGCATAAAGATCAAGAACTCGACAGTCATGGGCAGCGCTGCTACGTTAAGCCTGTAGGAAAAATGATTAGTACACCTGAAATTTCCGAAGATGTGCTTCAGGACCCTCGTTATCCCGTGCACCGTATTGCTTCGCAGCTGCGACCTTACCTCCAAGTGCTGGCAAAAGAATTTCAGCCTCAGCAGGTTATTCTTTTTGGTTCATATGCCTATGGGGTGCCCTCTCCGGACAGCGACGTGGACTTACTTGTTGTGAAAGATGTATTGGATTCACCAATTGCAGAGGCCACCCGCATCCGCAAGGCATTCCGTCCGCTACGCTATCAGGTAGCCAACCTTCCACTCGATATCATGGTACGCTCCCCCGAAGATCTCCAGCAGCGGATTGACCGGGGAGCCGACTTTCACAAGGAAATCCTCACCAGAGGACTCGTGCTGCTGTGAAAACCAACGAAAACAATCCTGCCGACTGGCTTCGTGCAGCCCGCATACGGCTTCACTCTGCAGACTTGCTGCACCCACTCGAAGGAGCCAGTGAGTCGGTTATCGAATTACTGCAAGAGGCGACCGAACGCTTCCTAAAGGCTTACCTGATCAGTCGTGGTTGGAAACTCCAAAAAATTCATGATCTCGGCGCTCTACTCGCTGAAGCTGTTGCTTTCGATTCACGATTTGCCGTCTTTGGAGATTTTGCGGACAGCCTCACTGACCAATTCTGGGCACAACACTATCCCGGTGGGGATACTTCTGAGTTAGGACATGATTACACGACTCTGCGTCACGCTCTCAGCGAAATGATCAGCCTCATCGAGGAGCAACTCAAATCCGAATTACAGTAGACAGCTAGCCCGTGATCCGCCCGCTAACCGAACATCGGGTAGGGACGGATCTTTTACCCTGCGTAGCCTGCTGACCAGCGAAGCCCGGCAGCTGCCGGACGAAGCGGGTTGGCGTAGCAGAGCCGAGCCGTCCGCACCTCGTTACCCTCCGGCGGGGTCTCCGTTTCACGCCGACAAAGAACAAAGAACAGCGGCATAGCCGCCCCCATGCACATCATTCTCATAGGCAATTACCCGCATGACCGGCAGGAGAGCATGCAGCGGTTCGCTGACATGCTCCGTCGCGGGTTGAGCGAGCGCGGTCATACGGTCGAGTTGATCCGGCCGCAGCCGGTCATCGGCAGGCTCAAACCGGGGGGCAGTGGCCTCGGCAAATGGCTTGGCTACATTGATAAATTTGTCATTTTTCCAAGGCGCTTAAGGCGAATTGTGAAAAGTTACAAGTTATCAGTTATCAGTTATCAGGAAGAAACAGCTGGCAATTTAAAACCAGGCACCAAGAACCAAGAACAAAAAACAAAGCACCAAGAACAAAGCACCAAGAACAAAAAACCAGGCACCAAGAACAAAGCACCAAGCACACACGACTCCGTCGTGTATCACATCTGCGATCATTCCAATGCGATGTATTCAAAGTGGTTACAGGACGTCCCGCATGTGGTCACCTGCCACGACCTGCTGGCGGTGCGCTCGGCACTGGGTGAAATCCCGCAGAATCCGACCGGCTGGTCAGGGAAGATCCTGCAGCGCTGGATCAGGAGTTGGGTTGGCCGGGTGCCGTTACTTGCCTGTGTTTCAAGAGCTACCCGGGCGGATGCGCTGCGGCTGTCAGAAAGGAAAGAAGATACCACCCCGGTCGTGCTCAACGGGCTCAACTATCACTACCGGCAATTGGCAAGGGATGACGGCCTGGCGATCGCCCGCAAGCTATCCGGTCAGCGGGACTTAGTCGGCTACCTGTTCCATGTCGGCGGCACCCAATGGTACAAGAACAGGAGTGGCTTGATCCGGATGTACGCGGAATTTGTAAGGCTACTGCCCACCGCCCCGCCGCTGGTCATTGCCGGCAAGCAGCCACCGCCTGCGATCCGGCAGCTAATCCGGGAGCAGAAACTATCTGATAGAATTTTTCACCTCGGCAGGGTTGATGGTGATGACCTCAATGCCCTGTACTCCGGCGCTGAATGCCTCGTGTTCCCGTCGCTGGCTGAAGGATTCGGCTGGCCGGTCATCGAAGCTCAAGCCTGCGGCTGCCCGGTCGTTACCAGCAATCGTCCGCCAATGAACGAGATTGCCGGCACTGCCGGAGTCATGATCGACCCCGAGGACATCGAAGCAAGCTCCGGTCGCATCAAAGAATTCCTGCAACTGCCCGCTGAGCAGCGCGCCGAGCTTGTCCGGGCGGGACTAAAAAATGCACAACGTTTCAGCAGTGAAACTATGATTTCCGGATATGAAGAGATCTACAGCGAACTTTCTAATTCATAAATACGATTAAAATCATCCGCATCATAGCATCGCTGGACCCTGCCTCCGGCGGGCCGGCGAATTTTGTCAAAAATTCGATCGTTCCATTGCAGGAGCATGGCATTGCCTGCGAAGTGGCGTGTTGTGATCCGCCGCGGTCTGAGTGGCTATCCGACTTCCCCTGCCCGGTTCATGCCTGCGGGTATGAACTGCGGGCCTGGCGCAAATCAAAAAAATTAAAGTCATGGCTGGAGGAAAACCTCAAAAAGTTCGACGCGGTCTTGGTCCACGGGCTGTGGCTGTACCCGGGCTACATCACGCGTAAGCTGGCGCGGGCAAAAAATATTCCGTACTTCGTCTTTCCCCATGGCATGCTCGACCCGTACTTCCAGCAAGCCAGCAGCCGGAGGCTGAAGGCAGTCAGGAACTGGCTGTACTGGAGAGCGATCGAATCAAAGGTCGTGCGCGACGCCGCCGCAGTGATTTTTACCTGCGAGGAGGAGCGCCGGCTGGCCGGCCAAAGCTTCCAGCCGTACCGGGCCCGCG
>CAYUDZ010000228.1:0-3109 GCA_964443575.1 uncultured Chthoniobacteraceae bacterium | reverse complement strand
TTAAGGCCTGCCACGTGCCGGAATGAGAGCCTGACAGCAATTGTTAAGGCCAACGGCCTGTTGCTATGTCAGCCCGGGGCAACGCCCCGGGTATCCTGGTTAAAAATATCAGCCCTGAAGGGGCGGCGGTAAAATGCAGCACCAAGGCAAACGTTGTTTAGCCCGGATCAATGCATCAGCAGCAAGAGCTTCGCCGGATCAAGAAACGCAGCGAGTACCTTGCTCGGATCGAGGAATTCCGGCGGTTCCGCGCGGCCTGCCGCCGCTTGCTCGTAACAGGACTCGAGCCCACTGGCATGTGCCACCACAGAATAAGCTGCAGCGACTTTTTCAGCATTCCTGGCAATTTGCTCTACCGTTGCCAACTGCCCGGCCGTGAAACCGTTTGCTATGCGTTCGCGCAGTTCCGCCGATGCCTGTACGGCAATTATTGCGTCGCGTTGCATCGCCGCCGACAGCTTGCCAAAGTCGACACATTCCTCGCTATCGACAGCTGCTGCATATGCCCGCTCGTAGTCATCGCCCTTAAGATCCCTGCCATAGGCTGCGTACTCGCTCGCCAACGCCGCGCGCTGCTGACGGCGCAATGCCTCACTGCCACCGACAATCGCCAGCGGCACAGGCAATCGTTCGTACAAGTTATCCAGCTCGATTCCATGTCCTGCAAAATCATCGGTAACATAGGGAATATTGCGACCGGTTACCGCGCGCCGGGCCAGCCACGGCTCCAGGAACCCCAACCCGAAGCCTTCTTTGACACTGGTCGAGATGACTGCCAGGCACTCATTCAGTAATTCCCCCAATCCACCGGCAGACCGGGTACCCGCAGCCAACTCGACGGCAATCCGGTTGTGCTCGGCGAAGGCCACCCACTGGTCGTAAGGCTCGCGCTCGATCGGGTTTTCCGGGGGCAAAGTGAGTGCCAGGCGGTACCTACCGGCCAGTGCGACAGCCAGCAGCACCATCTCACCTATATTCTTGCGGCGAATCCCACGCACCGGGCACAACAATAAATCTGCATCAGCCGGCGGCGGCTGTTTCGGGCTACCCACAGGTGCCACCACAGGATTTGGTACCAGCCTGACACTGTTTTGCGGAACTCCAGCGAGGCGCAAGCAGTCAGCATCGCGGTTATTTAGAACCGCATAAGTAATGCGAGCACCCTGCGGATATAAACGCCCTTGAACCCCTGCCAGGCGGGCATAGTTAGCCGGCCGTCCATCCTCGGCAAAGTCGTGCAGCTGTAACAATAACGCCGCGCCCGCGGTAGCCAGTGCTGCGGCCAAATCGGTATAAGCCGGATTTTTACCGAGGCTATGATTATGGAAATGCCAAATATCCGGCACTCCTCCCAGTGCGATCCTGGCCTCCTCTTCTACTGTTTTTTTGATGGCGCCGGTCTCAGCAGGCGCCGATGACTCTGCATACCCCAAACCGTCAACTACCATCACCTCTATGCCATCAAATGCAGACGGCTCTGCGACTGGCTCACCACTCAGAACGACAACCCGGTGCCCGCGACGCGTGAGTTCCGCGGCAGCATGCGCGATCACCCGGGTGACACCACCGCGTCGCAGGTGATGGTGAAGAATGGCAATTCTCATGCGTAAACAGCAGCTGGTTACGCCGGACGCTGCCCACCATAGTACTTGTCGAGATATGCCTGGATCTCGAGCATCGGCGGGCGCTCTTCTTCGCGAATAGTAAATTCGTGCATCGTAAATTTGCGTTCTTTGGCCTCGACTGCACGGTACGTCTCAAGAATCTCCGGTAAATCGGTAGCCATACCAAATTGCTGCATGCGGTTGAAAAACGATTGCAGGATGCCGAACGACATGCGGCCAAGCGCTGCCGTAGTCTGGTTACGGTGCACCCGCTTATCGAGGTCAACCTGCGCGAATGCTTCCATACCCCAGCGGCGGTAAACATCCAGGATATGTGATGTCTCCACGCCGTAGCCGATCGGAAAGGCAATCGCCTCCAGCACGTCACGCCGCACCGCATACTCTCCGGACAACGGCTGAATCAAGGCGCTCAGCTCCGGAAAAAATGCAGAGAACAATGGCCGTACCAGAATTTCAGTCACCCGGCCGCCACCTGATGGCCGCGTCTCTTTGCCCAGACTCAGTGGCCGGTCATAGAACCCTTTCACGTAGCGGGCTTCCGCATCATAGATCAACGGCCCAACCAAACCGTAGACAAAGCGCGGATGGATGTTGCGGATATCGGCATCAACATACACGATGATATCGCCACTGAGTTGATAGATGGCTTTCCATAAATTCTCGCCTTTGCCGCGCTTGTCGCCCGTCTCCGGCAAAATATCTGCCGCCTTGTAAACATCGGCACCGAATGAGGCCGCCACTTCGCGGGTGCGATCAGTCGATCCCGAATCAATCACAGCCACTTCATCCAGCAGCGGGTATCGATTGACTAGCTCGGAGCGGAACAGCAGGATTTCTTTACCGATGGTCGACTCTTCATTGTAAGTCGGAATACACAGGGAAATACGAATGCCCTGCTCTTCCTTCAACTCGACCATCCGCCGCAAATCCCAGAATGCGGAATGGTGGAATGTCTTGCGCTGCAACCAGTCTGTCTTTGGCTCTGTATCCGGCTGATCCTCGTTCATCCTTTCCCCTCCCCATCAATACGAGTCAGCAACGCGATCAACTGTGCCAAGCCCGTCGATATTGGTTGCAGCTCGATGGTCTCGCTGTCCTCCTCAGCCACGATCGCCCGGTTGGATAAACCAACAGTCACTGCCGGTATGTCAGCTGCAATCAAGGCCGACAAATCACCAACGCTGGGCGTAACCACCGGCTCGATATCCAGTTCTGCCATCGCCTGGCGGATCGCTACGGTGATCGGATGGCTGAATCCGGTGGTTCCCGCAGAGCGGCGGGCGATTTCCTCGAGATCCATCGCAACCCCGGTGCGTAGCCGAATCTCTTCGAGCACATCAAGGAGTTGATCGCGAATCTTGGCTACCATTCCAATTTCCTCACCCTGCACTTCGAGGCGCAGCTGGCAGGAACGCGCAGTCTTGTTAAAGCCAACGCCGGATTGGCACGATCCCAGAATTATCTTGGTTACCGGGCGGCTCGGC
>CAYUDZ010000227.1:0-3127 GCA_964443575.1 uncultured Chthoniobacteraceae bacterium | reverse complement strand
AAACAGCTCCGCTATTTGCCCCGTACGCTGAGATTGCCCCGGATTGAGCATCATCTTGGGCAACACTTAAACCCAAACCTAAACCAGGAGCCCCCATGAAAACGTACACTCGCACCACCATCAGCCTGGCCAGCGCTATCATTGCCGGCCTGCTGTTTGCCACCAGCGCATGGGCACAGGTCGCTCCCGCTGTCACCCCAGCCGAGGCCCGCGCCATCGCCAAGGAAGCCTACATCTACGGCAATCCGATGGTGGATAACTATCGGATCATGTATGCGTATTTCGTGGATACGAAGAATCCGGAATACAAGACGTCGTGGAACACCATCTTCAATATGGCGCGGGTGTTTACCTCTGACGACACCGCCGTCCAGACTGCCAATTCGGACACGCCCTATTCCTTCATCGGTATGGACCTGCGGGCCGAGCCGCTGATTCTCACCCTGCCCGTGATTGAAAAAGAGCGCTATTTCTCTTTGCAGTTCATCGACTGGTACACGCACAACTTTGCGTATGCCGGAAGCCGCACCACCGGCAACGACGGGGCGGTGCTGCTGGTCGCAGGACCGGACTGGAAAGGCGAGGTTCCCGAGGGAGTCACCAAGACGATGCAGTCAGAGACGCAGTTCGTCTTTTTGGGCTACCGGACTCAGTTATTCAACCCTGCTGACCTCGACAAGGTGAAGCAGATTCAGACGGGCTACAAAGTGCAGACACTCTCGGCGTTTCTGGGCAAGCCCGCACCCACGGCCTCCCCCGAGGTCACGTGGAAGAAACCCCTCTCGGCACCTGACCAGAAAACTTCAGTCGAGTTCTTCAATATTCTTAACTTTGTTCTTGAGTTCACCCCCACCGTGCCCTCCGAGAAGGACCTTAAAGCTCGCTTCGCCACCATCGGCATCGAAGCTGGCAAGCAGATCGACTTTAAAGCGCTGTCACCTGAAATGCAGCAGGCATTTGCTGACGGCATGGCCGACGCGTGGAAAGAGCTGGATCATTTGCTGAAAACCGACATTGCCTCGGGCAAAGTGACCAGCGGCGATCTGTTCGGAACCCGGGAGGTACTCAAAAACAACTATCTCTTCCGCTTTGCCGGCGCGGTGTTGGGCATCTATGCCAACTCAAAGGAAGAAGCGATCTATCCGATTTATCGAGGGGATGCCAACGGTGAGCCTATGGACGCATCGAAGCACGATTACATTTTGCGCCTCGAGCCGGGTCAATATCCCCCGGTCAATGCGTTCTGGTCGGTGACGATGTATAACCTGCCCGAGAGCCTGATGGTGGCGAATCCCATCAACCGCTATCTGATCAACTCCTCGATGCTTCCAAACATGAAGAAGGACGCAGACGGTGGGTTGACGATTTACATCCAGAAGGACTCACCCGGTAAGGACAAAGAGGCCAACTGGCTCCCCGCGCCCAATGGACCGTTCTGGTTTTCCATGCGCCTCTACTGGCCCAAACAAGCCGCGGTGGATGGTTCTTGGACCCGGCCCGAGCTGATCAAGGCTGAATGAAACAGCTCCGCTATTTGCCCCGTACGCTGAGATTGCCCCGGATTGAGCATCATCCCGGGCAACACTTAAACCCAGACCTAAACCAGGAGACCCCATGAAAACAAACACTCGCAGCGCCACTAGCCTGGCCAGCGCTATCATTGCCGGCCTGCTGTTTGCCACCAGTGCATGGGCGCAGGTGGCGCCCGATGTCACCCCAGCCGAGGCCCGCGCCATCGCTGAGGAAGGCTTCATCTATGCCCTGCCGTTGGTGATGAACTACGCGGTGATGTACGAATATGCGGTGGACAAGGACGGCAGTCAGTTCAAGGCACCGTTCAACCAGATCAAGAACACTCTGCGCGTTTACACCTATGAGGACACCGCCGTTGTCACCGCCAACAGCGACACCCCATATTCCTTCGTGTGGCTGGATCTGCGTGCCGAACCCATGGTGGTCACTGTCCCGGACGTTGCCGATGGTCGCTATTACTCGGTTATGCTGAACGATAGCCACACTTACAACTACGGCTACATGGGAAGCCGCGCCACCGGCGGCAAGGCTGGCAAATACTTGGTCGTCGGCCCCGACTGGAAAGGTGAAAAACCGGACGGGATCGAAAAGGTGTTCCACTCGCTCACACCGTTCAGCCTAGCGCTTTTCCGCACACAGCTCCTCAATCCCACAGACCTACCCAACGTCGGGAAGATCCAGGCCGAGTACAAAGTTGAGCCGCTATCCGCATTCCCCGGCCAGCCAGCTCCTGCGGCCGCTCCGAAGATCGACTTCCTGCCCGCCAACACCGCTGGCATCAAGGAAAACTTCTGGAGCTATCTCGGCGCTGCGCTCAAATACATTCCTGAAATCGACGAAGACAAGGCGATCCGCGCCAAGCTGGCGACCATCGGTATCGGCCCCGGCAAGACCTTAGACATCAAGGCCCTGTCACCCAAGCTTCAACAGGCCATTGTCGAGGGGATGAAAGCGGGTGATGCGAAGATCGACACCTATCTTGCTTCGGGTATGAACGATATCAACGGCTGGCAGGTTGGCTCGTTGCCGGGTGATCAAGCGCACTACAACGGCAACTGGCTCCTGCGTGCTGCCGCCGCCAAAGCGGGTATCTACGGCAACGATGCCGCCGAGGCCGTTTACCCATTGACCCGAGTCGATGCCAACGGAGAGACCCTCGACACCAGCAAACACAACTACACACTCACCTTCGCTGCCAACCAGATGCCGCCAGTGAATGCGTTCTGGTCGATCACCATGTATGACGGCAAGACACAGTTGATGATCAAGAATCCGATCAATCGCTATCTCGTCAACTCGGCGATGGCATCCGAGATGACGAAAAACGAGGACGGCTCCGTGACCATCTACATCCAGAAGGATTCGCCGGGTGAGGATAAGGAAGCCAACTGGCTGCCGGCACCAAACGACACCGCATACATGGTCATGCGCCTCTACTGGCCGAAACCCGAGACCGAAGCAGTGTCGATCCTTCCCGTCGGCAAAGGCACATGGTCACCACCGGGCATTGTGAAAACAAAGTAAACGAACTCCGCTTTCAAACCACACGCCCGGGAAGCCATAAATGCCATTTTTCAACAGGAGCAAACAGCCG
>CAYUDZ010000226.1:0-3130 GCA_964443575.1 uncultured Chthoniobacteraceae bacterium | reverse complement strand
CGTGATAAAAAAATTCGTGCAGCCGTGCAGCCATGCCCGTGGTCAGGCGCTCGAGCATCTCCGCGCTACTATGAGTGGCAATATAATTGCCCAGCGATGGCACTTCATCCTCGGGAATTGCAGCAAGTGCTGCCGCATTCGGATGCGCTGCCATGAACGGAATACTCTCACTGCCAAAATCATCCTGCCACATCCAATAGGATGGCCACGAGTGGAATGGTGAACCGAACCTGTCATTGTTGTACCACGCCAGCGGTGCAATAACCGTGGCATAGCAGAGCGCTAAAACAGTCAACCCAAACACTTGCCGTGAAGCCTGCCAACCGGCAGGCAGTCGGCCACGGGTCAACTTAGGTATCATCAGCGCCAGCATCGCGAGCCCACCACTGAAAACAAAATAGGCAGCCAGCATCGGCGTCATCACAGATTTGGCGAGGTACGCGAAGCCTGCCAGCAGTCCGATGAGCGCCAATAGCCACCACGGGTTGCGCCAGAAACTTACCAGCATTAACGCCCAGGCAGCAAAACTTAGCAGGTAGTAAATTGGTTCAGGCTGAAAGTATACCGCGCGCGCCAGCAATGCCCCGAACCCGCCGATTCCGGCAAGCAACAAAGCAGGTAAGTCACCCCAGTAACGACGCAAGATCAGCGCCAACCCGGCGATAAATACACCGCATAAAATCAAGTTGATCCAGCGACCGCGAGTGTAGATATCAGCATCGCTGCCGGCATAGCCGACTTTAGCAATCAGCCATGGCCACAACGGGTTGACCACCCCTTTGGTGCGGTGCGGGTACCAGTCGGCATGCATCTCGCCGGCAAGCTCGATATTGTATTGCTGGTCAGAGGAAAGCCGGTTCAGGTTACTTTCATTAATTAATACCGTACCCAGGTAAAACCAGCAGAACAGCAGCACCAGCAGCCATGCCAGAAACCCTGCACCGGGGAACTGCCGCTCTGGCGGGCGGCAGGCTACCTCCAACAACTCAAGCGATTTGATCAGCAGTTGGCGCAACGCGAGTTACCGGGTTATCAGGACAAACAATTACCGGATTCGATTATCAGCAGTTACCTTCCTGACTCAGCATCTTTCTCTGCCAGTGCGGCCACCACCTTGTCGTGGATTTCCTGATATAGCTTGTCATCAGCTTTCAACGCTTCCTTCGCCGCATCGCGGCCCTGCGCCAATTGATCACCGGAATAAGAAATCCACGAGCCGCGCTTGTCCAGCACACCCAGCTCGAGGGCCAGATCAAGCAACGAGCCAACCGCCGAGATCCCCTCGTTGTACATGATGTCAAATTCCGCCTGCCCAAACGGTGGCGCCACTTTGTTCTTCACCACTTTGACCCGTGTCCGGTTACCGGTTACCGTGCCATCCGGCAACTTGATGGAAGAAATCCGCCGAATATCAACTCGCACACTGGAATAAAATTTCAGCGCCTTGCCGCCGGGCGTGGTCTCGGGGTTACCAAACATGACACCGATCTTCTCACGTATCTGGTTGGTAAAGATACAGCAGGTGCGGGCTTTGGAAATCAAGGCCGTCAGCTTGCGCAAGGCAGCAGACATCAGGCGCGCTTGTGCGCCGACCGTCGTATCACCAATCTCACCATCAAGTTCAGCCTTGGTGACCAGCGCCGCCACCGAATCAATCACGATCACGTCAAGCGCATTCGACCGCACCAGCGTCTCGCAAATCCGCAACGCTTCTTCACCCGAACTCGGCTGCGATACCAGGAGATCATCCAAGTTCACACCCAGCTTCTTCGAATAGGCCGGGTCGATCGCATGCTCGACGTCAATAAATGCGGCCAATCCACCCATCTTTTGGGCTTGTGCCACCGCGGTCAATGTCAGTGTCGTCTTGCCGGATGACTCCGGACCATAAATTTCAACCACCCTGCCACGCGGAAAGCCGCCGACCCCAAGTGCCCGGTCGATCAGGATATTGCCGGTCGGGATCACCGGGATGTCAGCTTTGACATCATCGCCAAGCCGCATGATGGCTCCCTCGCCGTAGTCTTTGGCAATTTGCTGGATGGCCAGATCAAGGTTTTTGTCGCGGGGTCCGTTGGACTTCTCTTTAGCCGCCGTCGTTTTCTCATCCTCCGGTGATTGTTTTGCCGCTTGTTTGGTTGCCATAGTAGTATATCTCCTAATTTATAAAGTACCGTTCTGATGTACAGTAGTAACCTTAGCACCCAAGTCTATGCTAATGCAACCCCGGGAAGCAAAAAAATACTGAAAAGATTAATGCCTCATAGACAAATCGCCTTCACAGTCCGTCGCAACGATGACAAACGCCAACTGACAACTGCCAACTGACAAGTGACAACTGTTTCCTATTCGACCCCGAAGACAGCAGTGCCGACACCGTCACCGGTCACATTAAACAAAAATGCTCCGTCGGCAATGTTACCATCGTCAAAGACGGTATCAATCTGCTCCATTTGGTCGCCTGTGGCGCGCACATCGACGGTCAAAATATAGCCGCCATAGCTGACACCACCGGTAGCATCAGAGATATCATCTGCAAAGTCATCCGTGTTGACCCAGCCCCACATGCCACCCGGCGCTATGGGCGGGTAGTACAACCAAGTACTATTTTTAGGCAAGTAGGAATCCAGTCCAAGTGGCACGTTGCGGTTGGAATCATCAAGCAGATCAGCTGGATTATTTATGCTGGTCTGCGGCATGCTACCATTGTCACCGGCATACATCTCAAAGGCGTCAGAAATGCGACGCAGCTCGGCCACATAAGTGGAGCGCATGCCAAAATGCCGCGCCTGCAAATAGCCGGGAATGGATATTGCAGCCAGCAGGGCGATGATGCCGACCGTAATCATGATTTCAATTAAGGTAATGCCACCCTGCCGATGGCTGCGCTGATTCAATTGGCTCCAAATTTTCATGGTTTTGACGGCGGTTTACGATCAGTTTGTGTTCACTCTGGTGAAACGTTGATTATAGACATAATTTTAGAAGCATAATTTATTCCAGATTGCAGTTTATTTTATACTAATTAGAGACTTGCAGTTTTTCTGCAATGAGTTTATATGATCTTTCTTTTGCGGGCGTTTAGCTCAGTGGTAGAGCGGTTGTCTTACACACAATTGGTCGGCGGTTC
>CAYUDZ010000225.1:0-3203 GCA_964443575.1 uncultured Chthoniobacteraceae bacterium | reverse complement strand
ACCCGTCGAGCATTCTGTCCTCACTACGCTGGCCGTTGCGGTCTCCGCAGGGACATTCCTGACTATTTTTGCCCGCAGGCTTGGCCTGCCTAGCATCATCCTGCTTTTTGGTGGTGGCATCCTGCTTGGTCCGGAATTACTGGGGATCGTCGACCCAGAAGGGCTTGGCGAATTTTTGCCGGTAATCGTATCGTTGGCGGTCGGCATCATTTTGTTTGAAGGCGGTTTAACTCTGGATTTGCGTGGATTCCAGCTGGGCTCCAGCACGATCATCCGGTTGCTGAGTCTCGGGGTGATTGCCACCTGGGTAGGTGCCGCAGCTTGCGTCTGGTTGATCCTTGATACTTCGCTATCGCTAGCACTGCTAGCCGGCAGCCTGGTCATCGTGACCGGTCCCACCGTCATCGGCCCGCTACTCAAGCGGGTAAAGATCCAGCCGAAACTACACTCGATCCTGCATTGGGAAGGCGTCCTGATCGACGCTATCGGCGTGTTCGTTGCGATCCTGTGCTTTGAGTGGGTCGCCGGCCAGAGCGGCGGCTGGGCGATGACCCAGTTTGGTATCCGGATCCTGGCCGGACTCATCATTGGCACCACCGGGGGATTCACAATTCTTTTCATCCTGCGCAAACGACTGGTGCCGGCCAATCTGCTCAATGCCTTTATCCTCGCCGCCGCAATCCTCATTTTCGGGCTAACCGAAGCAATTAGAGGGGAAGCAGGCTTGCTGGCTGTCACTTTGGCCGGTTTTATTGTTGGTTGGAAAAAACCTGAGGATCTGAAACAAATTCGAGCGTTCAAGGCAGACATTACCGAACTGCTGATCGGGCTACTGTTTATCCTGCTGGCGGCCCGGTTGGAGATCGCTCAGTTTGCAGCCTTTGGCTGGCCCGGCGCACTGGTCGTTCTACTGGTGCTGGTCGTCGTGCGGCCGTTCAATGTGCTGGCTTCGACTTGGGGCACTGACCTGAACTTCCGTGAACGTGTGTTCCTTGCATGGATCGCACCACGCGGCATCGTGGCGGCGTCGATGGCATCCCTGTTCGCACTGGCTCTGGGCTCCGATAGCGGTGTGGGTGAGACACGCATCCTCGAAACTTTTACGTACTCGGTCATTGCGGCCAGCGTGGTGCTCCAGGGGATCACGGCCAATGGCCTGGCAAAATTACTGCGCCTCAAGCGTCCGGAATCCACTGGCTGGCTGATCGTCAGCGCCGATTTTTTCAGCCGCCAGATTGCAGCATTTATCCGTGACAAAGCCGAGAGCATGGTTGTCCTCATGGATACCAACTCGAGGTTGGCTAAAGAGTCACGACGGATGGGATTCACGGTACTTTCGGAGGATGCGTTGCAGGTCGAACAGTTGGAGGACAGGGTTGAACTCCAGGCGGTCGGGCACATGCTGGCACTGACCGATAATGCCGAGCTGAACACGTTACTCTGCCAGCGCTGGTCGGATATGGTCGATCCCGACAACCTGTTCCGCTGGTCGGTACTGAATCAACGTCAGCCTACCCTTGCCCGCAACCAGGGCAGACCCATCTTC
Organism: uncultured Chthoniobacteraceae bacterium; assembly: GCA_964443575.1. Classification (GTDB taxonomy): domain Bacteria; phylum Verrucomicrobiota; class Verrucomicrobiia; order Chthoniobacterales; family CAKUMP01; genus CAYUDZ01. Next base: position 1,657 of record CAYUDZ010000225.1, on the reverse strand, counting down.
GCCCGTTTACCCCGCCCTTCCATGCTGGCAAGCGAACTACATACCGGGGATGCGCGCATGACTACGATTGCAGGAACAGAGGATTTCATCGGCACCCCGCTAGCCGGTGTCCAGGGACAAAAAGTTTACTTCCCGGTGCGTGGCGAAGAGCAGGACTTCAAACCCGAGGAGATGGACTGGTTACTGGTATTGCAGCGTGAGGCAGGATCATTGATTAGAGCCCTGGATCATGGTGGTGGTATCGATACCAACGCTACCAGTCTCCACGACCTGTACCATGCTCTAATCGAATATGTTGTTAAGCTCCATCCCGGCATATCAAAGAATGAGTCTCTCGACGAGTTGCTCGAACCAGGTAAGTTTATTCCCGGCTTTGTCGGCTTTGGTGTCGCTATCCCGCATCTTTACAGCAACACCATCAAACATCGAGTTTGTGTGATTGCCAGATTGACACAGCCAATTGAAATCAAAGAGGACACAGAACCATTGCGTCTCGCTTTTTTCCTGATTAGCCCGTCCGGCGATCCCGAGGGCCACCTGGAAACTTTGGCGGATATCGCCCGCATCTGCTCAGATGAAAAAAACCGGGAACGGCTCATTGCATCTGCCAGCGTGGAGGGCGCTGTCAGCTTGCTGCGCAGAATGCTCATAATGTAATATCAGACAACTGCCATTAGGATTTGCATTGGCCATGGCAGTTTTATTACCATCTGCAGAATGGCCGAGGATACGCCATTAAAGGAATACCTGAAAGATCGTGCCGCACGTGTTGATGCTGCGCTCGATGACCTGCTGCCCAGAAAAACAACCCGCCCGGGAATCCTCCACGAGGCAATGCGTTATAGCATTTTTGCCGGCGGTAAAAGACTGCGCCCAATCCTTTGCATTGCCGCCTGCGAGGCATGCGGCGGCGAGGCAGACGACGCGCTGCTTTCCGCCTGTGCCGTCGAGTGTATCCATACCTATTCGCTGGTACATGATGACTTGCCTTGTATGGACGATGATGACTTCCGCAGGGGCTTGCCGACCAACCACAAAAAATATGGCGAGGCACTGGCTGTTCTTGCTGGTGATGCATTGCAGGCGCTGGCTTTCGAAATCCTCGCCGCCAGTGAGCCACGCAAAAACTACAGTACCAGCACATTTCTGGGAGAGCTGGCATACGCCAGTGGTAGCCGCCGCCTGATCGCCGGACAAGTGGCCGATATCGAAGCAGAAGGACAGGAACGCACCACGCCGGAAGAACTCAGTTTCATCCACAAGAACAAGACAGCCGCCCTGCTGACAACATCGATCAGGTTGGGCGCCATGCATGCCAATGCCCCTGAAAGCAGGCTGCAAACGCTGACCGAGTTCGGCGAAGCGCTCGGCCTCGCTTTCCAAGTCATTGATGATATCCTAGATTGTACCCAAACCAGTGAAAAACTGGGAAAAAGCGCGGGCAAGGACGTCGCTGCAGGTAAAGCAACTTATCCTGCCGTGTTCGGTATCGAGCAATCGCGCGAAGAAGCGGCCAAGCTTACCCGACAAGCTGGTAAGTCGTTGGAATCACTCGGCAGTAAAGCCAGTCGATTAAGCGAAATTGCCCAGTACCTTCTTGATCGCGATTATTGATTCGGGCTAGCCCGAATCAATCACAAGCCATCTACTGCGACCA
>CAYUDZ010000224.1:2577-3219 GCA_964443575.1 uncultured Chthoniobacteraceae bacterium | reverse complement strand
GGTCATTGAGCCGCGCGCCGAGCCCATCGAACCGCGCGCCGAGCCCATCGAACCGCGCGCCGAGCCCATGCAACAGGTGGAAATACCAGACGAGATGCTGGCACAAGTCGGCAATGGGCTAAATGCCGGGCAGGTGACACAGCCGGTTGAGAAAGCTGCAGCTAAGCCTACGCCAGCGACGGATGAGAGCAATATGCAAAGTGCCGTGCGCCAGTATCGTCAGGGAGGATATAATTACACGGTCAAGGTGACCGGAGAGCAGGTAGAACAATGAAGCCAGCGGGCGGCACCGTTGCTGCTAATGATACGCCGGTTTTTTCTGAGCTTGGCCGACGGATTTGGCAGGGATCAGGGATCGACGAGTTGATGCAGGATCTTACCGCGGTATTACGCGAGGGATCAGCGACAGAAACTTATATGTTGGGCGGTGGTCAGCCGGCGATGATTTCCGAGATGCAGGAGGTATGGCGGGAATGTTTGGGCGAGTTGCTCGAGAGTCGCCTGGAGCAACTGGATCGGATGCTTGGCATTTATGACCCGCAGCAGGGTAACCCGGCCTTTTTGCAGGCGGTAGCCGATTTATTCAATGAGCGTTACGGCTGGGGGATTACGCCCGAGAATATTGCCATAACCAACGGCGGG
>CAYUDZ010000224.1:0-2567 GCA_964443575.1 uncultured Chthoniobacteraceae bacterium | reverse complement strand
TGGAGGCCCGGCTGAAGACGGAACAATGCAGCGGGTGGTCTTGCCATTGATGCCGGAATATATTGGTTATGCGGAGCAGGGATTGCACCCCGGGATGCTTCGCGGGGTGCCGGCACGGATTGAGAAACGCGAACAAATGCTGTTTAAGTATCATGTCGATTTCGATGCCTTACCCAAGGGTGACGATATTGTTGCTTACTGCCTGTCGCGACCGACCAACCCGACCGCCAACGTCATGAGTGATACCGAAGTGCAGGAGCTTCACCGGATCGCGCGGGAGAATGGCAGCTTGTTGCTGATTGATAATGCCTACGGGACGCCGTTTCCGAATATCGTATTCCGTGAGAATGCCAATCCATTCTGGGATGAGGGAGTGGTGTTGACTTACAGCCTGTCGAAGCTCGGGCTTCCCGGCACCCGAACCGGGATCGTGATTGCGCCACCGGAAATTATAAAAATGGTGTCGCGTATGACATCGGTAGTTGGGTTGGCCAATGGTAATGTTGGACAGGTGTTAACACTCGAGCTTTTTCGCAGTGGCCGGATAATCGAGCTGTGCCGCGAGCATATCCTGCCATTCTACCGTGATCGGCGTGACCGTGCCTTGCAAATTTTCCGTGATACTTTCCGTGACCTGCCCCTGCACATCCACGAAGCGGACGGGGCTTTGTTTCTATGGCTGTGGTTCGAGGATCTGCCGGTAAGCTCGCGCGAGTTGTACCGCAAATTGAAAGAAGCCGGTGTGCTGGTCGTCCCGGGTTGTTACTTCTGCCATAATTTAGAAAAGCCATGGTCGCACCCTGACCAGTGCCTGCGGATTAACCATTCCCATGATATCAGCCGTTTGCCGGAAGCGGCCTCGCGGATGGCTGAGGTGGTGAGGTCGCTGTAATTGAGGGTATTTCTTTTATACTTTAATAGACTCATATTCTCTAGTAATCCATGGTCAAGACTTAAAGTCAGAGCGATCTAATTGGTTAGATTACCTCGGTAAACTAGGTATGCCTGATACGGAACTCGATAACTATACAGATTGGCACCCAACATTTATAAAAGGCCAAAATATTGAAACTGCAAACTTCATCAGACTTGGGCGAGTAGGTACTCTTGCAGAATTTCGCTTTTACAATTTTCCTTTGACTCGCATATTAGACAAGGGAGATATGAAGCCAGAAAAGAAGCATTGGGTACGATTACTCAGAGTGAGTTTGAGCAACTCGAATGGATGACACGCGAAAAGAGATCAGCCCTGAATACTCGAACTGGTGAAGAATTGCTGCAGGCATACCAATCTAATCGGCACATAGCCAAAATGATCGAAGCTCTAAAGGAGTATGTAGAATTTGCAGAAAAGCCGAATCACTCGTGGTAAAGCCAGTAAAGTTATTTTTCCCAAAGGAAAACACAGGCAAGCTTTACCTGACTTATTAAGAGACTTTGATGGGCGATGTGCTTATTCAATGCAGTATCGGGGGAAGGAGTTGCAGGTTGATCATTTTAACCCAAGATTAACCGGCAAGAAAAAGAACCACTATACCAATTTATTTCCAGCTACGGCTCATTGTAACAGATCAAAGTGGGACACATGGCCTACAAAGGCTGATGAAGGAGCTGGGTTGAGGTTTTTGAATTGCTGTGAAGAGTTGGATTATGGCAAACACATATTTGAGGATCCAATAACTCATAAAGTGTTCGGTATTACGCCAGCTGGTAGATACCATGTTAGGTATTGTGACCTGAATGATAGTATTTATATTCTTGAGCGAAAAAATCGCGCAGAAATAGGGAAGCTTATCAGTGACACAATAGCTACAGTCAAGCATGTGGAAGCTAGTATGGCACTTGTAAAAAAGCTGGCTGAGATAAAAGAAAAATTAATCTCAGATATACCTTTTAGAAGAGAGGGAGAGTTACTTTTAGTTCTAGAAGACTCCGAGCCTTGCTAGGCCAACTACCTCATGATCGACATCAAGGAAAAGCCGAAGATGGTTGAGCGGGCGCTGCTGGTGGCAGTGCGCGAGCAATCGGACTCTGTCGCGGAAAGCGAAAGCCTGTTGGCCGAGCTGGAATCACTGGTCGAGACCCTCGGGGTGCCGGTGGTAGACAGGTTGGCAGTGAAAGTCCCGAAGATTCATCCGCGCCTGGTAGTTGGCTCCGGTAAAGCGGGAGAGATATTGGATTTGATCGAGGCGCAGGCGATTGATGTCCTGATCTTTGATAATGCGTTGACCCCTGCCCAGCAGCGTAACTGGGAAGCCTTTTCCAAGATTTGCGTCATCGACCGCCAGGAAGTGATTATTGATATTTTTGCCCAACGGGCCCACACCAAAGAAGCCCGGTTGCAGGTCGACCTGGCGCGCATGGAATACTCGTTGCCGCGCCTGAAGCGTGCCTGGACCCACCTTGACCGGCAGGCGGGTGGGATTGGTGCCCGTGGTGAAGGTGAGCGCCAGATCGAGACCGACCGCAGGTTGGTGCGCAAACGGATTGATAAACTGAAGTCCGAGATTGCACACGTCCGGGCCAATCGCGCCACCCAGCGCAAGCGGCGCGAGCGGATCCCGATC
>CAYUDZ010000223.1:2602-3236 GCA_964443575.1 uncultured Chthoniobacteraceae bacterium | reverse complement strand
TAGCCACCGTACGGTGCTGCGTGATGAAGCTATTGCCCTGCTGCGGCCTGCGGCCGGGCGCGTGATTCTGGACGGTACGCTGGGTGGCGGTGGTCATGCGGCTGAGTTACTGGCGGCTGGCGCCCGGGTGATTGGTATCGATCGTGATCGTGATGCGTTGGCTGCGACCGGCGAGCGACTGGCGGAGTATGGTGAGCGCTTTACAGCGATTCAGGGCAATTTTTCGGAATTACCGCTATTATTGGCGGAGTTGGGCGTTGCTGTGGTGGATGGGGTGTTGCTGGATTTGGGTGTTTCGTCATGGCATTTGGATCATCCGCAGCGGGGCTTTAGCTTTCAGGCTGACGGGCCGCTTGATATGCGCATGGATCAAGCGACGGGGATTACAGCAGCAGAGATTGTCAACTCTTGGGGCAGGTCCGAACTGGAGCAATTATTTCGCCGCCTGGGCGAGGAACCTGCGGCGCGCAGGATAGCTGCAGCTATCGAGCGGGAGCGCGCGAATCAGCCATTCCAACGAACCAGTGAGCTGGCGGAGCTGATCAAGCGCGAGCTTGGCCAGCGCGGGCGCCCACAGGCGTGCGATCGGGCCGCCGCCGGTATCGAGCGCGAGATGATCGTCGGTGCGCTTGTC
>CAYUDZ010000223.1:0-2592 GCA_964443575.1 uncultured Chthoniobacteraceae bacterium | reverse complement strand
AGCACTCAGCTGCCTACCGGCGGTGCTGGGAACTGGTGGGCGGGCGGTGGTCATTACCTTTCATTCGCTCGAAGACCGCCTGGTGAAGCGCAATTTTCGCAGGCATTCTGAGCAGCAGATCGACCGCCCGGAATGGCCGGAGCCACGTGCCAACCCGGAATACTGCTACAACTTATTGACCCGCAAACCGGTGCTGCCAAGCACCACGGAGATCGACCAAAACCCGCGCGCCCGCAGCGCCAAATTGCGGGCGGTGGAAAGGATTTAAGACAATGGGCTACAATCGAAGAAAATCATCTAACGGAATCGAGCTAGGCTGGATCGCACGGCTCTGTGTGGTTGGTGTATTTGCAGCAATCATCGGTATCAGCTACGTCATGATTAAACATCGATTGCATGATTACGGCAACATGCAGCTGAGCCTCGAAAAAAGGTTGATCGAGCTGCGTGATGAAGATCAGGCACTATCCGCGCAAATAGCAAGGTGGAGTTCGCGGGCGATGCTTGAGCAGCGACTGGCTAATGGCTTCATCGAGATGCGCCCGATCGAGGATGAGCGGATCGTGCGCCTGAAGATTACCCCGGTCGGCGGCGAAGATGAACTGCGTTACGTGGCTAACGAACTAATATCTGAATGAGCAACCATGGAAAATTACGGATTTTGCTAGTGCTGTGCCTGTTTACGGCAGTACTCAGTATCTATTCTTGGCGATTGATCGACCTGCAAGTAGTCCAGCATGAAAAATACGCAGCTATGGCAGAACGCAAGCATGTTGCGGAGCAGACGATTCCTGCCAGCAGGGGCAGTATCTATGATAGCCACGGTGAAATCCTGGCCGGCAACGTACCGGTCTGCTCGATTATTGCCGATGCCAGCCAGGTTAATGACCGGGAACAATTAGAACAGGTACTGGCACGCCACCTCAAGCTGTCGCGCAGCAAAATAGCCGAGCGGCTGGCCACTGGCCGCAAGCATATCGTGCTTAAGCACAAGGTGCCGGAAAGCGAAGCGGACGAGCTGGCCGATGAGTTGCGCTTGCGTAAGTTGAAAGGCATTCGCTTTGAGAATAAGGAGATCCGAATTTACCCCAACGAGGATATGCTGGCGCATGTCATTGGTTACATTAACCATGAGATGAAGGGGGTCGCAGGCATCGAGCGCAGCATGAATAATTACCTTGGTGGCCGTGACGGCTACCGGTTTATCGAGCATGACCGCTATGGCCGCGAGATCGTGCTTTATCGTGGCCAGGAGCGGCAGCCGGTGGATGGTTGTGATGTCAACCTGACGATTGACATGGGGTTACAGCAAATTATTGAGGAAGAGCTGGACTCACTGGTAGAAAAGTACTCGCCGGTCAGCGCCACGATCATCCTAATGGACCCGATGGACGGGGCGATCCTGGCCCTTGCCAACCGCCCGCATTTCAGCCCGCACCGGATCGGCCAGTCACCGACATCGGCGATGAAGAACCATGCGGTTGCCAGTATGGTGGAGCCGGGCTCAACTTTTAAGATTGTCGCGGCGGGCGCAGCACTGAACGAGCGGCTGGTCGAGCCATCAACTATTATCCACTGTGAAAATGGCAGGTTCTATTTTGGTGGTCTGACCTTGAACGACCATCATCCCTACGGTGACCTGACGGTCGAACACATTCTGATGAAATCGAGCAATATTGGTGCTGCCAAGCTGGCGATTCAACTGGGTGAGCAGAAGTTTCACGAGTATGTGCGGCGTTTTGGTTTTGGTGAAGCCAGCGGCATCGATCTGCCAGGGGAGATCCCCGGGGTTGTCCACCCGGTTCACAAGTGGAGCCGGATTTCGATTACCCGTATTCCGATGGGCCATGAAATTGCGGTGACTCCGGTGCAGGTTTTGGCCGCTATGGCTGTCATCGCCAATGGCGGCGTGCTGGTCAGGCCGCATGTAGTCAAGTCGATCACAGATGGCCATGGTCAATTGATGAGCGAGAATAGCGTAGAAGTGAGGAGGCGGGTGATATCCCGTGATGCGGCGCGCAAAGTCTCGTTGGCATTGGAGGGTGTAGTGAGCGAAAGCGGGACGGCCAAGCAAGCTGCGGTGGAAGGGTTCAGGGTGGCAGGTAAGACCGGGACCGCCCAGCGCGTTGATCCGGCGGGCGGGTATGCCGATGGTCGCTACGTGGTTTCGTTTGTCGGGTACCTGCCTGCAGAAGATCCGGTATATGTCGGGCTGGTGCTGGTAGATGATCCAAAAACTGAACCCGGTATGAGTTATGGCAGTACTGTTGCAGCGCCGGTATTTGCGGCGATCGGTGAGCGCGCGGTACGCTATTATGATTTGGAACCCAATATCCCGCCGATGGAATTTTCACCGGCACAGCTCACGCTGTTGGAACAGAACCCGGAGGGTGATGTTAGATGAAACTGGAGCAGCTAATTTCCAAGCTTGCAGACGTTGAAATTACCGGTAGCCGTACAACGGAAATCAGTAATATCTGCTATGACTCACGGGCAGTAGCTGAGGGTAGCCTGTTTGTTGCCCTGCGCGGTACAACTACCGACGGCCACAACTACCTGGAACAGGCACTCGTCAATGGGGCTGCCGCGCTG
>CAYUDZ010000222.1:0-3264 GCA_964443575.1 uncultured Chthoniobacteraceae bacterium | reverse complement strand
AGGTCGCGATGTGTCAGGCCCTGACCTGGGCGGAATTGGATGCGCTACAGGGGCGGATGCCCTGACGACCGCTTCTAATCGGTAATGCCCGATCCCCGGTCCTGAGGATTGGCCGCCAGAGCTAAGAGCAAATCGGTCCGTAGGCGTGCTGATCGTGCCTCAACCAGGGCGGGGGTAATACGCTGGCCAAACGGTGCGCCCAAATCGTCAGCACCCTTCATGCAATCACGACCCAGCATCGTCTCCAGCATTCCCTCGCCGTACTCAACGCGATAATGCGCCGGCTCCCAGAACCAGCGCAGGATCTGTTGCCGGTTGGCGTTATCCGGCGGCAATTCGGTCGTGCGTTCGTCGATCGCGTGGAAATCCCACAAAGGGACTTGGTGTTCAGTCGCAAAGACGGCCAGACGGCGCCGCCACTCGGCGAATAAAGGCCATGCCCCCGCAGTTTCAATCGCTACAAAATAATCGAGGTGATAGGGGTTGGTGAATAGGATTACATTAATGCCCTGTGCCTTAGCTCGCTCCAAGTAGGCAGCGAGGATTGCAAGATGATCGTCCCACGGCGGCGCACCATCTGACCAACGCATCACAGCGCGCCGAAAATAGCCGTACACTTCCTGGTTTTTCTGCCGGAACAACACGGCCTGCCCTTCAGTCCGGACGATTCCAACATAATCTTCTCCTGGATTGAAACCGAGCGCGGTTCTGTTTGGTTGATCCCGTTTTCCCTGCGCGGCCACCGTCCTCAGAGAATCGGCAAAGGTAGTCAGCGAAAATAGGCCCGCCGCACGGTCACGCAGTCCGCGACACAAGTAATTAGGGTTGACGTTGCCGTTACTGCAGAAACGAAAGTTCACCTCGCTATTGCAATCCGGTTGCGTATCTCTAGCAGGCGACACTGCCCCGCCAGCAAGGAAGTCCAGCAGATCAAGCCCCATCAACACATGATTAACGATGCCTCCCGCCGACGCATGTTCCGCATATCGGATCTGGCCCGCAAGGCCAACACCGGGCACACCAGCATTGAACACCGGTGTCCAAGACTTCGGCCAACAGCGGCTAAGAGGGTCGATACCGGCCTCCGGGCGCGAGTTACCAGCAATGATCGTCCTGGCCATGACGCGATCGGCATAATACGGCTTGGCATATCGGATGCGATTTGGAGCTGCTGGTTTGACCGCATTGACCCCTGCCAGCCTCGGGCTGCCAAATAGACCGTAAGGGTCGATCGCGAGATTGACCACAGCCGCAGCGGCAAGCCATAGTACCGTCGCGACCAGCATCCAACGCAGATAGCGCCAATAATCAGGGCTGTCGATCATCGCGCAAGCTGAGTTAAAACTGGAAATAAAGAAATTCAGAGACCGAAGTCAGACCGAGTAGTCCGGTAGCCATGAGGAAACCGGCGGCCAGCGCCCAACCTGCCGTTGGTCGCCAGCACCAGGATTCCGGCAAGCGCGGCAGGAACCTGACCTCATTCCGGGTGCCGCCGGTAAAGTCATGCAGCGCTGGCGCCGCGAAGCGCATGACCTGCTGGGTATTCGGAAGGAGCACCGCCGCAGCGAACAGCGCGACGAGCCAGAGCCAGGTCATCATGAAGGCTTCCCCACCTCCAAGGTACGTCTCGACACCCCACCCGGCAAGTACCGGCCAAATTTCTCCTAAGCGAACGGCGATGGCGTTGGGCAGTGCAACGCCCTGCATGCCGGCCATTGCTTCGAGCAGGTGTAATGCTGCGGTCAGGTCGGACGCCCGAAAGAAGACCCAGCCGACGACAACGGCGATGAAAGTAAGCAGCCAGCCGAGCAGGCGGGTTATCGGCTGCGGCAGCAGTGCCCCCCAACCGAGTGAGCGGTAAAGTCGCCCCCAAGTGTGACAGATAGCAAGATACCCACCGTGTAGTGCTCCCCATACGATGAAGGTCCATCCGGCACCGTGCCATAGCCCACCGAGGATCATCGTCAGCAGCAGGTTGCGATAACGCATGATCGGGCCACGGCGGTTACCACCGAGAGGAATATAGAGATAGTCACGCAGGAAACGCGACAAGGTCATATGCCAACGTCGCCAGAATTCGACGATGCTTGTCGCCTTGTACGGTGAATGAAAGTTCAACGGCAGGCGGATGCCGAAAAGCCTAGCCGCACCGATCGCCATATCGGTATAGCCGGAAAAGTCGAAGTACAGCTGAAAGGTATAGGCTAGAGCACCGCCCCAGGCTTGTAGCAACGTCAGGGCATCACCGCGCGCCGCGGCATCGAACACCGGGTAGGCATAGGGTGCAATACCGTCGGCGAGTACGACCTTCTTGAACAGGCCAATCGCAAATATCGTCAGTCCGATTGCGATGTTCGTGATATGGGGTCGAAGCGTCTCCCGGGCTTCGAACTGCGGCAGCATGTCGCTGTGATGCACGATCGGGCCAGCGATGAGTTGCGGGAAGAATGTCACGAACAGGACGTAATTGAGAAACCTGTGCTCGTAGGCAAGACCCCGGTGGACGTCGACCAGATACGCAATCTGCTGGAATGTGAAAAAAGAGATCGCGAGTGGCAGGACGATCGCTTGCAGATAGAGCGTCGCACCGGTGATATCGTTGAGTGTCGCGACAGCGAAGTTGGCGTACTTGAACCAGCCGAGCAGGCCAAGGTTAAAGGTCACGCCGAGCGCCAGCCAGAACTGCGCGTAGCGGCGTCGGCGGGCTTGACGCATTTGGCCGAGTTGCTGGGCGATCCAGAAGTTCGCGAGGACGGACGTTGCCAGAAGCAGCAGGTAGGCAGGGTTCCACCAGCCGTAAAAGAAAAGCGAGGCCAGTACCAGCCAGACTATCGCTGGAACGTGCCCGAGGCGCGCAAACAGAAAGAACCCGGCAAGCGTGACCGGGAGGAACAGCAAGATAAACTCGTAGGAGTTGAAAAGCATGGCATTGCAGCGGTTTCGGCAAGGCCGTCGGAGCGAAGCGATTGCCGGCAGCAAGTCCACTGACTTATTGCCGGGACCGATCTCCGAATGGGGGCTAACGTTGATTGGTGCGAATCAACGGAAAACATCATCGGGGGATCGCAGTTCGGGACACTGAAACCCTTGTTCTCCCTTTTCAGCGATCAACGCGTGCCCGAGCATCCTGCCCGACAGCACGCGTTGCTCGCGACCCGTAACCCGGACCGACAGGGCGAACTGTCCGGTTCGGTCAATCCAGTGGTGATAGTGGGGCCCCGAGGGTACGAGGACCGCGTTGACACAGAACGGGGGTGCCGTTTA
>CAYUDZ010000221.1:0-3281 GCA_964443575.1 uncultured Chthoniobacteraceae bacterium | reverse complement strand
GCGGCTCCCTTGCCACGATTCTGATCATGGCGCTTGACTACGATTTTCGGCTCATCGGCAGCAAGCTCCTGCAGTTTCTGCCAGCTCTGGTCTAACGAACAATCGTCGACGATGACCAGTTCGCTGACCTGCGGTTGCGCCAGCACGGTCGCAACAACCTCAGCTAAGGTATTTTCCTCGTTGTAGACCGGCATCACAACGCTCAGTGACATTTTATCAGATGAATTCATGGATAAAGGCTGATGACTCTAACAGCTGCCAAGCGAAACGACATTATAAAACCTTTAATTACTACGGTAGGGGATAAACCACTAATTTTCACTAATTAGCACTAATAAGACGAGGTAGAGTAATTAAAGCAGACGCTGAGGACAGCGTCCCTCCCGCATCATCCGAATAACTTATAACCAATAACAGATAACTGCCTGCCCTGCGTAGTCCCGAAAAATCGGGAAGAAGCATGGATAACCAACAACCCTTAACCCTTAACCCTTAACCCTTAACCCTTAACCCTTAACCCTTAACCCTCCCCCCTCACATCGGCTTGATCCAAAAATTGCGGAAGCGGATCGGGTGGCCGTGGTCCTGCAGGATGATCGGACCGGCTTCTTTCTGTGGTGGTTGCTTACGGTTGGTTTCCGTGTACTGGGTAATTTCTTTCAGCTCGTAATTAGTATGGATTGGTACCCCATTATGCAGCACGGAAATCATTGGGTATTCGAGCACCGAGCCATCATCGGCGAAGCGTGCCACACGGAATGTGATGTCGTAAGTTTGCCAACTGCCCGGCGGGTAGCTGGCATTGACTTTCGGCGGTGAGACCCGGTACAGCGCGCCGGCCTCGTCCCACATTCCCTGGCTGCCATAGCTGTCGAGGATTTGCACCTCGTAGACTTCCTGGATAAAAATTCCGCTATTGGAACGCCCCTGGCCGGAATTCCCCGGCTCGTAAGGCAACTGGAATTCGATGTGGATCTCACAATCTTTAAATTGTTCCTTCGTCCGCAGATCACCGCCCGCCTTGTTGCCCTGCCGACGCGGGAATGCCTCGATCACGCCGTCCTCCAGCACCTTCCATGTAGCCGGTTTGTCCTGGCCGTGCTGCCATTGCTCCAAGCCATCGGCGAACAGATCAATCGCACCCTCCGGTGCCGGACGCCCCACCGTCGGTGACTGGCGTTCGACTTTTTCCAACTGCAATGGAACTTTGACCTCCTTGCCCTTGATCTTGACCTGCTGGCTGCCGCTGATCCTGCCGTCGCGGATTTCCAACTGCCAGCCGTCCTTGTCGATGTTCAGCCCGCCATCCTGGAGTTCTTGCAGGTCTTCGAGCAACAGGAACGCACGCTTATCGAATTCGTTGAGCACCTGGATTTCAAACTGCTCGCCACCCCGGCCAACCACCCGCACTGCCAGCGAGCTATTGATGGCTGCCGGCGAACCTTTGGGCGTTTCCGTGAAACCGCCAAGGTAATCACCCATGATTGCCGGGGGTTCGGCAGCATTGGCACCAGCTGTAAGAACGATGAAATAAGCAACGAGAATTGATAGGAAGATTTTCATGGAAGATACCTTAGCCGGAAAATCCGGCGGCTAAAGTCAATTTTTTGCTTACAACCGGAAGGTGAACTCGGCTAATGGGTTGGGTGTCATACCATCTCTAAACAGTTTTGCGCAAATGAGGATTCGTAATCGTAATCATATTCATCAACTGCAAGCTGTAGATCCAAGTCATGATCACGAGCACGATTACGATCACGTTGGCATCACACCCCGAAGGGGTAGCCCTACACTAGCCCAGGGTGAAACCCTGGGTAGATGGAACAAAAAATCAGGAGCCCCAACGGGGCGGCCCTAATTTTCCCCTCTTAGCACGTCAATTGTATTTAGAACATTCATTTAATTACGGCAAAGGTGGAACTTTGCCCTCCAGTGCAGGATAGGCAGCGACCCTTCCTGGCAACATTCATCGTTCAAAGCTGAACTCTCAATGTTGAATGTTCGTCCTGGCCCTAATTTTCCCCTTTTAGCACGTCAATTGTGCCGGCATCGTTCATACAGGCCAGTAGTGAGATTTGGGGCTGGCTGGCGAGGAACTCATCCAATTCCGCCCGGCGCATCAGCATGCATGCGGTCGAGTAGGCATCAGCAAACGCTGCTACCGGATGCCCGACCCACAGCCGCTGGCACTCAAAATCATACTCGTCCCGCTGGTCGGGGTGCAAGATATGCGCCCCTTGAATCGACGTACCGGAGGCGCTAAGCGCGCCATCAGACAATTGCCATTCAAACTCTGCCGCCGCATGCAATGCAATCGGCCAGCTGCCGCCAGCCAGCGCCCGATGGGTACTGGCACCGGCCGAAATCAGCGCATCCTCGATGTCCAGATCCGCCAGAAATCCTGCCATATGGTCGAGCGTAAACCCTTTGCCGATCCCACCCAGATCGAGTTGCTTACCGGCCTGGATACAAGTCACCTGCGGGTGATCCGGCGCGATACTCAGCTGGCCTGATACCGCAGACCCGACATCCTCCCGGTGCTCCTTAAAATCCTGAATGTCGCCACCCAGCGAGACATCGAACAGCCCTGCAGTCACCCCCGCTGCCTCGACTGCCTGCTTCAAACAGGCATAGGTCAACTCATGGATGCGTAGCGACTCGCCGCTTTGCAGCGCATTGATTCTACTGATATCGCTACCCGGCCGGTAGCGGCTAAGTAATCCCTCAAGCCTCTCGACCTCCGCCAGGCACGCTCCGGCCACCCGCTTTGCCTGTTGCTGCTCAACCCCACGCAGGCGCAGGGTAAAAACCGTCTTCATGCCCTCGACATCAAAGCTGTGGACCTGCTCAGCCATTCTCACTACTCGTCCATGTATTTTTCCCACAGGTCGTTGCGCACCCCCACCATCACCGGCACCTCGAAGCGCAAGCCGCGCGGCAGCCAGACATGACTGGCTGGGTAATCGGTGATCGATTCATCGACAACCATCAACAAAGGAAATGTTTCCGCATTTTCAGGAAACTCCTGCCAGTAGCCGAACTTCCCAATCCCGCGCAGATACCAGGGTAGCGGCCAGTATCCGGTGCCTACCACACCATTGGTCGCCGTGCCAATTTCCGGATAGCTTTCTGCTAATTCCTCGAGCCACTTTGCCAACTTTGGTAAATCTTTGCTGGTCGCGACATAAGCATATGGCAGCCTCACATTATCCCCCAATCGCCCGACTGTCAGGCTAGCTTGCCAAAACTGCCAACCGATCACCAGCATGACCCCCGCAGCA
>CAYUDZ010000220.1:0-3292 GCA_964443575.1 uncultured Chthoniobacteraceae bacterium | reverse complement strand
GTGCTGCGAAAGCTCGATAAGATTTCATGGGCCTTGCTCATAGCATTTTTGCTACCGGGGATGATCGTAGCGGCTTCGGGAATATTCCAAGAAAAGATGCCGATGCTCGCCAGAGCGACCCTACGCACCTCGCCTTTGATCATCATAGGCCGGACTTGAGCACGGTGATAGTTAGGACCAACCCCTGCCCAAAGAAGATTTTCCAACCTATTGCCTGCCTGCTCGAGGTAATGTGCGGAAGTGCCAGGACCACTGAGGCCGAGAGCGCTTTGGTTACAGTCTCGCGAGTGATTATTTGCCATCGAGAATAAATTAAAGCCATGATCATAAGCTTGGTATATATTCTCTGGGTCCGTATAGAACGCAAAACTCACGGATGTCCGGCGTGAGCGGCAGCGTTCGAGAATGACAGCTTCCCAATTGATCAAGGAAAGGTCGCCCTTTAGCAAGGCCTTGTCTGGATCCATGGATTCCAAAGCAGACCCTATGCCAGCGTCTAGGGGAACTAACGGTACCGAGCTAGGATTAGCATTGCGGTGAATCCAAGCACTGTCACCAACGCCACGCACATCAAGTTGATCGTCCAACTCTGCAGCTTCCATGGGGGGAAGGGGCTCAGAAACCGTCGGGACCTGGGGCTGATAGTAAGAGTGCGATTCGCTGACCATCTTACTGCGGCTTCCCTCATCCTCTGCGCAATTCCAAAGAAATAAGACACTTAAAACGATAACCAATGTTTTCATGACTAAACCTCCAGCAAGTCGCGGAGGTTAATCACATAGCCGGACGGATGTCAAACGACTGAGGCATCTTTCTTAAATTGGCAGAGTTCTTAGGCCACTAAGGCTTCTGGGATTTGACAGCCCTCTCAAAGGCATCATCGAGGTTACGCTCAGCCTTTTTGGTCGTAACCCAGGTCCCGTCATTGCTGAAGTAACCCTCTGATTCGTAACGTTTTGAGGGGAGTCCGTTGCGCCGCCGGGCAATCGCCATCTTTTGGCTGCACTCATCATGATGCCTGACCAAAAGTCGCTTCATGTTTTTCAAGCTTTTGCCGTACTTTCGCTCTTTTTTCAGACGGTCCAAGAAGAACTCTCTCTTCACTAGTTTCAAATCGTCGTCCTCAGCAATTCCAAACTGCTCTTTGACGTCTATCATCGACTTCATGTTATCGACCTCAGGGAGAGTGGCGATGGAACCGTCGCCACCAAGGCGGGGGTCGGACATATCGAGACGGCAGCGCTTGAGCTCAGCATACTGCTGCTTGATGTCGCTCTCTAGTTTGTTATTCACCCACTGCTGAGTGCGAAGTTCCTCGGCGGCATCGATTTCCGATTGAATCACCACTTTACCGTCATCATCGATGCCAACACGGCCATTTTCCGTACTACCTTTTGCATCAAGTTTGGTGTCGAGCTTTTTCGCTTCGTGTTCAGACGTTGCACATCCTGCCATCAACAACAGATTTAACAAACTTGCGGTTAATTTTCTCTTCATAGGTCTTCCTTCTTCAGCAAATTTAACCTCAACGATCCGACTGCAACCTTGGTGCCAGACATGCACACGGCAATATCGCAGTGCGTTTGCAAGTCCTAACATACTATAAATATGATGAATTCTCGCAGCTGAATCGTACCGATAAGGAATATGAAGGAGGCGCAAATGCCAAGACGGTACGATCATCGCGTTAGAAATGCCATTGTCAGGTCAGGCAACCCAGCTTTGTTTCCTGAGCTGAAAATCCCGCCATCCACAATTCGTGATTGGATGAGAAAGGGCGAAGCAAACGTTGTGACCAGTAAGGAATTCGACTTGAGTGAGGATGCGTTAATCTCCAAAGTCAAAACTCTGGAATCAAGACTCAGGGAAGGAGAGACTCGGGCCAAGCTGATCACCAGCACAGTCAGCATACTTGGTTTCCAGCTGCAGTATGTCCGTGTGCCATCAGCACAAATCAAGGCGATGCTGATTGAGGTACTTCGCGATGCTGCCGTCACTTTGGGACTAGCCAGCTGCCTAGAAACAATCAAACTTAGTAGAGCACGCTTTTCTGCTTGGTTGGCAAGACAGAAAAAGTGCGAACTAGAGGACAAAGATACTTGCGGGCGGCTGTCGCCAACTACACTCCTGCCTTTCGAAGTCAGGAAGATCCGAGACCTAGTCACCAATCAGTCCTTTCGGCATTTCAGTATTACCTCACTGGCGCTCTATGCCAAGCGCGAAAACCTGGTCCATGCTTCGGTTTCCACCTGGCACAAAATCATAGGCAAATTCAATCTCAAGCGTCCCGGGCAGAGACTCTACCCACCCAGGCGAAGAATAGGTATCAGGGCATCTGCTCCAGGGCAGATATGGCATCTGGATATGTCCGTCATCAAACTGAAAGATGGCAAACGCTGCTTCATTCAAGCGGTAGTCGATAACTTCTCAAGGTATGTTCTGGCGTGGAAGGTCATGCATAGCTATGGTGGAGTTGCGACGAAAGAGCTCTTGGAATCTGCGCTGAAAGCCGCAGGCAGTTTTGGCTTGAAGCTCTGCCCGACCGTCATGGTTGACGGCGGATCAGAAAACCACAACACCCAGATTGACAACTTGATAGAAATGGAGCGGATCTCTATAGTTCACGCTCAGGTCGAGATAGACTTTTCAAACTCAATGGTCGAATCTCTGTTTCACCGGATGAAGAATAGCCATCTCTATCTTCAAGAGCTTTTGACATTTGAAAAGCTGAAGGAAGAAACGGACTTTTATCTGAAAGAGTCGAATGAGCGGATTCCGATGGCAAGCCTTGAAGGTGCAACGCCATTGGAGGTCATTTCTGGGTCTTGCTCAGCCACAGTTGCTGCCAAACTCTCCCGCCAAGCCAAAGCTGCAATGAAGCATAGGATCCTGAGTAACCTCACAATACAGTGTATAGCCTGCTGATACCTGGCACTTGCCAGACTGGGGGCACATTGCTTCCTAAAAGTCATCTGCAAGTAACAGTAAATTCAAGTAAGAACGCCACATCAGTGACGAATTCTCGCGCAATTACATCTAGAAATGGTTCGAATAGCGCACTGAGTCATCCGAACCTACCCTCATAAACGGAAACGATTCTGGCATTATACCATTACAGTTTTTGCACCAGAGCCGCTTTTTTTAATGCGAAAGAAGTGGATTGTACTCTACAAATGAAACCTTTGGTTTATTGAGACTCCCCTCTATTTTTATCCAGCTCGCCGACAACCGATCTAGCACCCCTTCCTTTTGCGATAGGTCATGTTTCCCCTCTGCCATATAATTTACCGCG
>CAYUDZ010000219.1:2903-3294 GCA_964443575.1 uncultured Chthoniobacteraceae bacterium | reverse complement strand
CCCGACTGTTGGTGTGCGCCCATGGGCGCACGGAGGGCTGAGTTCCACCTCAGCCCTAGCTGTAGCGGGGGGAGTGGGTTGATGCGGAGCGGTCTTTACCTGGGGAGATAGTTGGCTGAGTTAATTCTGTTAATCCTGTGCTGTTTTGCGCATAGTATGTGCCTAATGCGATTTGACCTTCATTGCCACAGTATCTTTTCGGCCGATGCGTCGACTGATCCTGACGAGCTGCCGGCATTGGCGCGGCAGCATGGATTAGACGGCTTGGCGGTCACCGATCATGACAGCTATGAAGCGGTTGACTATTTTCGGGCGGTTGGCCTGATAGCGGCAGATGGCAAAGCGGTGGACGGCCTGTTAATTATCCCCGGGGTTGAAGTCAGTACGGCGG
>CAYUDZ010000219.1:0-2893 GCA_964443575.1 uncultured Chthoniobacteraceae bacterium | reverse complement strand
CGGCTGTGAGCTGCCGGATCTGGCAGGCGTCCCTGCACTTGAGGTATGCCATGAGATCCACGACCGCGGAGGCATTGCGATTCCGGCGCACCCTTACGACCACTGGCGGGCGGGAATCCGTGAAGAGGTGCTGGATGAATTACCGATTGATGCAATCGAAGTCTTTAACGCGGCGGCTACCCGCGGCCAATATAACGAGCAAGCCAAAGCATACGCGCAGCGGCGGGGGCTGCCGATGACCGCCTCGAGTGACTCGCATTTGCCGGATACGGTCGGCTATTCATCGACTGAGCTTGAGGTTGCCGAGCTGAGTGTGCAGACGGTGCTGGAAGCAATACGCAGCGGTCGCACGCAACTGCATGAACGGGCTTTGGGGGTCAGTGAGATGCTGGCCAAATCATTCCACAACCTGATGCGGCCATCACGCAGCAAGCGCTTGCGGGAATTGCATGCGACCATAGACGCGGCCAAGCTGGAAGGTTCCATGCTTGCCGAATGATAGCCTGACCACGATACTGCTTTTAAGTTTATGAGTTTCAAATGCCTTGTATGTGATTTTGACGGTACCGTGGCGAATACCTTCGACCAAGCGGTGCGGATCTTTAATGATCTGGCGCTCGAGCATGGATTTCGCCAGGTGCAGGAAAGCGAAATCGACAGAGTGCGGGGAATGACGCTCGGGCAGTTCTTGCGCTTCGGGAAGATTCCAAAAAGGAGGCTGCCGGGGCTGTTGATGGCAGGGCGCAGCAAGCTGGCCAGCGAAGCGGACCAGATCAAGCCGATTGAGGGTATGGCAGAGGTACTGGATGTCGCCCGCACCCAGCTGCGGTTCATCGGCATCCTCACTTCGAATTCGGAACATAATGTGCGCACGTTCACCAAAAGCAGGAGCATGGACATTTTTGACTTTGTCAGCTCGGTGCCCAAACTAAGCGGCAAGGCCAAGTATCTGAAGGCGATCATGATGACATTTTCGCTGGCTCCGCATGAAGTGCTTTTCATTGGCGATGAGTTGCGCGACATCAAAGCCGGCAAAAAAGCACGGGTGCCGGTGGGTGCGGTCACCTGGGGGTTCAACTCGAGCCAATTGCTTAAGGCGGCCGGCCCCGACTACATTTTTGAGAATCCGGCGCAGCTGCTCGAAGTGCTGAACCCGGAAAGCTAAGTGCCCCCGGTCATGAGTTTTCTTCTCATCGATATCAGCAACAGCTTTATTAAATACGCAGCCAGCGATGGCGGGCAGTTAGGCGATGCAGTGGTGCGCATGCCTACCAGCGAGTTGATTGGCGGCCAAGCTGGTGAGCTGGGCGCTGCTTGCGAGGGCAGGCATATTGTCGCCTCATCGGTCGTGCCCGAAGCAGCCGAGCAGCTACGGCAGCTGGCGACAGCCAGGAATTGCCGACTGAACTTTTTGGAAGCTGGAACTGTCACCGGGCTGGCAATCGATTATCCGGCACCGGAAACTATTGGTGCTGACCGGCTGGCTAATGCGCTCGGGGCGTTGGCTTTGGGCAGCGGTCCATGCGTTGTCGTCGACTTTGGTACGGCGGTCACCTTTGACATCATCAATGCTGACAACGCCTATGTTGGTGGCATTATTGCACCGGGCATTGCAGCGATGACCGACTACCTGCATGAGCACACCGCACTGCTGCCGCGGATTGAACCGCATGAACCGCAGGGGGGATTTGTCGGTAAGTCGACCGAGGAAGCAATGCAGATCGGAGTGGTCCATGGCTATCGCGGTATGATTACTGCCCTGCTTGAAGGGCTGGCCGCCGAGCTTGGCCAGCGGCCATTAAGTGTCATCGCGACCGGTGGCTATGCGGAGTTAATCGGACGTGAGTTACCGCTAATCCAACGGGTTGAACCGCACCTGACTTTGTCCGGGTTGCTGAAATTTGCTGAATCCTTAGAACAGCATTAGGAGTAATAGCAGCAGATACTGTTAGTTTCGGCGGACATGGAATTCCGTTCTCCAGGCTCTGCGCGCAGTGCAGAATCTGCCAGTCCTGCATTGCGACAAGAACAATTTTAATAAACGATATGAAGATGCAAGAGGTTGAAAACTTGGTGATTGCGGAGCGGGAATTTGGTTCGCGTTTGATGGTGGGTACCGGAAAGTTCGCTGCCAATCAAACGATGAGGGAGGCGCTGGCTGCCTGTGGTACCGAGATTGTGACCGTCGCTCTGCGACGTGCTGATTTATCCGGCAATGCGGATCCATTCGCCAACATCCTCGATTTCATTGACCCTGAGCGTTACCTGGTGTTACCCAATACCAGCGGTGCCATGGATGCCGCGGAAGCCGTGCGCCTGGCCAAGCTGGCGGCCGCGGCTGGCTTGCCAAAATGGGTCAAGCTGGAGATCCATCCGGACCCCAATTATTTACTACCTGACCCGGTAGAGACACTGGCAGCAACCGAATTGCTGGTTAAGGATGGGTTTACGGTACTGCCCTATATCAATGCCGACCCGGTATTGGCCAAGCGCTTGCAGGAGGCAGGCGCAGCGACCGTGATGCCGTTGGGGTCACCGATCGGCAGCAACCGTGGACTCGAGACCAGAGCGCAAATTGAAATCATTATCGACCAAGCTACCGTGCCGGTGGTAGTCGATGCCGGCCTCGGCGTGCCCAGCCATGCTGCAGAAGCGATGGAGATGGGTGCCGATGCAGTGCTGGTTAATACCGCAATCGCGGTAGCCGAAGACCCTGCTGCTATGGGTAAGGCATTTGCACTGGCAGTCACCGCCGGACGCATGGCATATGAGATTGGAATAGGTACGCGTTCGCAGACGGCTGATCCGACCAGCCCGCTCAAGGCGTTTTTCTGAGTGGTATTGGGGTAGGGACGGGGATGCTATTCCCCGCCCCTCCCACCAAACCGGACAG
>CAYUDZ010000218.1:0-3295 GCA_964443575.1 uncultured Chthoniobacteraceae bacterium | reverse complement strand
GTAGACAAGTGCCTCACGCTGGTCGCAGCAGATGGCTTGTGATTTATCCGGGCTAAGTCTTACGCTGGCTTCATCACCGATTGCTTGCGAGTTACTATCCCTCTTGTCCCCGATAGAATCAGGGATAGATCGGCCCTACTGGCGAGTATTGGGTGCACTATTCGGGTTCGCCGCTCGCTCGATGAAGTCTGCCAGGTCGGCTTTCTGCTTTTTGAGCGATGGCTCATGCAGGTACATCATGTGGCCGGCTGCATAGGTATCAACTGTGATATTCTGGCGCAATGACGGGTCAATCTGCAGATGATTGATCACGTAATCTGCCGCGTAGTAAGGCGTTGCCAAATCATAGTAGCCGCTTGAAACGTGGACCTTGAGGTGCGGATTGCGGGTCATCGTGCGGGCTAGGTCGCGCGCTACCGTGACGTACCGGTTGGCATAGCGGTCCGACCAGTCCCACGAGAGCTTGGCCAAAATTTGGTATGGCAGATCACTCTTATATTCCAGCTCGGTACTGATGTAGTGATAGAGAGATTCAGAAAAGACCCCACTGATTGAGGTGTAAGAAGGATCATACTCCATCGACCCGACGATCTGATCCTGCACCAGTCCGGTGTAGCGGCTGTCGAACCTGCCGATTACTTTGGCATCTTCAGCCAAAAGCTCTTTGGCAAAATAATTTAACGGCACACGCAGGTGGGCGCGGTCCACATACTCAGGACTCAAGCCGGTAAAGGCTGCTACCTGAGCGGCAATTTTCTGCTTCTCCTGCTGTGGCAGAAGTAACCCCTGAAAAAGAGCTGCTGCGTATTCACCCTTGGCAAAGTCCTCCACTTGTTCCAGCAACTCTTCCAAGCCCAGTTTTTGCAGCTCGGGCGAGAGCCGGCCATGATACCAGGCGGAGGCGGCATACGCCGGCAGGTACAATACATATGGCAGGTCATTGCCTGGCGAAAAAAAGATCGTCTGAAAGTCCAGGACTGATGAGACCAGCATGATGCCATTGAACATGACCCCGTGACGCTGCATTAAGTGATCCGCCAACCCCGCCGCACGCACCGTCCCGTAACTTTCGCCGATTATGAACTTCGGCGACTCCCAGCGCTGGTTCCTTTGTAAATAGAGCCGGATGAATTCTCCCACCGATTCAATATCACGCTCAAAATGGTGGAATTGCTCAGCCTTGTCAGGGTCAACCGCCCGACTGTAGCCGGTGCTCACAGGATCAATAAAAACCAAATCGGTCTTATCCAGCAGGCTAAACGGATTGTCTTTCAACTGGTACGGCGGAGCGAATGGCATCCCCTCTTGATCCAGGGAGACAACGCGCGGCCCCAGCACCCCCAAGTGCAACCAAACAGATGACGAGCCGGGGCCGCCATTGAACGAAAACGTGATCGGTCGGGAGCTGTTATTGCTGCCAAATCGATCCGCTTCGTACGCTACAAAGAAAATTGCCGCCGTGGCTTTTCCTTTCTTGTCCTCTAGGTGAATTGTTCCAGTCCGCGCTTTATAGCGCAGCCGTTTGCCATCAATCTTAACCGAGTGGTCCGTTTCAATGACTTCTTCCTCAGGAAAATTATCGGGAAGTTTCTCTTCTTCCTCAGCTTGCTCGTCAGCACAATCTGCCGCTACAGAAAGCAACATCATTGCAAGAAACAACACGCAGCGTAATGCACGTTTTGTATCTGCCAACCAACTGACAAATTGTAAAACTACTACCATGACCAGTGTATATAGCCGGATCGCACCGCCAGTTCAATACAATGGTGAGAGCTGGCACAGCTAATAACACCAAGCTACAGCAATTAATAGCTAGCTACTCAATGTAGCGGCAGAAGGACAGTTGAAAGCTCATCCAGAAGTAACGCAGGTAAGAATATGCATCATATCTTCTGTTACTATGTAAAAAGTCCCTTATAAATCGTGCATCCAGCATGCTTTTCGGCTTGCGGTGACGACGAGTTTCCGTACCGTGCGATGCATGATTGATTCCAAAGCAGCTCAACTTTTAAACGAACAAGTCGGCCACGAATTTTCAGCATTTATGCAATATGTGGCGGTATCGACATGGTTCGATGCCGAGGCCTTCCCGGAACTGAGTAAATACTTTGCCCGGCAAGCTGACGAGGAACGCAGTCATGCGATGAAAATGATCCAGTTCCTCAATGATACCGACCAACAGGTGATCATCCCCGCCATTCCCGCCTCCCAGTCATCCTTCCAGTCGGTCAAGGAAGCTATCCAGTTGGCCTATGACCAGGAGGTGCGCGTCACCGAGCAGATCAAGGAAATCTACAACGTGGCCGCCAATTCCAACGACCGGCTCACCCAGAATTTCCTCCAATGGTTCCTCGAAGAGCAGGTGGAAGAGGTCGCGAGTATGGATACCCTGCTAAAGATCGCCGACCGCGCCGGAGATAACCTGTTCCGTATCGAAGACTACGTGGCTCGCGAAGGCCATCCGGAAGACAGCACCGATTAGCCTCGTTGCTCGCCAGGATTTCATTGATCCGGGTCACCCCAGGAATTAACTGCCCGTTGATCCAATAATTTCGATCACTGATGCCAGCACAAAAATTTTTCGAAATAATACTGTTCATTTTATCAGCTTTATGTCTTAATACTAATGATATGAACAGTATAAATAGAGTCACAATGATCGGGCATTTGACCCGCGATCCGGAAGTCAGGCAGACGAATAAGGGCACCCCAGTTGCCGATATCGCCCTGGCCTTGAACCGGACGGTCAATGCAGAAAACGGCGAGTCACGCGAAGAGACGACCTATGTCGATGTCGTATTGTGGGACCGCCAGGCCCAACTGGCAGAAGAATACCTCGCCAAAGGACGGCTTGTCTGTATCGAGGGCCGACTGCAGTTGGATAGCTGGAACGACCGTGAAACTGGCAAAAAACGCCAAAAACTCAAGGTCGTCGGCGAAAACATGCAGTTTCTCGATTCCGGCAACCAGCAGGAACGCAACACCAACAAGTCAGCTGGCGGACGGGGCCAGCGCCAGGGCGGACGCCGCATGGCCGCCTGAGCCGAATATTGCACGCAGTATTCGCCCCCACGGCCGATAAGTCCCAGTATCATCGGAACTAACAGGTTGTTGAAAACTCCGTGCGAGTCCGCGCTGCTACTCAGCGCGCGGTCTCCCACGGTTTTTCAGCACTATTCGGGCTCGGAGAAATCACAAACTTCGCGGCAAGTCGGAGCGCAAGTACTTCGAAACATGGCGGGCTAGCCCGGATAAATCACAAACTTCGTAGCGAGACGAAGCGTGGGGTGCTTGG
>CAYUDZ010000217.1:0-3318 GCA_964443575.1 uncultured Chthoniobacteraceae bacterium | reverse complement strand
CCGCATTGGCAATAGTAACTGCACGGTCGTCCAGGCACGCTTATTGAAGCAGCTTGAGGAATCGCTTTCGATCCCGGGATGGCAAGCATTGCTATGGATTGACCCCCAGGATTATTCCCTGAAACGGGTCAAGGTCTACGGACCAAGCTGGGGCGGACGTATCGATGTCACCTCACTGAAAACAGTAACTGCATTCCCGGAAAAAGTCTGGCAACCGGCACCCGGGGTCGATGCTATCGCTGTACCCAGGGAAGTTTTCTTTTCCGCAATCGAAGCCCTACTGGAACTTAAAACGGTTCGGCAATTACGCGCCGCGCCGGATCCAGAGCAGCCTTAGTCCGGAAGATCGGCCCCGGATCTGTGGTGACCAAATCATAGTCGAAAAGCACAAACTCCGGAAAGAACCTGTTGCTCGCAGGCTCATAAACCGTGTCACCCGAAAATTCCCCATACAGCTTATATTCATAGCCGTTATCCATACCGAGCTTCCCCTGCTGCCGATCAGGTGCCAGCCGGGTATGCTCGTTGAGCATGACCATCTTCGCCATATCCCACATTTCACCAGGTTTGCGCACAAACCCCCAAAATTTATAGTCCTTCTTATAGTATCGGCGGCCGATGAAATAGTCACCCGGTGGCTCGACCGCTATGGCCTCCAACAT
Source organism: uncultured Chthoniobacteraceae bacterium (assembly GCA_964443575.1). Lineage (GTDB taxonomy): Bacteria > Verrucomicrobiota > Verrucomicrobiia > Chthoniobacterales > CAKUMP01 > CAYUDZ01. The sequence goes on along the minus strand of CAYUDZ010000217.1, from coordinate 2,656 downwards.
GGCCTGGCGACGCCGATCATCAATCGATGGGACTGTTTGACAGGCCGAGATTAGCAATAGAGCTAATACACTGGACGCAAGCATCGACGAATGCAGCAGCTTGGAAAAAATTTTCTTATTCATAGAATTGGTTGCTTGATCTTCTAAGTCTTTCAACACAGCTAGCCCGGATCAATCACAAACTTCGTAGCGAGATGCAGCGTGAGGTGCTTGGATACAAGGCGGGCACAGGATTTCGCTGTGAGCTGTATGAGTACATACTGTGAATGGCGAAATTCAAGCCCAACGCTGTAGACAAGTGCCTCACGCTGGTCGCAGCAGATGGCTTGTGATTTATCCGGGCTAGTCCAGCTTTCTTAGCCGGGCCCTCAGTCCCGCCTGTGCGATAGTCAGCCCGACTGTCAGTGAGCGCCGCAACGAGTGCCCGCTGACCTGCTGGCTGCCGGCCACCCGGAAGCGTTCATTTACTGCAATGGTCGTCAGCGGAATCCCCAGCCGTACCGCAAGTATCTGAGCTTCGATAGTCCATCCATAGGTCAGCTCCTGTAATTGTAGTCGCTCAAAGTCGCGTCGCCCAATAATGCGCAGCGGGCCAATATCTGAAAAAATACGGCCACATAGCAAACCTACCCAAATCCCAAGCAATAGGTTCTCAGCCTTACGCCGCAAATTGAAATCCCCGGAGGCCCGGCGCTGGCCGATCACCATGCCCTCCCCCTGACCTTCATAAGCGGTGGCCAATTGCCGGATGTCCGCAGGGTCACCAGCGCCATCGGCGGCAGTGAACAGGTAGGCTTGCGCCACGCAGTTCTCATTGGCAGCTGCTATCGCCGCCATACAGCCATGACCATATCCTGCACGCTCCGTTTCACCGACCACGACACCTGAATGCCTGGCAACTTCTACCGTCCGATCACTGCAGGCATTAGCCCCGACAGCAATGCAATAACTCTCAGTGCTTAAACTATTCTGAAGTTCTTCGAGGACGAGAGGCAATGCCTGCTCCTCATTTCGCGCAGGAATTATGATGGCAATCATGCTAGTTGCGCCAGGTGACTGCTGCCGAAGTTAGTCACGTACAAAATACGCAAACTTCCATTCGTCACCAACCTTGATGAGTCCCGCCCGATAGTCGTTGTAGGGCATACTGGAGTCGGCAAACTCTGGCGGGGATACCATGAAATTACCATTGGGGACAAATTCCTCACTAAGGATCAGAATGAGTTCATTCCATAGATCGTTATTGTCCCAGTATTGAAAAACTCCCTCGCCTTCCAGCGGCGGATTCAACTGGTATCCAAAGTTCGATGTCATCATGGAGGCCAGCTTGTGCATGTTGCGCCTGATCGCTGCTGAACGCAGTTCCGCCAAAAAAGTATCCAGCGACAAATCGATCGTCGACACCTGTGGCTCAGTTGTCTCTTCTGTTGCTTCGATCTGCATGTCAGGCTGCCAGTCCGCCTGCTGCTCTTGCGTCTGCTTCTTTTCGGCTGACCCACAGCCTGCCAGGAGTCCGCAAAGCATGATCAGTCCGATTGGTAATACGGCGGTATAGTGTTTTCTATCCATGACTACAGTAGCAGGAGAATGCCATCGTCACGGCAGTATCGCAACTCCGGAATCAGCTTGCTTGCATGCCAGTACACTGGCGAATAAGTTACTGATAGATGAAAAATGGAATAATCGAGGTGCGAGTGCGCGCGGTCGTACCGGGTGGTGGCGGTAGCGGCGTCTTTCTCTCCGACGGCGACAAGTGTATTGTCATTTATGTTGATGCCGCAGTCGGCGCTGCGATCTCAATGTTCATGCAGGAGATGCCCAAAGAACGACCACTGACCCACGACTTGATAGCTAATCTGCTCACCGCCCTGGGTGCCAAAGTCGAACGCGTCGTCATCAATGATTTTAAGGATAAAACATTCTTTGCCAGATTACTGCTGAGCGAGGAGAACGAACTGCATAAGAAAAAGATCATCGAGCTGGATGCCCGTCCCAGTGATTCGATCGCCATGGCTATCCAGCAAAAAGCTCCCATCTACATCGATCAGAATGTCTGGGACCAATCCGAGGACATGACCGAGGTGCTCGAACAACTCGAGATGGGCAACTACGGCCAGGAACCAGACGACGACGATACTTTACTCGGCGAAGATGAAGATTAGAAAAAACTAATCATCACGCTGCGCTCTGCAGACACTATTTGCTCAACTATTGCCTGCTTTGGTGTAAGTATAGGTGTACTCCACATCCTTGAGCTGATAATGGGCGTTCTTGCCGCCGACAGCCGCGACAGTTTCTGCTACCAGCGCTTGCGGGTCGGCCGCTAATGAACCATTGGCTAAACACAACACGCTAATGATAGTAGCAATTACGGCCAGTGATAGTTTATTCATAGCCCTACATTACCCAACACTCCCATATGTCAAATTCTCATCCCAATACCCAACATTCAGTTGGATCTAATTTTGTATAGCAACATCTCATCTCGCTGCCCTGGCCCTTCGTACTCCTGATTCATTGGGGCTGTCTCTTACTCTTGATTATAATCGTAATCGTGATCGCCACGTGAGTCCCGTTCCACGTGACAACGTGGTCACGGGATAATCGCGACTTAATTAGACGTCTTGCAGTGAGTGTGTATCCCGTCAATTGGCGA
>CAYUDZ010000216.1:0-3363 GCA_964443575.1 uncultured Chthoniobacteraceae bacterium | reverse complement strand
TGATTACAGGCTATAAAAGCAAACAGGCTGAAATTATGGGCACCAAACCCATCGACCATATCAAATTACACTGGGTTGTCTTGCTGGTGAGTTTCACGGCGATTGGTGGCAAGCTGTCGACACTCGCTGCCCCCGAGCTCATCTGGTACCGGATGTTGATTGCCGGGCTGGCATTCTGGATTTACCTGAAAATTAAGCGGATTCCGTTCCGGGTCGAGGGCAGGAAAGTACTGCAATACATGGCGGTTGGGCTGGTGGTGGCTCTGCATTGGATTTGCTTTTTTGGCGCGATCAAGTTGTCCAACGTCTCGGTACTGCTAGGTGTGATGTCGACGACCACGCTGTTTGCAAGTTTCATGGAGCCGTTACTTTTCCGGAAACGGTTAAGTGTCCTCGATATTGCCCTGGCCCTGGTCGTGATGATCGGGCTGTACCTGATCTTTCAGTTTGAAACCCGTTACCTGATGGGCGGGTTGGTTGCGCTGGTGGCGGCGATGGCGGCGGCGGCATTTACCGTGCTCAACAAAAAGTTGGTCGAGACCGGTCGCCCATCGGTAATTTCTTTTTACGAGATGGTGGGAGGTTTTTTCGGGGTATCCGTGTTTCTTGTTATCAATCCATTAGGTGCGCAGCTTCAGATGGTTCCCACTACTTTGGATATCATCATCCTGCTGTTCCTGGGCATCGCCTGCACTGCCTACGCGTTCACCATGTTTATCGACCTGGTCAAACGACTGAGCGCCTACTATGTGGTGCTGGGTTATAATATGGAGCCGGTCTACGGAATCCTGCTGGCCTTGCTGATCTTCGGCGAGTCGGAAAGAATGACGGGCTATTTCTATCTGGGCGCGGCGATCATCGTGCTGGCGGTGCTTTTATATCCGATGCTGAAGAAAGCCAGCTTGCGCCTGGTTCCTTATCCTTAAGTTCCGCGAGTTTACTCAAGCCTTTTCAAAGCTGGATCGCGATATATTATAATCATCAAATGAGTATACTACTAAACAAAAATCTAGCGTTGCTGGTATTCCTGCTGCTGGTTTTTAGCCACCTGTCAGCAGAGTTTTCAATGGCGGCGTCCGAGACAGATAAAAGCCCTGATGAGCGCATGCAATGGTGGCGTGACGCGAAGTTTGGTATGTTTATCCACTGGGGGGTGTACGCAGTGCCAGCCGGCACCTGGGAACCGGCGGAAGTGACCGGTGGTGATGAGTGGATCATGTACGGTGACTTTGATCAATACCTGCGCGAGATCGCCGTGCCGCAGGTAAAGGAATTCCTTGGCGGCTATGATATTGATGTGCTGTGGTGGGACACCCCGGTGTGGATGAATGCTGAACGAGCCCGCCTGTTCCAGCCATTGCTGGAGCCTTATCCGGAGCTGATCCAAAATGATCGCCTGACCAAGGAATCCCATGGGGATTATGAAACTCCTGAGAATTTTATCCCGGCCCGCGGTCTTTCCGCAGGTAACTATTGGGAGACCTGCATGACCATGAATGGCTCATGGGGCTATGATACCCATGCCACGGATTGGATGCCACCCGGCTACTTTATTCGTAGCTTGATCGATGTCGTATTGACAGCGGCGGTTCCTGCTGATGGTTCGAAGATCAATTTGGCCTTAGGCGGTCAAACAATCACAGCAAGTGTCCCCGACACCGGCAGCTACGATTCATTCCTCACCACGAAAGTTGGCAGATTGACAATAGCTAAGAGCGGGCGGCAAATTTTGGAGATACAGCCGGTCAAAGAAGGGTGGACCCCGGTCAACCTGCGCTCGCTGCAACTGCTGCCGGTTGCTGATAAGGCGGAGAAGAAACTTCAGCCTTAGCATTGACGACCAACTGCACCTGCAGCAAGGATGTTCTTAAGTCCCAATGAGATCCTGTAGCCGTCGAAAATTCCTCAAGTATAGTGCCTTGGCTACCGGAGCAGTGGGCTTCCCGACGATCATCCCGGCGCGGGCTTTGGGTAAAGAGGGAGCGGTGGCGCCCAGCGAGCGGATTACGGTGGCGGTAATTGGTTGTGGTGGCCGTTCGGCGTCCTGTTTGGACTATGTGCAATATGCCAAATCTGAGATCGTGGCTGTTTGTGATCCGGTGCGTGAGCGGCGCAATAAGCGCGCAGAGCAGTGGGGGGTTGCCGACACTTACAACGACTTCCGGGAAGTACTGGCGCGTGATGATATCGATGCCGTTCATATTGTCACCCAGGATCACTGGCATGTACCGATTGCGCTGGCAGCAGCGCGGGCAGGTAAAGACATGTACTGCGAAAAGCCGCTGGGTATCACTATCGAGCAGGATCTGGCGGCACGGCAGATCGTTGATCAATACCGGCGGGTGTTCCAGTATGGCACCCAACAGCGCTCGATGGACAGCTGCCGGATGGGGATTGAACTGGTCCTCAACGGCCATATCGGTGCAGTGCAGGAAGTGTATGTCTGGGCACCCCAGGGTAAATCCGGCGGTGATCCTACTTCGGCCGAAGTACCCGAAGGAGTGGATTATGAGATGTGGCTCGGGCCGGCACCCATGAAACCATTTTGTCATGACCGGATCACTAAGAAGGGGTCGTGGTTTATTTATGATTATGCGCTGGGCTTCATCGCAGGCTGGGGGGCGCACCCACTCGATTTGCTACAGTGGTGGGCCGATGAAGAGCAGTTGGGGGTACCCGTCGAGTACCAGGCCACCGGCACGATCCCGACCAGCGGGTTGTTTGATGCCGCTACCCACTGGCAGATGGAGTTTAGCTACCCGAACGGCCTGCGCGGCCACTTCCTCGATACTGAAAGCGCCAAACAACCTGGCAGTGTCATACCATTTGACCATACCGGGCCGATCAAGCCAGACAATGGTACCTTGTTTATGGGCGCGGAAGGCTGGGTAGCGGTGACCCGTGGAGGACTTTACACATCGTCCCAGGAACTGCGTCGCCAAGCCAGAGACCCCGGGCCACGTCGCCTGCCAGTCAGCCGCAACCATTTTCAGAATTTTATCGACGCGGTGAGCAGTCGCCGTCAGCCGATTGCTACGCTGGACTCGGCGGTGCGCTCCGACCTGATCTCGCAGATGGGTGACATCTGCATACGGACGGGGGAGGAGTTGCAATGGGATGCGGCCAACGAAACGGTCGTCGGCAGTAGCGAGGCCGTCAAGATGATGAGCCGCCCGCTGCGGGCTCCATGGACACTGTAAATTTTTCAAACAACCCCCTGATTAACAATTATGAATATCGGATGTTTTGCCCTGGTGGCGCCATTTAGTTCACTGGAAGCGCAACTCGAACAGCTCCACGCGCTGGGGTTCCGGCATGCGGATGTAACCGATAACTCGGATGGCGCCTGCCTCGGTAGCGAGT
>CAYUDZ010000215.1:0-3372 GCA_964443575.1 uncultured Chthoniobacteraceae bacterium | reverse complement strand
AGTTGGTGAATATGATTACGATCAGGATTACGATTACGAATCCTCATTTGCGCAAAACTGTTTAGAGATGGTATTAAAACTGTCCCGATGCTATCGGGGCATATCGGCGCAGCGGGCGAATAGTGCCTGCTAGCTATCTCAACTGCAGTCTTTTACACAACATTGGCAGCGTTGCTTTCAGTGGCTCATGAAATTTGTTAAAAAACTTTGAACATCTATTAAAGGAAAGCGTCTAAATCTATAGGTTAAGGTGATTCGGGCCACGCACTAGTTATCTCCCTTGTTACTCCTTGGTGTGCGTGGCCCGAATTTTTTTTATACATTAGCTTGTGAGGTTGGAATTACCGTATTAGCTATTTGGTGGATGAAAACGAGGGACGCGATACTCGTAGTGGATGACGAGCAGGATGTGATAAATCTGGTTCGTTACAACCTGCAAAAAGCAGGCTACCAGGTACTGACTGCAACCAATGGAGTAGAGGGGCTGCATATTATCCGCGATAGCCGTCCCGACGTAGTGATCCTCGATCTGATGATGCCTGGCATGGATGGCTTGAGCGTCTGCCGCGAAGTGCGCAGTGATCCTGAGGTGTCGCACACTCCGATCCTGATGCTGACCGCCAAAAACCAGCAAAAAGATCGCATTCGCGGGCTTCAGGACGGTGCCGACGATTATGTGACCAAGCCCTTCAGCCCCAAGGAACTGGTCTTGCGAACGGCAGCGATCCTTAAACGTACTGCTAAGTCGGATGCATCGATGGTGGTGGAATTTGACGGCTTCCGAATGGATAAGTCGGCATTTGAATTTCAGCTTGATGGCAAGCGCTTGGACCTGACGATAACCGAATTTAAGTTACTGGCTCTACTGATCGAGCGGCGTGGCAAAATACTATCTCGCGACAAATTGTTGCATGAAGTTTGGGGGTATCAGAACCCGATCGATACCCGTACGGTCGATACGCACATGCGGCGGTTGCGTGGCAAGTTAGAAGGGGCTTCCGTAAAAATTGAAACTATCCGCGGTGAAGGGTACCGCTTTCGTGCGAGTTCCTAGCTATGTTTGCCACAGTGCAGTTCTGGCAAGTCGCCATCGGCACTGCCTTGTGTCTGGCGTTGGTAGCATTTTTTGTTCTGCATTTTTTTCCGCTGCGCCGGTTACAGCAGTATCTTAAGCGCCTGGTCGACGAGGACTACTCAGCCGCACTGCTGGTGCGGGCAACACCGGCTATCCGGCGCATGTCGAATCATATCGAAGCCTTGCGCGAAAGACTGGTCAACCAGCGCCAGCAAATCAGTGATGAGGGATTCAGTTTACGGGCAATCCTTTCGAGCATGTCTGAGGGGGTATTGATAGCTGACCCGGGCAAGAACGTGCGCTTGGTCAATGCAACGCTGGTCGACATGTTTGATATCAAGGTGTCGCCACTCAATAAAACGGTGATGGAAGTATTCCGGATTGCCCAGCTCAATGAGACTCTGAACCGGGCGATCGCAAGCAGGCTGCCGCAGCGCGTGGATTTCTCTGTCATGGAAGGTGGCTACGACAGCGGAGCGATAAAATACTTTGCGGTTAATGCGGTAGCGGTTGAAGCATCGGGCGAAAGCGATCAGCCGCTGGGTATTGTTGCTGTGTTTCACGACATCACAGAACTGCGCAAGCAGCAAACCTATCGCCAGGAATTAATGGCCAATGTCAGCCATGAACTGCGCACCCCGCTTTCCATCATCAGCGGCTACATTGAAACACTGCTTGATGATGGCCTCGACGACCCTGCCATGGCACGTGACTTCCTAGTGACAATGCAAAAGCACTGCGAGCGCCTCAAATACCTGATTGAAGACACGATGACCATTTCCCAGTTGGAGTCTCAAGCGCCAGGGTTGCAACTGCAAGAGGTCAGTTTGCGGGATTGCCTGGAACGGGTGCTTGAGCGACTGGAGCCAGCGATCCAAAGGCAGGGGGCCAGCATACGCCTCGACTTACCAGAGTCGTTGCCGCCAGTATCGGTTGACGTCGACCGCTTGGATCAGGTGTTCTTTAACCTGCTCGACAATGCCTTGAAATACAGCACCGCCAGAGACTTGGTGATCAGGATCTCGGGAAGACAAGAAGGGGATAATCTAGTGATGGAGTTTGAGGATAATGGCCCGGGAATTGCACCAGCCCATCGCGACAGTATTTTTGAACGCTTTTATCGTGTTGCCAAGGATCGCTCTCGCGACACCGGTGGAACCGGGCTCGGCCTGGCAATTGTTAAGAATGTGATGTTAGCCCATGGCGGAGCGGTGAGGGTGGAAAAATCCCAACTCGGTGGTGCCAACTTTATCCTGACCCTACCATTGCACGACCACAACCAATTACACGTAGGAGCCATGGCTGCCGAGAGAGCGTATGAGTAAAATGATGCACCCGTTGAAGACAATTACCGACTGGTTGGACGACTGCTTTGCTGATATCGATATTGAGGATGCCACGCGTGCCTGCAATGGCTTGCAAGTCGAGTCGAGCGGGCACATCAAGAAGGTGGCCGCCGCAGTCGATGCCTGCGAATTTACCATCAGGCGAGCGATCGAAGCGGGGGCATCACTATTGATCGTCCACCATGGGCTGTTCTGGAATGAGCCACATCCCTTTACCGGCTTCCGCTATCGCAAGCTGAAGTTGCTGCTGGATGGTGACTTGGCCATCTATAGTATGCATTTGCCACTCGATGCCCACCCGGAGATCGGTAATAATGTTCTGTTGGCCAAAGCGATGGGGCTGGAGCCAGGTGAAGCGTGGATGGAATTTGGCGGCAGCACGCCAGTTGGCAGGCTATGCACGGTCGATTTGAGTCGTGATGAATTGCAAGATCGCTTGGCAGCCGCCGTAAATGGACCGGTTCACGTCTGTCCCGGCGGCCCACAACAGCTGGCCAAAGTAGGTATCGTTACCGGTGGGGCGGGCAATGATGTGGCACGTGCTGCCGAGCTAGGTGCAGATACCCTGATTTCCGGCGAAGCCTCGCATTGGGCGTACCCGCTGGCCGAGGAGTTGGGAGTCAACCTGCTGTTGGGAGGGCATTACGCCACCGAAACTTTCGGCGTTAAAGCTCTGGCGGAAAAGGCCGCCAACCACTTCGACCTCGAGTGGCAATTCATCGATCACCCAACCGGATTGTGAGCTGTGGTCAGGCCTATACCGGCACGCTGAAATAGCAACTTGTAGGGTGTCCAAGCAACAATCTATTCAACTGTCCAATAATTCGTGCACAAGCGGCACTTGAGTGATAACTTCAGGCGCAGTATTTTTTTAAATTATGAAAACTCACTGTAGGCCTAGCCCGAAAAAATCACAAGCCATCTACTGCGACCAGCGTGAGGCGCTTGTTT
>CAYUDZ010000214.1:0-3381 GCA_964443575.1 uncultured Chthoniobacteraceae bacterium | reverse complement strand
GGACATTAGCGATATTGCAAGTTTACTTAAGCTTGCTAAGTTAAAAGTTGAAGATCCAGAAGTACAAGCCATCATCCTGCAGCAGGGTGATAGTACGGTTATGGAAGATGTGAAGAAACTCAATGAGCAATAGCGTAACAACAGCCGACCTCAAATTTCCGGAGCCAGAGAAAAAGCTTCTAGCGCCAACGCTCGGCTCTGTCAGCTGGGAAGAACTGATGGATGAAATCCAGCCATTTCTCGACCATTACTATGAAAATCGCAAGGACGACGGCAATCGGCAGGACAATGCATGGTCGGAAAGATTCACCCTGGGAAGTAAATGCAAGCAAGTCGATGGCCCGGCAAAGGAAGAATTCCAAATTAAAATTGCCTGAATTCAGCAACGCTGCCAAACGCCGCCACCCCCTGAAGCTGACTCCAGCCAAGGCGCTCGATTACTTTTCAGCACTCGTTAGTTACCACCGTACTCACTACGACGACCTGGCTGCCCGCTTTGCCGCCAAAAATCCCAAACCATTCAAATTGGAATAAATCGATTTCAATATTCAATGGTAACTGTTTTTCATCAAGCAACTTAAATATAATTTTCAATATATTGTCTGTCCCTTTATATACTTTTAATATATTGTCTGTCCCTTTATATACTTGCACTGATGATGTAAGAGCTATCAGTACCCCCCCACCAACCACGGGCGCATATCCCCGCCAACGCCATGAGCCAAAAAAGGTATTTTCTGGCAGTAGTCGTGTGACGGAATTGTCACGTGGTTTTGGTCGAATATCATTGCTATTTTGTGATTGTTCGCTTAGCCTATACAACATCTTGCGGCAATTGTTTCAACAGCACGTGCTGGAGAGCTTGGCTTTGGGTGCCAAGCTGAGACCCCTGACTTTGGAAAAATTCATGTCGGCTATGCGATCAAGGGAGCAAAAATCATGAACCAGATGGATCCATTACATGAAAACGGCGGAGCCGAGCCGGCTTTGAAATCTGAATTAGTCGACTTGTTCGGAGAGCCTGAGCGCAAGGAAGTACGCAAGGTGCGCCGCAAAAGAACAGCGAAGGCATCCCGTGAGATTACCCCGCAGGCGGGATCGAAGAATTTTGTGGTCGATACCAATGTCCTGCTGCACGACCCGTATAGCGTCCAGAAATTTGATGACAACCATGTTTGGATCCCTGTTGATGTTTTGGGCGAGTTGGACCGTTTCAAGAACGAGCAATCGGAGCGCGGCGCCAATGCCCGTAGCGTCCACCGGATGCTAACCAAGCTATTTGCCGATGAGCAATGTGATGTCACCCACGGGGTGGAGACTGATGGCGGCGGCAGTGTGCGGTTGCTGGTACCTGACTTCACCGGGCGGCGGGCGAAGTCCGCTGCGCTGAAAAAATTCAGTGACGTGTTCAGCAATATGGAACGGGTCGACCACCGGATCATAGCCGCAGCGATGGTAGTGGATGAGGAGAGCAAGGGACGTACGGTATTGGTCACCAAGGATTTGAACATGCAGTTGAAGGCGCGTGCTGTCGGCATGCAGTGCGAAGACTATTTGAATGATAAGGTAGAGCCGCGCGATGTAGAAAATTATCAGATCCCCAGGCTTTCGGTGACAGTCAATAGCATGCAGCGGTTTGCCAGCAGTGGCGAACTCGAAGCAGATGAGCAGCAAAAGCAGCAAATCAGAATTAATGAATATGTGCTGCTAGAGTCCGAGAACAGCAAGACGATGCCAGCGCGAATGATGGCGGATGGTAGCTTCAAGCGATTGCTGATACCGGACCATTTGCATATCCCTCGCGGCATCGATATCCGGCCGGTTAACCTTGGCCAGCAATGTTTTATTGATGCCTTGCTCGACCCCGACGTAGCGCTGGTAACTTGCTACGGCCAGGCGGGGACGGGCAAGACGCTGCTGGCGGTGGCTGCGGGTCTGCACAGCGTTGGGCGGCGCGAGTTTTCCGGCATGACCATCAGTCGTCCGGTGGTTGCGATGGGCGACACCCTGGGGTTCTTGCCCGGTGACTTGGATGAAAAGATGCGGCCATGGCTGCAACCGATTTACGATGCATTGGAAGTGTTGATGCCACCGCCGGGCTTGAATCCAGACGGCAACGGCAAGCGCAAGGCGTCTAAGCGCAAGGCCAATGATGACGGTTTGGGTGTCAGCAACCAGCAAAATGGTTACCGCAAACCTTACGAATCACTGATCGACCAGGGAATTGTGGAAATCGAAGCACTTTGTTACATCCGCGGACGCTCGATCCCGCGAAGGTTTTTTGTATTGGATGAAGCCCAGCAGCTGACTCCACTGGAGGCTAAGACGCTGGTCACCCGGATGTCCAAAGGCTCTAAGTTGATTTTGGTAGGAGACCCCGCCCAGATTGATAACCCTTATGTCGACAGCTTGTCCAATGGCCTGGTCTACACACGTAATCGCCTCAAGGGCCAGGCAGCCGCAGCCCATGTTTCCCTTTCCAAAGGGGAACGCAGTGATCTGGCTGAGTTGGGTGCCAAATTAATGTAGCGTCGCAAGGGTCGGTCTAATGCAGACGGATACTGTGACTTATGTCCTTTTGCAGGCGATAGCTCACATTTTCTCGACAGCTTTGGCCATTCGGGCTAGGACTCGTCGCTGATTATGGATCCCAAAGCGTTAGATATTACCCAACTCGGCAAACCGGAAATCCCATCACCTATCGATAAGCATTTACCGCTGGAGCAGCGAAAACAACACTTCGTTAGCGACAGCAAGCGGATCTTGCTGGATGACCGGGTGGACCATGTAATGGAATTGGTTGAGCAAGGACGTGAACTGCCGTCGCTGGAACGGGCCGGACCCCGGGAATACGTTTACTTTGACCCTGAGGAAATTTCCTGTGCGATCATGACTTGCGGTGGATTATGCCCCGGACTCAACGATGTGATTCGTGGTATTGTCATGGAATTGCACCACTGTTACGGGGTGAAGAATATCTATGGTATTCCTTTTGGCTACGAGGGACTGATACCCGAGAAAGGTCACGAAGTACGCAACCTGACCCCGAGTCGGGTAGAGCACATCCATGAACGCGGCGGCACCATCCTGGGTACCTCGCGTGGCCAACAGGATATTGGGACGATGGTCGACACCCTGGTACAGATGAGCGTCAACATCCTGTTTGTAATCGGAGGTGACGGTACCCTGCGCGGGTCCAGCGAACTGGCACAGGAAATCATCAGGCGCAAGCTGCCGATAGCGGTCATTGGTATTCCCAAGACGATCGATAATGACATCATGTACATCGATAAGAGTTTTGGCTTTGAGACGGCGATTGCTGCAGCGGTTGAATCGATTGCCTCGGCACATACGGAGTCGCTCGGCCATTTCAATGGTATC
>CAYUDZ010000213.1:0-3399 GCA_964443575.1 uncultured Chthoniobacteraceae bacterium | reverse complement strand
CGAAGGCGGAACCTTTGCCGAATCTAACTGATTACGATTACGAATATGATGAGAATACAGACATCGGCATAGACGAATTGTGCCTGGCATGCTTACCTAGGCGACGATGTGGAATGCAGTAATTTTGGTAATCCTGGTGCTCGGCGTTGCCCTGATGCATGTGCTGGGTGGCGGGACGCGGCTGGTATTCAGTCAACCTGCGTATGGGTTGGTCGGGGTGGCTGCGCTATTGGCGGCGCTGTTGCCCGGGCGCTTCCGGATGCCGGCGCGGCCCTGGGTCATCGGGGTTGTCGTCGTGTTTGCTGCTTACGTGCTGGTGCGGGCGTTGAATTCGCCGGTCGATTATTTGAGCCGGTTTCATGTGTTTGCCACGCTGGGTGCTTTGGCGGCCTACCTGTTGGTAGCGACCCGCTTGACCGAACAAAATTTGCGCTTGTGGCTGGTCGGCGGGCTGTTGCTGATCTGCCTGCCGCACATGGTTTATGGCGCGGTACAATTCACCACCAGCTCGCGTGATTTCAATGTGGTTGGGATTATCCCACCCAATTACGCTTGGCGGGCCAGCGGGATGCTGATGTGTCCGACGCATTTGGGCGATTTCATGGCGATGATGACGATGTTGGCCGCGGCGATTACAGTCTGGGCGCGGATCGGCTGGACATCACGCCTGCTGTTCGCCTATATGACCGTGGTCTGCCTGGCAGGCACCGTGATCGCAGGTAGCCGTGGACCATTTTTGGCGATTGCCTGCGCATCGCTGCTATTTGCGTTTTTGTCGATTGCCTCGGTTCGATCAGTCCACCGCGGGCGGGCGATCCTGATGTCGGGTGGGATACTGGCGTTACTATTCGGCCTGATCGGCGGCGCGCTGTACTACATTAATACCCGGCCACAAATCATGGCGCGACTGCAGAACTCGCTGGATTTTAAGAACATGCGGTTTGAGATGTGGGAGGCGGCGCTGGTGCCTTGGTTCGATAAGCCGTGGTTCGGCACCGGAGCCTGGACATTTCTTTATTACGGGCGGATGTTCCGGCCTTTCGGCGGCTACCAGAAAGACCCGATCCATGCGCACAATGATTATGTGCATACGCTGGCCGAGTACGGGATCATCGGGTTCGTGCTGCTGGTTGTGGTGATGGTACTCCATTTTGGCTCCGGCTGGGATACGATCAAATGGCTGCTGCGTGAGCGTCTCGAGCCGAGCCTGCGCCGGACCAGTACCACACTGGCGCTGATGATTGGCTGCCTGTCGGCGTTTGGCGTCTTTGCCACTCATGCGGTAGTCGACTTCAATATGCACATCCCGGCGAATCTGCTGGTCATCACATTGTTACTTGCGATCCTGGCTAACCCGGCAGCCGGTGAAAACAAATCAGAGTCACGACCATCCCGGGTATTCGGGCTTTCGGTGCGCGGACTGCTGATGCTGATCGGGGTCGCGACGCTGTGGCTGACCTGGCGTTACTGGCCGGCTGAGATTCAAGCGGAAAAAGCACGCGCCGCATTGCGCGATGACGAGTACCTACAGGCAATCGTAGAAGGTAAAAAGGGACTGGCGCTGGATCCGACCAACCCGGAGCTGTACCACCATATCGGCGAAGCACGGTTGTTCAGCGCCGGCCGGTTTCGCTCACGAGTCATGGCGGATGCGCTCTACCGCGATGCGGCAAAATATTTGCAGCAGGGACTGGAGCTGTTCCCGCAGGATGTCTGGCGTCAGATCAACCTGGCGCAGGCGCTAGATAGCGGCGGGCTGCATGATGAAGCGTACCTGGTCTACCGCGAAGCAATCAGGCTCGACCCCAACAGCGCCCAGCCTTACGAATACATGGGGCTGCATTTTGAACGGATCAAGGACTACTCCAAGGCGATCGAGTATTACAATAAGGCACTGCATGTCCATGGCGCCGGAGCAAAATTTGCCCGTAAGAACTTACGGGCACTGCAAAAGAAAATGCAGCAGAAAAAATAAGGCCGCTGATATGAGGGATTAGCCGCCAAAAGGCGCATAAGACACAAGAGGGGGAAGGGTTATTGGGTTATCAGTTGGCAGTGATTTTCATTCGGAGGGTTGGTAAAGTCAGGCCTGTGCCCCTCCCAGTGTGCACTGGGAGTAAGCAGATCCAACGCTTGGTCTGAACTTACCCAATATACCTGGAGGGCAAAGTTCCCGTCAGTCCGCCGAAGCCCCGCATTTGCAATCAGTATAAATTTTCATCAAGCGAAGGCGGAACCTTTACCGAAACTAACTGATTGCGATTACGATTAGTCCCTCTTTAACAGTTTGTTTGTTTCAGGTTTGTCATCGGGGGTAGATGAAGACTAGAATTTTGCATGGCTGAGAGCTTAGCTGAGAAAAAAATCCTTTTGCTTGGGGGCAACGGGTTCCTTGGCGGGCATTTGGCGCGGTCGTTGGCGGGTGGCTGGCAGGTGCGGGTGTTTGACCGGCCGCAGCAGAGCCGGCAGCATGGGGTGGGGGACTTTGTTGCCGGTGATATCGGTAATAGCAGCGATTTGGATGAGGCGCTAACCGGATGCGATACAGTGGTTTATCTGGTGCATGACTCCGGGGCGTCGCCGCTGTTGGATTCCGACCGCCTGTCGCTGGTGCGTAATCTTGAACTGCTGATGCTGGCGGTTGAAGCAACGGTCCGGCAAGGGGTGAATAATTTTGTTTTTGTTTCCAGCGGTGGTGCGGTTTATGGGGTTCCGCAGAGTGCACCGGTGGCCGAAGATCACCCGCTCTGTCCGATTTCCGGGTATGGTGCGGCCAAGGCGGCGATGGAAATGTATTTGAATGTGGCGGTGCATAAGCACGGCATCAGGACGCTGATCCTGCGTCCGTCCAACCCGTACGGGCCGGGCCAGAATCCGCAACGCAAGCAGGGGGTAGTGCCCATCTTTGCCCACCGGATCCTGTCAGGCCTGCCAATCGAGATTTGGGGTGATGGCAATGGTGCCAAGGATTATTTGCTGGTCAACGACCTGACCGATTGCATGGCGGCCCTGGTTCAAGCCGGCTGCGATCATCAGGCCTACAACATTGCCAGCGGCCAGTCGGCGACGCTGGTGGAGATCATTAAGGTGATCGAACTGGCGACAGGGAAGCAAGCAGAGGTTGTTTTCAAGGAACAACGAGCCGGTGATGTGTCAGCGATCACCCTGGACAATCGCAAGATGCTTGAACGTATCGGGCAGCGGCAGTTTGTATCACTCGAACAAGGTGTAGCGCAGACGGTTGAGTGGCTGATGGCGAGTGATCGGTGATTAGTTATCTGTTAGTGGTTAACTGTTAGTGAGCTGCTGGCGCGGCTGTATTATCAATCTTTGTCGGATACGGTTTAGCCCGAAAAAATCACAAGCCATCTACTGCGACCAGCGTGAGGCGCTTGTTTA
>CAYUDZ010000212.1:0-3450 GCA_964443575.1 uncultured Chthoniobacteraceae bacterium | reverse complement strand
CCGTAAGTGTTGTCCAAGCCCATGCTCTGTAAGCGCTGAGCTCCCTCATTCACATAGAGCGCCTCAAAGTCATACCCGAGGTAGGGCGCGAGCCGCCACGGATAGCGTCCGGAGGCAGGAAAAAAAATTGCCTGCCCGTCCTCGGTTGATGCGTCAAAGCGACCGTAGCCAGGCATTAACTTTCCGGTATTATCTGCCGCGTGGGTAAGGTAGCCCTCGATCAGACGTTTCGCGGCTGAGACTTCAGCGGTCTGCTCGCTGGCAGCCACAGCTTTCGATATAACCGGCACCGTCAGCCCTGTCAGCACGCCAACGATAGTAATAACCACCAGTAACTCGATCAGCGTCAAGCCGCTGATTTTATTGAACTCAAAATTCATATTGGATTTCGCCTCCCTGTGAACTATCGGTTACAGCCGCGACATTCTGGCCGTTGGTGATTGGCGTCTGCGCCTGGCCAGCAGAGTCATCAGGCCAAAGGCTAGCAAACCACAGGTACCCGGCTCAGGAATGACCTCAAAGTCGAGCGACAAGGTCGCCGGCACAGCTGCCGGGTCGAAATTGTCATCAGTGTAGAAGTTAGGATTCGAACCGCCCGACATGCCAGTATCATGCAGCGAGATAATCGAGAAAAACAAACCACCATTGGCTAGTCCATCGGCCAGATACGATTGAATGCCGGCATCGGTGACATCCACATCAAAAGTGAAAGTCGAGCCGGGTGTAGACCCGGGACTAGCTTCGACGACCGCATCACCCGGGTTCAGGCCGGTCGTGCCAATCGCAAACGGGGTGAAGTCGAAGCCATCAGAAACGAAATTGGAAACATTACCAAATGGGTTGGAACCCGAAACTGAGCTGGGATCAAAGGCAAAGGCCGAACGCGTATTTTTAGCAGATGGATCGCCAAATCCAAACGTCTCGCTTTCGCCGTAAAATGGAGGATTAGAATTGGTTGCATCTCCTAAATCGTTGAAAGAAAACCCGCTATAGCCAACGGTCGACTTGGTCGCCGCACCGGTCAGCATTATTGGGCGTCCGGTATCGGAGTCGGCTACAAAAGCAGAATCCGCGATATCCAGATAGCTTTGATAAGAATCGTAGGTTGGATCATACAGGAACGATCCGGACGAATGTGTTGCAGTGACAGTCAGCGAATTGATTTTGAAGGATTCGCCTGGATTAAGTGTCGGCAACTGGCTGGCAAGGTTAAAGCCGATCAGGAATTGTCCGTCAGCATCGTCAAAGGACGTGCCGACAGCGCCGAATGTGGGTGCAGATCCGCGGCTGCCATTGGTTCCGTTGAATGGATAGTTCCAACGATCAAAGTCAGGGGCACTTTGGTTGAGAGGAGCCGCCTGCAACTTTGCAGCACTAGCTACGATAATGAGCAGAGCAACTGCAACCAGGCGTGGGAATACGCCAACTCCAAGTCGATTGCGATTTTTCATTTGGCCAATTAGTTTATCAGTGTCGTTCATAATGAAGCGAAACTGACACTAATCTTAGCATCCCGCTTCCTCTGAATTGCTGATCACCTCCTCTTAATTGCGACTGAATCTCACTCGCATTTGTATCTCCTATGAGCTTTGAGGGAGTTAGCTGGAGTGCTGGAGAGTGCTTCCGGCGAGGTTAGGTTTGCTTTCTGAAGAGACTTGGTGAGCAACCGATCTGGTTGGCAAATGCTTTATTGAAAGCGCCCAGGCTGGAGTAACCGACAGTGAACGCTATTTCGGTTACCGGGCTTGCAGTAGCGCGTAGCAAGTGAGCGGCGCGTGAGATACGCAGCCCTCGCAGGAAAGCTGGAATGGTTTGTCCGGTGTGTTCAGAAAAAATCCTACTGAGATGAAATGGACTGCAACCGACTTCAGCAGCCAGCATCTCAAGGGTGGGCGGATTGGACATATCGCGCTCGAGGAGATTGAGCACTCGATCAACCCGTTCGCGGTTGATCCTTTGCTGGCGCTGGCAAAAAAGCTCGTCGCGACTTTCGGTGTTGAACAGAAAGTGGCTGAAAACCTCGAGGATTTTGGCGCGATACCAGTGAGGACGCGCCTCTGGCACCACCTGAGGTTCGATCATCTGCGAGCGCAGTGACAGCAACGATGCCGGGATTTGGCTCACCAGCAAAACCGGTGAAGCTGTGCGTGGATGTTCACAGAATTCCCTGATTGGACCTAGCAGATCGCCCAGCTGACTCTGGAAAGCGCTGCGCAGATAAGCTGCCGTCACCTCGATCGTCAAAAATCGGTGCCAGCTGCCGGGTACTCTCAGCGCGTGTGCTGGTCGCTCGCCGGTGGTGTAAACGGCCGCCTGGCCAGCCGTCAACTCTGCACCATCAAAAACTCCCTTGCCTTGAAAATTCAACACTATCTCCAAACTGTCAGGATGAAAACTCTCCGACCATAAAAGCGGCTCACTCAATATGAAATCATGCCACTCCACGCTGGCACCCTGCTCGCTGATGCTGCCATGCAAAACCCGCCACTCACCCCCGGTAAGTCGCCACACCGCCTCCTCATTGATCGTTCTCTGTCTCGCCTTCCGCATTCTTAAAGCTCCTTCTACTCACCCTCACCCAATCGATAAACTAAGCGTCACTATGCTGCTAGTAACCCATGCGCACAAGAGGATAATGAGACTCAGTTTCATTATATTACGCTTTCCTCTCGGCGCGGGTTCCGCCTGGGCAGCAGCTGGCAAATGCAAGGCCAGAGCCTATCGGTATATTTTGATAAAAACGCTGACTGATGCTGCAAAGAATAGCAGCATGAAATATGTTCTCCGGCACACGCGATCACACCGGAAGTCAGAATTTGTTAATGCCGGATCAGCGCAAGCGCTCAGTGATGCAGATAAAGGCTGCGGTTGCGGAGAGCGTAGTTGAGACCGGAAAGCACAGTGATGAGCAAAGTGACGTAAATTAAGATGGTCGCTATCAGTTCAAGTATTGAAGAATTTTTCAATAGGGCTGGAAAGGCCAGGATACCCAGTAATACCGCGATAGTTGCAACCTGCAGTACGGTTTTCCATTTGCCCAGATTTTCTGCCGCCAACACTATTCCTTTACTGGCAGCCAGGGTGCGCAACCCGGTGACCAGAAATTCACGGGCCAGAATGAAAACCACGACCCAAGCGGGAATTATTGGAACCAGCATGATAAAGCCAGCCGTCATCAGCACTTTGTCAGCCAGCGGGTCCATAAGTTTTCCGAAGTCGGTGATCAGGTTGTATTTCCGTGCCAGATAGCCGTCGAGAAAGTCTGTGAACGCTGCCACCAGGAAGACAATAAAGGCTGCCAGGTAATGTCCGTTAAATGGCAGCGACATGAGCAACACGAAAAGAGCTGTTGCCAGTAAGCGTGCTACGGTCAGCCGGTTTGGCCAGTTCATTACTGCCATCGCAACAGTCCCGGCGTAACTATGATTCAGCAATGATGTTTACTCTCCT
>CAYUDZ010000211.1:3114-3462 GCA_964443575.1 uncultured Chthoniobacteraceae bacterium | reverse complement strand
CGAACGCTGCCGTTGTTGCATCAATTGCTGCTGCTCCGCTTGCTGTTGCTGCTGCCGGAGTTGTTGCTGTTGTAGCCTTTTGGCTGCCGCGCGTCCTTCCAATACTTTGTTCAGCACATCCAAGTCACTGGTTACCTGGCGCGGATTAATTTCGACCTCATAGCCATCGATGAAGAAGAGTCCTTCCGCGATGTAGCGCACCATGGTGCCGGCAGGATAACCGACCACGCCATCAGCTGTGGTCACCGATATGCGGTCGAGCGTATACCAGACCATCGGTGGCGGTGGTGTCGGTTCCGGCGTTGGCTCCGGGGTTGGTGTTGCGACAACTATTTGCTCAGGCTCGGG
>CAYUDZ010000211.1:0-3104 GCA_964443575.1 uncultured Chthoniobacteraceae bacterium | reverse complement strand
AATATCGCTTTGCAGTTAAACATAATTTAACTTATTCGAAGCAGTTGCCTTCAGCAACTAAAGACAGCGGCTACTTGTGATCTATGAACGACTGGAAAAGATCCGGGTTTGACGGGCCTGCTCTTTGAGTACTTCGAGTTGCTTGAGAATCTCTGACTGCTGTTCCAGGATTGCCTTATTCTTATTCAAAATCTCCTGCAGCGTGGCAGGAGTTGCCTTGTCAGGGGCAGAAACCCCGCCGGCAGTCACTTCAGAGACCTGGCTCTGACGCCCCTGATTTTCCGGTTCATCCGCTGTAATCGTTGTCACCTGGCCACTTGCCACACTTGCCAGCAACATCAACGCCGCAGCCGCTCCAATTATCGAATTCATGGCTATCCTCATCTCAGTTTCCCGCTCCCCGGCCCCCACGCCTGGAAAATATCCGCGCCTGGTTCAAGTCGGCTTCAATCACCTTCATCGCAGCTTCGATCTTGGCCATGTTGGCAGTTATCTGCTGCTGCTGCTCGGCAATCTGCTTAATTAATGCCTGCTCTTTCGCCGAAAGCTGGTCCTGCGCCAAGCCACTGGTTGACAGAACCGCAAAACATACGCTCGCAGCCAACCCAATGACCCAACCGGAAATGCGTGCTCGCATGGTTAGTTCTTTCATCATTCTTAATATCTCAGTTCAACGACCAAATTTCAAGCCGCTTACCGAACGGATAGCAACAAGCACTCTATTTACGACAGCAAGATTCATTCCTTCTTGCAAATTTTCTTAAACTCTCTTTAGTATCAACTATGGCATCACCAGGCATGCAACAAACTCAGAGCCTCCAACTGCAGCAGACGCTGGCGCCGCAGTTGCAGCAGAGCCTGGCTATCTTGCAGGCACCGGTTCTCGAATTGCGCAGCCTGGTGCAGCAGGAGCTGGAAAGCAACCCGGTCCTGGAAGAGGAGTTGCCGCCATCTGAAAAAGAAAACTCGAGCGAAGACGAAGAGTTCGATAAGGAGTTCGAAGAGTTGACCAAACTGGACGACGAATGGCGTGAATACATGGCCCAATCGAATGCTTACTCGTCGCGCTCCGAAGAGGACGAAGAGCGACGCCAGCATTTTTTTGAATCGCAGGTTGGCCATGAAACCCTGCAGCAACACCTGCTGGAACAGCTGGGCTCTACGGATCTGGATAGCGAAGAGCGCAAGCTGGCAGAATTAATTATTGGCAACATTGACGACAACGGGTTCCTGACTTCAAGCCCGGAGGAAATGAGCGCCAGCACCGGTATCAATGAGCGCAATATCATCCGGGTACTGAGCATCATCCAATCGTTTCACCCGGTCGGTGTCGGCGCACAGGATTTGAGCGAATGCCTCCTTATTCAGCTACGCCGCCTCGGCAAGCAGGGCTCACTGGAATGGCGGATCGTCGAAAACCACTTATCGGCGCTGGCCCGCCACCGGTTCCCGGAGATCGCGCGTAAGCTCAATTCCACCGTCGATAACATCCAGCGTGCGGCGCAATTTGTTTCGACTCTCAGCCCGAAGCCCGGCCAGATCTTCAGTGCCGACCCGCACAATTATGTTCTCCCCGATGTATCGATCGAAAAGATCGAGGGCAAATACACGATCATGCTGAATGGTGAGCAAATTCCCCATTTGCGCATCAGTAATATGTATAAAGACCTGATGGCCAAGAGCGCCAATAAAGATGGCTCACGGGAATACGTGAAAGACAAAATCCGCAGCGGCAAGTTCCTGATAAAAAGCATCCACCAGCGCCAGCAGACAATCTGGAATATCGCCAAACAAATCCTCGATCGCCAGCTCGACTTCTTCGAGCATGGCCCGTCCCACCTGCGACCGATGACGATGTCGCAAGTGGCCGACGAAGTGGGTGTCCATGAAACCACCGTCAGCCGGGCAATTTCCGGGAAGTATGTCGCCACCCCGCAAGGCGTGTTCGAAATGAAGTATTTCTTTACCCCCGGATATCAGCGCGCCGACGGCCAGGTGGTCAGCAATACCAGCGTCAAGGAAGCACTCGCCGATCTGGTCCGCAACGAGGACCCCATATCACCGCTCAGCGATAAGGAAATTGTCGATATCATGAAGGAACGCGGCATCCCGATCGCCCGCCGCACCGTCGCCAAGTACCGCACCGAACTCGGTATCCTGCCGAGCAATATGCGCCGAATGTATTGACTGGTCCCGACTCGTAATCGTGATCCTGCTCGTGATCATAATCGCCAACAGATTCAGATGAAATCACGAGTACGATTATGATCATGATTATGATTTCAATAAAGGGATAGCCACAAAAAAGGCACATAAGACTCAGAATTTCAATAAAGGGACAGACACTTTATGTAACTGAAACTTATAAAATTTCAATAAAGGGACAGACACTTTATGTAACTGAAACTTATAAAAGCGTAGACGGAAACCTGGAGGGAAACGGTGGTGCCTCACCGCCGCAGTCGGCTCGTGACCATCGCCACAATATCATTCACCTCCCGCACCCGCAGCAGCCACGCCATGCCAAAAAAGACGGCCACACAAACCCCGATCGTGGCTGCCAGCCAGCCGGTCTTGATCAAAAATTCCATTTCCTGCCACGAGTGGAATGCGTACTGCCACGCCGCCCAGCACACGCCGCCCATCGCCGCCCCGGCCAGCAGCAAGCGCAGCACACCACTAAGCAGTTTACCGCTATCCAGGCCCTTGAGCTGGTGCCGCATCAGCAAATACAGAACGATAAAATTAATCGTCGCCACCAGGCCGGTCGACAATGCCAGCCCGCGGTGGCCGAGCCCCAGCTGGAAGGTAAAGAACCAGCAGAGCAGCAGGTTGGTGCCGATGGCACAGAAGCTGACAATCATCGGCAGGTACTTGCGGTCGAGCGCGTAGAATGCCGGCGTAACCACTTTGATCACACTGTAGGCAATCAACCCGAAGGCGTAATAGCGCAGCGCCCCGGCGGTCTGGATCGTCTGCTCGGCATCGAACCGGCCACGTTCATAGATCACGCTGATAATCGGCTCGGCCAGGAAGATTAGACCCAGCGCCGAGGGGATCGTCATTAACAGGGCCAGCCGGATCCCGCGTGCCAGCGTACCGCG
>CAYUDZ010000210.1:0-3507 GCA_964443575.1 uncultured Chthoniobacteraceae bacterium | reverse complement strand
AAGAATGCGGTCATCAATTCTCTGGCCGGAGAGTCCTGTACTGTTCGCTACGGCAACGAACGGAAACAACTCAGCCTGAAACCCGGTCAAGACAGGAAGTTGTCGTTTTAATTTCCACAGCATTTAACATTCGTCTTATCCCGGCAAAATTTCTATTAAAAATCATAGCTGGAAATCCAACCCTGCAGAAATCAATCCAGTTGCAGGACGACAATAGTATTTAGTCTTGCCGACCGTATAGGTTTTCTGCCAGAGGACAGTCGATGACCTGGCGAACCGATCGGCTGCGACCTGCAAAGTGCTCCCGGAGCGTTGCCCCGGGCTAGTGTAGGTCAGGCCGTTGGCCTGTGACCTTAAACCCGGCAAAGCCCGGCACTTAAATGCACCAACAGTTCTATCTATGTTAGCCCAGAGCAACTCCCCGCAAAATAAGACCACACCAAGCCACGCGCCTGAATGGGCGTTCTAATCAATAACTAAATTCCGCCCTTGACATTTCTAGGAATATCGAAATATTGATATACTTATGAAACAGACAGCACTTTCTTCGGTAGAGGTGTTCCGCGCTTTGGCGAGTGAGGCACGGGTTTGTATTGTACGGGAATTGAGTGCGGCGGATGAGAAGTGTGTCTGTGACTTGGTAGCCTCGTGCGGGCTGGGCTGGTCGACGGTGTCGCACCATCTCTCAATCCTCCGGCAGGCTGGAATCATCGCTGATGAGAAGCGCGGCCAGCAAGTGTTTTACCGGCTGACGTTGCCCTGCGTCACCCGCTTTATTCAGTGCCTGGAAAAACCTTCGCAACAGCCAGAACTCAATGCAGCCGCACCGGTCTGTTGCCGCTAATTTTTTTGTGACTAACATTTCGATAAGCTTAGAAATATGAAGAATGTGACTGAATGGAAAAAGCTGCTGGGATTGTTGGCGGTCTTTGCCTTGTGTTATGCGCTGCCGTTGGAGTGGGATCGTTTTCAGTCGGGGCTGGCGGAGGCACTGGCGCTGACCCGCTGGTATGCTCGCGAGCATGTCATCCTGTGTCTTGTTCCGGCGTTTTTTATTGCCGGCGCGATTGCGACCTTTATCCGGCAGGAGGCGGTGATGCGCTACCTCGGGCCGAAGTCGCCCAAGCCGGCAGCCTATGGAGTGGCTTCAGTTTCTGGCGGTATCCTGGCGGTCTGTTCCTGCACAGTGCTGCCGCTGTTTGCCGGGATCTGGCGGATGGGAGCAGGGTTGGGTCCGGCGATTGCGCTGCTCTATGCCGGGCCGGCCATCAGTGTGTTGTCGATTATCCTGACCGCCCGGGTACTCGGGCTGGAGATGGGTGCGGCGCGAGCGATCGGGGCGGTGATCTTTGCGGTGATCATCGGTCTGATCATGGCCTGGATTTTTCGCAAGGAAGAGACGGCCAAAGCCAAAGTGGCGGTCCAGCTGCCGGAATCCGACGCGGAGGTTCGCCCGCTCTGGCAGACGGCAAGCTGGATCGGTTTGATGGTGGCAGTGCTGGTCTTTGCCAACTGGAGTGATGCCGAAACCGGTGGCGTGTTCGGATTCCTGGCAGAATGGAAATGGGTGCTGACGTCGATCAGTGCATTGGGACTGGCCGCAGCCATGGGCTGCTGGTTTGGCGTGCCGTGGTGGAAGGTGGGCGTGGGCGTGCTGGTCACGGTCGTGGCTGGCTGGCTGGGCCGGGAGCATGTCATGATTCCTTTCGGCGTCGGTTCGCTGGCGGTGGGCTGGATCGCGGCCTCCACCAAGGGGGAAATGAGCGAGTGGTTTGATGCCAGCTGGGAATTCACCAAAATGATTGCACCGCTGCTGATCGGCGGTGTCTTCGTGGCCGGATTTTTGCTCGGCCAGCCTGGCGGCGAAGGCTTGATTCCTTCGCGCTGGGTGGAGTCAGCGGTTGGTGGCAATGGCCCGGCGGCGGTTCTGATTGCCTCGGTGGTCGGTGCTTTTATGTATTTTGCCACCCTGACAGAGATCCCGATTCTGCAGGGATTGCTGGGCAGCGGCATGGGCAAAGGACCGGGACTGGCACTGCTGCTGGCCGGGCCCGCACTGAGCCTGCCAAACATGCTGGCGCTGGGAAAAATTCTGGGAGCCAAAAAGACCGCGGTTTATTGCCTGCTGGTGGTGATCATGGCCAGCATCACCGGGTTTATCTACGGGCAACTTTTTTAACGACCAAAGAAAACTGTGAACACCGTAACAAAACAACCGAAATCGCCTTCCCGCCGGGTCATCCTGCCCCGCATGCTGAACTTCCTGCTGTGGCTGAGTTTTTGCGCCATGAGCGGCACCGGCCTGCTGCTGGCCTTCCGGCTGCCGCCGGGTTCACAAGGTGGTAAGGGGTTAAGTGCCCTCGGGTGGGATCACCATGAATGGGGCGATCTGCACACCTGGATCAGCTACGTCTTCATGGGAGCGATTCTGCTCCACCTGGCCTTGCACTGGCGCTGGCAGGTCGCTGCCCGCAAACGCTCCTGGCCCATGTGGATCGGCATTGGTGCCGGGCTGGCCCTGATGCTCGTTCTTATTTTTCAGCCCATCCAGAAAGATTCCGGCGGACGGGGGCAATCCCAAAGCCGTCAACATCAACAGAGGTAATAATTCTGGAACAATTTATATTATGCATCTTCCGCTATTCAATTTACTCACTTTCACGAGCCTAAACGGTCTGCGGGCTGTTCGCCTATTTGCCAGACATCGCTCACGCCGGGGAGACAGTCGCACGGCTATCGATTGCACCAGCGGGGCGGCACTCAGTCGATTGGCCGCCTGCTCTAGAACCTATCAGAGAGTTAATTATCATGAACTATAAGAACCCCATTTACCCCGCGCTCGCCATCGGAATGCTAGCCAGTGCGCTATTGGTTGGCTGCAGAGAACCGGCGGCTACTAAAAAAGAAGGACCTCCACCTGCCGTCTCTATCGAGCAGATCAAGCTAAGTCCTTTCACTCGCAGCATTGAGTTGACGGGCTCTGTCGAACCAACTCGCGTCGCCACCCTATCGTCGCCCGCCGAAGGACCGGTAATGGACTGCGCCATACGGGAGGGCGATGAAGTAGTAGCCGGTCAAGTTCTGCTGCGAATTGGTCGGGACGCCTCCGCAGATGCGTCGCTCACGGCGGCCCGTGAGGAACTCGAACGGCAAAAGCGCGATTTTCAGAGGATTGAATCCCTTGTTGGCCAAAAAACATTGGCCGCTGAACAACTCGATACCGCTCGCAGCAATCTTGAAAATGCCCGCGCCACTCTGGCCCGCGCCCAACAAGTCAGCTCTGACTACCTGGTGCGTGCCCCATGGTCAGGGCTCGTCTCACAATTGCACATCGCCGACGGTAAATACGTGGCTCCGCGCGCACCACTGGTCGATCTGTTTGACCCCTCCAGCCTGGTTCTGCGGTTGCAAGTGCCCGAACAGCACGCTCTCGCGATTCAAGAGGGCGATTCGCTGCGTGTGCGCTTCGACGCCATGCCGGATCAGAGCCATGAACTGCGGATCGTG
>CAYUDZ010000209.1:0-3509 GCA_964443575.1 uncultured Chthoniobacteraceae bacterium | reverse complement strand
AGCTGTTCCGCAACCTCTTAATGGATCTGGTCGAGGAAAACCAGGACATCTGGACGACCGAATTCCGCGAGGAGCTAAGGCAGTTGATGCTGCAGGCAATCGATCTGGAGAAGGAATTTATCCGTGACTGCCTGCCGGTCAACGCGGTCGGCCTCAGCGCCGACGAGTTCTGTCAGTACATCGATTATATTGCCGACCGGCGATTGGAGGGTGTTGGCCTTAAACCATTCCATGACGGGCTGCAAAACCCGTTCCCGTGGCTGGCGGAAATGATGGACATCCGCAAAGAACAAAATTTCTTCGAAGGCCGCGTTACCGAATACCAGAAGGCCTCGTCACTCAATGTTGTCAGTGACGACGAGTTGTAAACAAGCTCACTGTTCCAATTTTCCCGTAAGCCAAAACTTAACACTAGAAACATATCGCCATGCGTACTCGATTCTCTCCAGAAGAAGATCTGGCCCTCAAACGTTTGACCCTGACCCCCGATGAACAAAAGCCCGGATTTGCCTGGCGGGAACTGGTGCCCGCCGATTACCAGGGCGGCGTCAATGATGTGTACCTGAGTGCCGACGGCAGCGAGGAAGGCTCGCAACTCGACATTGCTGATGTCGCCGACATGATCGGGCGCGCACTGACCGACCTGATGCTGGCACGCGAAGAGCAGGACATTTTCACCGATCACAACCGTGAGTTGGTGGCCACTGCCTCACAAGCTGTTGCGGATAAACTGCGTGAACTGAGCGCAGCCGGTAAATCGCTCAAACTCTCCAAAAATGATCTCTTCCTGCTGATTGAAAAGGCACTTATCGATCGCAAGGCCTATGATGTTGCCAAGAGCTTGGTGTTCAGTAGGGCAAAAAGTACAGAAAATGCCGAGCAGGCTACGGAGCAGACAACCCAGGGAAAAGGGTCCGGGTTTTTGCGCCTGATTCGCCGTAATGGCAAAGTGGTTCCATGGAATACCACCAAGGTCGAAATTGCTGTCCGTAAGGCATTCCTATCGCTCGATCTCGACTCCGGCCCGGCAGTTGATGTGGCACAGGCAGTGACCGACCAACTGGAACACGCCGGACAAGCTTATGTCCAGATTGAGGGTGTGCAGGACCTGGTCCAGGAGGAATTGATGCGTCAAGGTCATTACAAAGCCGCTGAAGCATACATCCTATTCCGTGCTCACCGGGCGCGCCTGCGCGACGAACGTGAAGCGGAAGAGGCAACCACCGGCCACCAGGAGATGATGCTGGTGATCAAGGATGCCACCGGCAATAACGTGTTCTGGGACGGTGTCGACCTCAAAAAGCGTATCCAATTCGCGATGATTGGCTTGGACTTATGTCTCGACGAATTGGAGATCGAGAAAGAGTTGCGGCGCTCGCTGTATCCCGAAATGACCCGCAAGGACCTCGACCAGACTGTCATCCTCAATGCCAAGTCGTTGATTGAAAAGGATGCCGACTTCGCCAAGTTCGCGGGGCGCATCCTGCTGACTTACATTTACGAGGAAGTCCTCGACTGGAGTATCGTCGACAATGGCATGGAAGGATTGCGCGAGGCACATCGCCGCGGCTTCTTTGAGTACATCGATCGGGCAATCCAGATCGGTCGCCTCAACCCGCACCTGAGCAGCTACAATCTTAGCGACCTCGCAGATGCACTCGACCCCAGCGCCGACCTCGAGTTTGATTACCTTGGCATCCAGACACTCTATGACCGCTACCTAATCGTCGATAAAAAAGCCAAACAGCAACGGCGGCTGGAAACACCACAGTTCTTCTGGATGCGGGTGTCGATGGGGCTCTTTTTGATGGAGGAGGGCGACCGCGAGAACCCGGTCAAGGAACTCTACTCGCTGTACAAAAGCAAGCGCTTCTGTTCGTCCACGCCGACCTTGTTCAACTCAGGTACCCTGCATAGCCAGCTGTCGTCCTGTTACCTTTACAAAGTTGATGATTCGATCGAGTCGATCATGCAGCGCGGCATCGCCGAAAATGCCTACCTGTCCAAGTGGGCCGGCGGGTTGGGCGGCTCATGGACTGCAGTGCGCGGCACCGGCTCACATATCCAAGGCACCAACGGTGAGTCACAAGGCGTCATCCCATTCCTCAAAATGCACAACGACCAGTTGGTTGCAGTGAACCAGGGCGGTAAGCGCCGCGGCTCCGGTTGCGCTTATCTCGAAAGCTGGCACAACGATATTCATGACTTCCTCGAGCTGCGCAAGAATACCGGTGATGACCGGCGGCGCGCCCATGACATGAACACCGCCAACTGGATTCCAGATTTGTTCATGCAGCGGATGGAGGCTCGTGGCAACTGGACGCTATTCCGTGCCTCCGAAACTTCCGACCTGCACGACCTCCATGGCAAAAAGTTTGCCGAGAAATACCTCGAGTATGAAGCCCAGGCCGAACGTGGTGAGATCTATGGCCAGCAAATTCCGGCGATCGACCTGTGGAAGCAGATGCTGAAAATGATTTTTGAAACCGGCCACCCGTGGATTACTTTTAAGGATCCGTGCAATGTGCGCAGCCCCCAGGATCACGCCGGAGTCATCCATAGCTCGAACCTGTGTACTGAAATTACCCTGAATACCTCCGAGCAGGAAACCGCTGTCTGCAACCTCGGCTCGATCATCCTCGATAACCACCTGCAGGCCGATGGTTCACTCGACCATTATAAATTACGCGAAACAATTCGGATTGCAGTGCGCGCACTGGATAACGTGATCGATATCAATTTCTACCCGACCGAAGCGGCACGTACATCCAACACACGCCACCGCCCGATCGGACTGGGTGTGATGGGCCTGCAGAATGCCCTGTTCCGGCGTGGCCTGTCATTCGCCTCGAATGAGGCGGTCGACTTCAACGATGAGATGATGGAGGCCATCGCATACTACGCTTACGAAGCATCCTCCGACCTGGCCGCCGAACGCGGCCAGTATTCCAGCTACCAAGGATCCAAGTGGGAGCGTGGTTTGCTGCCTCAGGACACACTCGACCTGTTGGCCGCCGAACGCGGCGAAGAAATCGATGTGCCACGCGGAGGCAAGATGGACTGGGCACCACTACGGGATAAGATTGCGCGCCAGGGGATGCGTAATTCCAACGTGCTCGCCATTGCCCCGACTGCCACGATCTCAAATATCATGGGCACTACGCCGTGCATTGAGCCAAACTACAAAAACCTGTTCGTCAAATCCAACCTCTCCGGTGAGTTCATCGTCCTCAACGGCCAGCTGGTACGCGACCTCAAGGCGCGCGGACTATGGAACCGCGAAATGCTGGATCAGTTGAAGTATTTTGATGGCGAACTGGAGAGCATCGAAGAAATTCCGGACGACCTGAAGCGCAAGCACCTGACTGTCTTCGCGGTTCCCTACGAATTTGTAATCGATGCCGCCGCGCGCAGACAGAAATGGATCGACCAATCGCAAAGCGTCAACTTATTCCTGGCGCAGCCGGAAATGAAAACGCTCTCGCACATGTACCGCCGGGCCTGGCGCA
>CAYUDZ010000208.1:959-3519 GCA_964443575.1 uncultured Chthoniobacteraceae bacterium | reverse complement strand
TATGAATGGCTCTACCGCCAGGAAGACTTCTTTCTCAGCTGAACAGAACCAAATCTGCCGGCGAATGGCTGGATCAAAATCCGAAGTGCGTTCAAATGCCCCACAGAATTCCCTGCGGTTAATTTTTTAAGCAGCTTCGTAATCGTAATCACCAATAAGTATGCCGTAGATAAAGTAAATGGTCACGGTTTCGAGTACGATCACGGTCACGATTATGATTATGAAAAGGATACTTACTCATACCTCTTTTGAAATGGGCCAGCTTGCAGGGTATCCTTGCAGAACTGCCAATTCGCAGGTATGCAAGTGTTCGCATGTCAAACTTTAGCCTCTTCGATCTTAACCCACAACAGGAGGAGGCGGTACGCCAGATGGACGGCCCAGTACTCGTGCTGGCCGGAGCGGGCACCGGCAAAACACGCGTCATCACTGCCCGCGTCGCTTACCTGGTACGCCAGGGAGTAGCACCGTCAGGGATACTGGCGGTAACCTTTACCAATAAGGCAGCCAACGAGATGCGTGAACGGCTGGCCACGATGATCGAGCCGCAAGTAGCTGCCCAGCTGACTGTCTGCACCTTCCATTCGCTATGCGTCCGCATCCTGCGGCGCTCGATCGAACTGATTGGCTATAAACGGAATTTTACGATCTACAGCGACTCCGAACAGACCGGGCTACTACGCAAAATCATCACGCGCACCGCGGCCCGCGATGAGAAGCTGGATCACGGTCTTGCAAAAATACTGATTAGTAAGGCCAAGAACGATGGCATAGCGGCACCGCCTGACAACGAACAAACCCTGCTGGCCGATGTATTCCGTCGCTACAATGAAGAACTGCTCAAGCTCAACGCGGTCGATTTTGATGACCTGCTGCTGCTGGCGGTCCGGGTCCTCAGGGAGTTCGACCAGGAACGGCAATTCTGGAGTAAAAACTTCAGCCATATCATGGTGGATGAATTCCAGGATACCAACCGCTTGCAGCTCGAAATCGTGCAACTGCTGGCCGGCGAACCACCAAATGTTTGCGTAGTCGGGGACGACGACCAGTCGATCTACAGCTGGCGCGGCGCTGAAGTGAGTAATATCCTCGATTTCGAACAGCATTTCCCAAGCCCGAAAGTTATCAAACTCGAGCAAAATTACCGCTCGACCAATGCTATCCTGCACACGGCTAACAGCCTGATACGGGTCAATGCCAGGCGCCGTGAAAAAAACCTCTGGTCCGAACGGGGCGCGGGCGACCCAATCAGGGTAGTACCCATGCCGGATGATCGCGAGGAGGCAGAGTTTGTCATTGCGGAAATCCAGCGGATGAAAGTAGCGGAAGCCCTGCGCTGGGACGACTTTGCAGTTCTTTACCGGATGAACATGCAATCGCGGCTGGTCGAAGAGGAATTACGCCGCCAGCACATCCCCTACCGCCTGATCGGCGGGAAATCGTTCTTTGATCGCCGCGAGATCAAGGATCTGATTGCTTATGCGCAGGTCCTGCTCAACCCGGATGACGACATCAGCCTGCTGCGTATCATCAACAATCCGCCACGCGGAATCGGTGAGAACACGGTAAAACTTGCCATGGCAGAATCCGCCACCAGGCATTGCTCGTTGCGTGAGGTGCTCGAGGATGCCGGGTTCTGCAGTGAACTTTCCAGTCGCGCAAAGAACTCGGTGATGCAGTTCCTGGCGCAAATCAATGAGTACGAAACCAAACTCACTGAACCACTTACTGATCAGGCGGAAACTTTGACTGCTTGGCTGGCCGCCTCCGGCTACACCGACGCGCTTCCCAAGTCCTGCAAAACTGCAGAAGAAGCCGAGACCAGGCTGAGCAACTTGCGCAGCGTGCTGGACGATCTGCGTAACCATCAGCAAAAGTCCCGTAGCGGCCTGGCCGGGTTTCTCGATGCACTGGCGCTGGATGACAGCAAGGAAGAGGATGAAGCAGAACGCGCGTCCGGCGTCACTTTGATCACTTTGCACGCGGCCAAGGGGTTGGAGTTCCCACACGTTTTCATGCTCGGACTCGAAGAAGGGCTGCTTCCCCACGATCGCTCGAAAAGCGAAGGCAATCTGGATGAAGAACGCCGCTTGTTCTATGTCGGGATCACACGGGCAATGACCTCGCTGACACTTACCCGTGCCGAGTACCGAATGAAATACGGCGAAAAACAGGCCCGCCTGCCCAGCTCCTTCCTCGCAGAACTCGATGACCAGCACCTCCAGCATTGTAGCGCCGAGGAAATCCGCAAGGTCGCACCCAGCGAAATCGAGGCCGAAGCACACTTTGCCAGCATCCGCGAAATGATCCTCAAGGGCGGTAGCTGAGTATCACCTGACACAATCTGCAAGCTGTCAGTTCCCGGCCGATGTGCCGTGAGGGTCGCTGGCCCCAGCGATCGCCCCCCGCTCTTCTACCCAACTCTAACCCGAATTAATCTCCGCAATCCCTTCAGGATTGATCCATTTGGAAACCAGTATCCCGGGGTAGCTACGCAACCCCGGGCTATGTTACGTAATGCCTTCGGCATAATAATTCCGGGTACGGTGCGCACGCCCCA
>CAYUDZ010000208.1:0-859 GCA_964443575.1 uncultured Chthoniobacteraceae bacterium | reverse complement strand
AAGATGTTGTGTATCGCGACCCGGGGTTACGCCAACGGCGTTACGTATCCTAGCCTATCTATGTTACGTAATGCCTTCGGCATAATAATTCCGGGTACGGTGCGCACGCCCCATCGGTCACGCCGAAGATGTTGTGTATCGCGACCCGGGGTTACGCCAACGGCGTTACGTATCCTAGCCCAGGGTTGGAACAACCCTGGGAATATCGCATCAAAAGGATCACCAACCCTGAAGGGGTTGTGTAGATTTTTTTTATGGCCTACTATTTCAGATCCGCACTTTCATCGTACAACCTGCGCAGAACTGCTCGGAGGTTATCCTCGCTACCAATCACTTTAGCAGCGTGCTCAGCTGGCAAATCCGGTGCTGACTCATAAATAATTTCAGTGGCCAACCGTTTATCATACCGGCACTCATGGATTACCGGCCAGCCAGGAAGCTCATCTGCGGCATGCACTGTCACCAACAATTTGCCTCCAGATGAGAACAGGCGACGCAATACTGCCAACTCGAGCTGACTGACCAACCCAGCACCGTCCAACAGCAACGCGGAATCCCGCTCGATCCTGCCCCAGTGTCGCAAACGGCTAATAGTGCTTTCTTCGGGTAGTAGCCTGAGTAACCGGAACTTGATGTTTAGCTCATGCAATCGCTCGGCCAGTGAAGCCATGAAGGTCGATTTACCGCAACCACGCCGCCCGGCGATACAGCCGATCCAGTCCGCCGACTGCCAGCGCTCAAACACCTGCTGCCAACTGCCACAGCCATCGCCAAAGCGATACCGGAGAGCATCCGTCTGCTCAGCGCGAAATGGATTCAGCCGCGGTATCATCACAACCAGTTATTACTTGTAATCCAG
>CAYUDZ010000207.1:0-3576 GCA_964443575.1 uncultured Chthoniobacteraceae bacterium | reverse complement strand
GAGACGAGCGCGCCGGTCACTGTCGTCAAGGTCATCGCAAACCGGTATTCGCCGGCACCGGTGCGCATGAATGCCCGCAAGTTCAATGTCCAAAAAATAAAGTACGCCACGCCGAAGACCCCCAGCGGAATACCCAAGACTTCAGCAATCGGACTGGTCAGCGCGGTGCCGCATTCAAATTGCTTGACCGCACACGGCAAGGCTGCTGCATGTGGCAATGGCTTGGCATAGATCGTCGCCAGCGAGGTCAGCACCCCGCCCAACCCGCAGCCACAGGCCAGCCACGTCCGAATATTGGAAAATGAATTCATAACTAGTTAGATATTTCAGAAATCCCGCTCAATAACAATCAATTCAAACTGCTCCGAGAGGCCCCCACTCCTGTCCCTGGAGGAGTAGGAAATAAAGGCCCAGTAGCTTTGGCTGTGCTGCGTGGTCATTTTGCTATGCGAGCTTATTCTGCCTCAAGTTCTGCCAAGGCTTTCTGAGCTTCTTAGAGGTTTTGGATCACCACTCCGTATTGATAGGGGAAATGGTCTTCAGTAAAAGCCTCCAGAGCGGCGCGGTAGGCTGCTACTGCCTGGGCCAGTAGTTGCGCTCCCGCCTGCAATGGTTAGTCTTCCCATAGAACCGCCTTTAGATGGAATGTGCCCGCATACCGCTGACGCAACCGTTCGTTCACCTACCAGGCGCTACTGCACCACAGCGATCTCCTTTGGCTGTGGATGGTGCGCATGGCAGGCAATCTAGTCTACGCGTATTAACTCACCTTCACCATGCAGATTCCCTGGTTCGCCTTCTTCGTCTTCATTGCGGTTAGTTACATGACGCGTCCATACAATTTTCAGTTTCGTGAATTCATATAGCTTAGGGAAAACATCTGGTTTTCGGACCACACCCCGCCGCTATCGACCCAACCAACAATTGCTATGTCTCTGACCTTCTCGAAATACGACTTATGAGGCGTTACAGCCTGCCAATCCTCCTCAGATTTAAAAAACTGTGTGAACTTGTCACCCTCGATCTTGATTCTTACTGTCATATCAGCTCTCTCAGGAACCTTTATAAAACCAATCCAATCCCCATCGAACGAGGGGGAGTCATCTGCGCGAAGATCCGGTACGGTAAGAAGGCAGATGAGGCTGGCGATGAGTGAGACGCGCATACTCAGATATTTTTTCATATTCAGTATATTGTTGTTAGTTGTTGGTGAACGCAGATGGATGTACCACTCTCGATCTGCGTGAGATCTTTTTTTGTTAGAGGTTATCGGCAACACTCTGTATCGTCAAGGTAGTAAGTTAGCTCCATTACTCGATGTTGTCGGTGGTGATTGAGGTATAATTTTTTATGAATCTAATTACTACCAGGCTGGCCATATGCAGTGATTTGCGTAAAATCCATCCCTGTGTAAGGATTCTCGCGGTAAGCATGTCTCTGACGCTACCAGCACCAGGCTCAAGCGATCAATCGTTGCGCTTGTATAAAGAACTAAATCAGGCATGGTGGGGCCATGTCAGATGAATCACCAGTCAACGCCGAGAACCTTGCTGCGATCCAGCAAACTGCGAAAGTCGTGCCACCATTTTTCAAGGAGCATGACGGGGTCGACCTCGCCTATGATGCTGAGTCGATCGAGTGGCTAGACAACCGGATCAATCAGATCCACGGCAATAGTCCGCCAGAAGTCGAAGAAAAGCTGATCACCATGATCGGTTCGTTTTTCGGCGAAGCATTGATCACGCTATTCGGCGGCGAGTGGGTTGATACCGAGTACGGCCCGGGCGTACGCTTCAGCCAGGGTACCGTCGCCTTTCCATTTGCCAAGGTCGGCAAGCAATTTGAAGGTGGCGAGGGCGATTCGATCTACGGCCTCTACAGTTCGATTAAGCCGCTCATCGCTCTGCAACCACCGCCGCAGGAGTAACCTCAAAGTAGATCCAGCGCATGTCCTGCGTAGCCTCGTGCGTAGCAGGGGAACGTCAGGCGAATACAACGTGGCGTGTTGCGTTAGCCCTTCGTAGTCCCGCGAAACAGCGGCGTAGCATTCAAGCCCAGTGAGAATGAGGGACGTAGAAGGGTAGCCACGCCCGTTTCAGGTGTGCCCGTCCGACAGACCCTAATTCTTAATCGTAATCCTGCTCATGATCCTAATCACCAACTGCAAGCTGCAGATCCAAGTCATGGTCACGATTACTCAAACCTCTTTGGAAACGGTCTAATCTATGCCTCCAACAAGAGGCCACAACATGCCCGAAAGCTTACCGCTACCTGGTAAGCAGTTCGATATCCCTGGCAAAGACGAATTCCAGCTGTTCGGCCTGAGCCAGGTGGAGCGGGGTGATGATCTTGCGTTCCAGCGGAACCGGCCCGCCCATTTCGAGCTCCCGAATCAGGTTGGTGTAAGGTTGCCAATTGAGATCCTTTAACTGGACAATTTCACCCAGATCATCACCGGTTGCCGTACGGTAGGCTTTGAACACCAGCTCTGAGCAATAAATGTACTCATCATCGAAGCGGTAACGGATATCGTAGGGTCGCCCAAGATAGGTGTTGGCTGCCGCGATAAATTTGTTGATCGCAGCGTCCTCAGTGTTTTTCAAACGATAGACCGCAAAGCCTTTATCGCGCCCGCGCTTGATCCACGACTCCATCCGGATACTGCGCACCGGGCCGACCGCTTCGATTACCCACCAGTTGCCGTAGCGGTATTCAACTATACCGCAATGAGTGTAATCGGATCCAGTAGTTCCAGCAATCATCTCCATCAGGCGGGAGTTGGCCAGCATCTGAAAGATAACATCGCCGTGCTGCGGACGGTAATCCGTGCCGGCCATGGAAAATGCGGTGCGCAGAACAATCAACGCCAAAGCGATCCCTAAGATTAAGATTGCGCCTGATAGCCATTTTTTCATAAGTTCCCCTACGATCACCAGTACCAATAGTATTGGATAACTAATAGATTATATTAACGTACGCCAGCATTGCCACTGAATTTTACCACCATTAAACAATGAAACTACTGCCCACCATGAATCAGTGCCCGGACTCGCATAATCCTATTTCTTGCCACGCGTGGGCAAAAAAGCCCCGACCTATTCTGTCCGCCCTCTGTCTGAGCGCAATTTTGGCAATGTCTTTGCCTACTGCAAATGGACAAAGTCACGACAAAAAATTTGTACTTGATCTGGAAAGAGTCAATCAGGTATTAGGCGGCTCAGTGACTTTGGATTGGCCGGCAGCAACAGCGGTTGATGGGACTGAACCTTTCAGGTTTACCATGCTGTCTGAGTTGCCAACCTTGCCCGCATTGCCAGCCATACCTGTGATCCCTGCCGGGTCATTAGACCAGCCGCCGATCACGTCCGTTGATGACCTCTATAGCGTGAACGTCGTTCTCAGCGACGAGGAAACCTTTGTCGCCAAAACGCACTTGTTCCATGGTGACGTGAACTTAATTCCGATCGGCGATGGTGATCAGATCCTTGACGCCGAAGGCAAGCCCCATCGCGGTGATGAGCAAATCGCAAACTACTTTAAACCGGGAGACATCGGCTTTTCGATCAAACATGACAG
>CAYUDZ010000206.1:0-3599 GCA_964443575.1 uncultured Chthoniobacteraceae bacterium | reverse complement strand
CTCGACCCGGTAGGACTTGAACATCGGCCCGTCGGCGACGAGGTCTTGCTGGCCATACTGATGCTTCAGCGCGTGCAGCGCCAGTCGTTGGCCGGGTATCGCCTTGCACCGGTAGTGGATCGCCCCGCTGATATCGATTTGCGAGGCCATGCCGGTGTGCGGGATGTCACGGGCCAGCCAGGTGCCGAGGCGCATCTCAGCAGGCGGGCTCATGCTGGGTTTATTGTCCTCTTTGCCGAGGGCATTCATTTCAGGGCTGTAAAACTGGTGGAAATACACCGGCAGTTCCGGTTGATCCCACAGGATGCGCCAACCGCGAATCAAACTGTGCAGATTGTTGTAGTAGCTAAGCCCTTCGTCCATATTGGCATAACCCTGATTCCAAATCGCACCGCAGATGGCGTAGGGCACCACCGGACTCAAGCGTCCGTTGAACAGCCAATTGGCATCACGGTTGGAACTTAGGTTTCCGGGAACCGACGCAGAAATGATTTCCGCCGACTCGCCTTGCTCAATCGCCTGTTCGGCAGCGGCAATTTGATCCTCCATTGATTGGTAGAAGGCAGTCCATGCTTGCTTGTGTTCCGCTGTCGTCGGGTCGGTCTGCAGGCATTTCAGGTGGATGGCTTTGCTGTAATCATCCTTGGCGGATGCGAAGCCTTCACGCGGGATCCACGCTTGAATCGAGGTTTGGCTGAACGAGCAGTTGAGGATGCCGATCGGCACTTTGACCTCCTGATAGAGATAGTAAGCAAAGGCGAAAGCGATCGCGCTGTATTCGCCGTAATCCCCACTATTCCAAGCTCCGGTTGCCTTCTTGATGGGGTGAAGCTGGGATGTCACTGAGTTGACCTTAAACTCGCGGATGGGAACCACCTTGCCTGCATGGCTCGCTTGCAACTTTTCCGCCAGTAAATCCACGCGACTTCTCCCGGCGACCCACTGCATGTTGGACTGGCCGGAAGCCAGCCACACCTCACCGACCAGAATGTCTTCCAGCGTTTCCGTCTTGCCGCCGTGCTCCCGGATCACGAGTGAGGCGGGTTCAAAGCTCGCCTTCAGGTCATTGAGTTCAGCCACCCATTTGCCGTCCTTGCCGGCGGTGGCGGATTTCTTTTGCCCGGCCTGTCCCGAGCCAGGTCGAGGGGCGAATTCGACGGTGACTTTGGTGCCCGGTTGGCTCCAACCCCAAACTGGCACCGTCATCCCGCGCTGCAGCACGGCGTGATCGTGGAAGGGAGCACCCAGCTGGATCGCCAGCGGGCGTGGTCCATCGGTGGTTTTGCTGTCTGCGGCAGCAGCCTGAAGTAGGCTCAGGCAAAGCGCAGCAATGGTGGCGATGATGATGTGTTTCATAGTTGGATGGTGTGTAGCATTAGTCCTTGATGCTGGTGAGTTCGTATTTTGGAGCGTTTTGGAGCTGCTTTTTCAGATCAGGCAGCTTTTCGGCCAGGTGTTTGCCCCTACCGGTGAGAACCGGCCATTGTTCGACCACTTCGATCACTGACAAAGCGTCTCTCCCGTAGAGTGGCAGAACCGCAAACATGGTATCGGCAAACCAGGCCACCCACTTGTTCTCCTCCGTCAGCTCGATTCTCGACCGGGAAAGTTCCAGCATGAGGTCCAGACCTTCCTTGATGCGATACTGCGCCATGACAGCCATTCCGCTGGTGCGGACGCGTTTGGAAAACATGATGCCGCTGGGTGCGTTGTTGCGTGTGGCTGCGTAAATACCTTCCCATAACTGGGAGAGCTGTTCCTCCGTCAAAGCATCGAGTGGAACTGCGGATCTCGCGCGGCCATTCTCGTTGAGCAGGAACTGCCGCAAACTCTCCACCAGCAATTTTTCTGCC
The DNA here is from genome assembly GCA_964443575.1 of uncultured Chthoniobacteraceae bacterium. Classification (GTDB taxonomy): domain Bacteria; phylum Verrucomicrobiota; class Verrucomicrobiia; order Chthoniobacterales; family CAKUMP01; genus CAYUDZ01. The sequence continues at coordinate 1,746 of CAYUDZ010000206.1, read as the reverse complement.
TCAGGGCTTTTTGGTGGATAGCTCTTCAATAAATTGCTTCTGCCATCAAAGAGAGCTTCGGAAATCCGCCAGGTGAGGTGCCCTCGCGGGTCGTTCGGTGCGGGCTCGGAGGCGAGCTTGAGCAAGACGGGCACGGACTTGGCTGCGGCGCCGTGCAGACCATAAGATTGGCCTTTCCCGGAGCAAATAGCGTCCACCGCGAAGTAGCGGAAGAGGATGTCCTCGTCTTGCACCATCCGCAAAAGCAGCGCTTGGACCGCTTTCTCGGAGTTTCCACCGGCGTAGGCCAAGCCGGCGCAGGCCCCGTAGCGGGCGTAGCGGTCCGGATCGTTGATCATCCCGATCAGGCGATCCACGCGATCGAGCTTTTGTTCCCGCAAGGCCTTGGCAGCGGTGATGCGCGCAGCGGGCAGTTCGTGGCGCAGCAGCGCGAAGATCTGCTCTTCAGTGAGTGCTTTGCGTGCCTCAGGATGATAAATCAGTCGACCTGCTGCCAGGGCGGCCGTCAGATCTGGCCCTTCTAGGGGTTGATTGACCTCCATGTTTTTGCCGGTGAAGTAGGTCTTTTTGCGGCCCAGAGACATCAGTAGCAGTCGCTCTCCGGTTACATCGCCGCGCGATCCATACTTGGTCGGCCCGATGTTGCTGGGGTCGATGACTTGACCATCCCAACGGCGTTCCAGCGTGCGCAGGTAGCGAGTCTCGGCAAATGCGGCATTCAGGCCTGCTTTGCCCGAGCGGGCCGCGCCGAGATCGCTCCACAGGTAGGACCAGTAACTCCCCTGGTGCCCCTCTTCGCGGCCCGTAGGGGCAGCCGCAACCGCCATCGCCGAGAAGAATCGCTGGCCGCGGTCGTCACCCATTAGGCCATACACGATGGCGGACAGGCCGGAGGTGCCATTGTTTTCAAAATAGTCAGTCCCGGCCCAGTGGTCACCGTAGGGGATGCCGCCATGTTCAACAAAGAAATCGAAGAAGCGCTTGCCGCGGGCGATGGCAGCGGTAATTTCGGGATGCTCGATGCCGCATTTGGACGCCAGGACGATACCGGTCAACATGGATAGCCCCGCATTGTTGATGGCGCCATAGCCTAACAGCGGCCCATGGTAGCTGCCATCCGGCATACGGGAAGAGAAGCGGTGGCCGTAGCTGCCGACTCCACTTTGGCCTTTGGCGGCACCAATACCCAGCGTCCGAATCGCGGACAGGACGGTCTCGTCGCCTGTGGCCATATAGTATTCCGCGAGAAAAATCAGCCGGTAAGAGGTGCGCCAGACTCGTTTCCCTGCGCTGGAAACTTCAAAGGTGATCGGCTGATTGGTCTTCGGATCCAGGCATAACTCATGTGCATAAGCGCGCACCTTGGGCATGAGTTCTTCTTTGCCAGTGGCCAGCATGCCGAGCGCAGCCATGGACGGCATGAAAGAAGAGAGCTTCCCTTTCGCCACATGCGTGGCCATGTGATCGATCAGCGCATCGGTATAGGCGCAATTGAACGGGTTGTTCGGGTCGTAAGTGCCCATCACTTTGAGTTTGAGGGTTTGCTCAAAGGTTCTTCCGGTGCGCCAGATTCGCAGCGAGAGATTGCCATTGGTTTCCTCCGCTTGCTGGATCGCTGCGGCCAGCAGCTTGCGCGCATCGCTGTCGAAATTTCGACCTGATGCACCGATCACCACATCGCCGACCTGCATTTTGCCGTCCGCCGGGCTACCGGCTTCGACTTTGGTGACCCGAAACTGGCGGGCA
>CAYUDZ010000205.1:1064-3648 GCA_964443575.1 uncultured Chthoniobacteraceae bacterium | reverse complement strand
GCATGTGAAGCTACTTTGCGTTACCGGCGGTCCGGCGGTAGTCAAAGCGGCCATGAAGACCGGCAAGCGCGCCATCTGCGCCGGTCCGGGTAACCCGCCGGTTGTTGTCGATACCACCGCAGACCTGGAGCGGGCGGCACGCAGTATTATCCAGGGGGCTGCGTACGATAATAACCTGCTGTGCATCGGCGAGAAGGAAGTCTTCGTGGTTGATGCTGTTGCCGATCAGTTGATCAATGCTCTCAAATCGGCTGGCGCAGTACAGTTGGACAAGGGGCAGGTAGCGGCATTAACCGATAAAGCATTTACCGTTAAGCCAGGCGAGGGTGGCGGCTGTTCGCATGCTGTGGTTAACAAGGATTTTATCGGGCGCGATGCCACGGTGTTGGCGGCTGCCATCGGGGTCAACGTCCCGGCTAAGACGGAGCTGCTTTTTGGTGAGACCGGCAAGGATCACCACTTTGTACAGGAAGAGCAGATGATGCCATTCATCCCGATCGTACGCGTGCCGGATGTGGATACTGCCATTCGCTATGCCATCGAGGCCGAGCACGGCTACAAGCACACCGCAATCGTCCACTCGCGCGACATCGAGGTGCTGACCCGTTTTGCCCAGGAGGCAGATACCACCCTGTTTATTAAAAATGGTCCCTGCATGACCGGACTGGGGCTGGGCGGCGAAGGCTTCCTTTCCTTCTCGGTGGCTACGCCGACCGGCGAGGGTGTGACCACCCCGATGACCTTCACCCGCTCCCGCCGCTGCGTCATGGTGGAAAATTTGAACCTTTATTAAACGTAAGAGTTGGCTGTTGAACGTTAATTATGAAATTTGCTGAGATCAAAGGTTACGCGGTATCGACCATCAAGCATCCAAGCTTCGAGGGGTTTCGGTTGTTGATTGCTCAGCCCAAGACACAGGATGGTGCCAGCGACGGCCCGCCGCAACTGGTGATCGACTGCTTGGGAGCCGCGATTCATCAGGAAGTAATTATCTCAAGCGATGGCATGGAGGCCCGCGAGATAGTCGGCGATGAGCTGAGTCCGGCGCGCTGGACGACACTGGCGATCGTGGATCCGGAAAGGAGCTTGAGCGTATGAGGATGGGAACTGTCATCGGGCGCGTGACCCTGTCGGTGCGCCACCCCAGCTATCAGGGGGAACGCCTGCTGGTGGCCCTGCCGTGGACGGAAGAGACATTCCAGGGAAAACCCGAAACATCCTATTCGATTGTTGTTTATGATCAGTTGGGTGCCGGGCCTGGCCAGGTAATTGCCATTTCTGAAGGCCGCGAGGCCGCATGCCCATTCCCGGAGCCCTGTCCGGTCGACGCATACTGCGCGGCCCAGATCGATGAAATTTTTTACAAAGACACTCCCACAACTCCACCGTCACAGGCGGTGAAAAAACTAGACTAATACCATGACCTTATTTGCTAAAAAACAAGCTGAAGAATTCGTGCAAAACGGACAAAAGACGCTGAAGCACAACCGTGAGCTAAAATTAACCCCGGGGGCACGCGACATCCTGATTGAAGCTGGTGTGAAAATCGTTTTTGAAGAGGACGCAGGATCGCCGGATGTGGCTCAGGAGCCAGTTCCAGCACAAAAATTTACCGGTGATGCCAGTAAGCTCTTCAATTCTGCGGAGGCGAAACGGGTCAAAGAGGAGATCTGCGATATTGGCAGCCGGATCTGGATGCGGGAATACTGCGACGGTAATGGCGGCAATATTTCATGTCGGATTGGTCCCGACGCATTTATTTGTACCCCGACCGGTGTCAGTAAGGGGTTCCTGAAGCCGGATATGCTGTGCATGGTGGATGGCAAGGGCAACCAGACCGCCGGCACCTGGAAGCGCTCGAGTGAAATCACCACCCACCTGGCTATATACCACTCAGCTCCCGAAGCAGTAAGTGTATGCCACGCCCACCCTTGCCATGCCGGCGCCTTTGCAATTAAAGGCCTGCAGCCACCACCACGTTTGATCCCGGAGTTGGAGGTCTTTGTTGGTACCGTGGCGATGGCTGAGTATAAAACGCCCGGTTCTCCAGAAATGGCCGAGGTGATCAAACCGTTGGCTCCCAAGCACCAGTCGATCATCATGGGTAACCATGGCGTGATCACTTGGGGTAAATCTGTCGAGGACGCCTACTTTAAGATGGAGATTACCGATGCCTACTGCCGTACCGTGATCCTGGCGCAGCAAATTCCCGGTGGCACTTCCATTCCGTGCGAAAAATTGCCGGAGTTACTCGACATCAAAAAATCTTTGGGACTGCCCGACGACCGCTACGACCTGAAACCGGCAGAACTGTGTTCGGTTGACCCGTGGTCGGTTATGGGCGACCGCCCGCAGGCATGCGCTACCCCGGCAACCGGTGGGAGTGGAGCGCCGGTAGAGGCAACCAATGCCGAGCTGGAACAGATGGTCGAGCGCCTGACATCCGAAATAATGAAATCAATGAAATAGCTGCAGTGGCATCTAACCAATTCAACATTTGAGTTGGTAGAATTCGAGCGATAACCAGGAAGAAATTCAAGGAGAGAGAAATGAAAGTAACGATTATTGGCGGTGGTGGAAGAGT
>CAYUDZ010000205.1:0-1054 GCA_964443575.1 uncultured Chthoniobacteraceae bacterium | reverse complement strand
CTTGATGCCAATGAAAAAGCCGCCGAAGGCGAGGCATTGGACTTATTGCATGGCGCAGCATTTTGCGCCGACCAGGTGATCCGGGCAGGCAGCTACTCCGAGTGCGCCGACTCGGATATTGTCCTGGTCACTGCCGGATTGCGCCGCAAACCGGACGAATCACGGCTCGATTTGATCAACCGCAATGTTACGCTGTTCCGCCAGATTATTGCCAGTGTCAAGGAGGCCGGATTGCGCAAGGACGCGATAATCTTTGTTGTTTCCAATCCGGTCGATATCCTGACCTATTTGGCACTGCAGGAGACCGGGTTGCCGAAAAGCCAGGTAATCGGACTTGGCACGATGCTCGATACCTCACGTTTTTGCTCGTTGATCGCCGATGCGCTCAAACTGCCAGCGACCCAGGTACGGGCGATGCTGCTTGGTGAACACGGCGATACCATGGTTCCGATTTGGTCAGCAGCGACCGTTGATGGCTTTCCGCTGGATAAATTTCCGGGCATGACACCGACTTTCCAGAACCAGATCTTTGAGCGCACCAAGAAGTCCGGCGCCGAAGTGATCTCGCGCAAGGGTGGGGCCGGATGGGCGGTTGGCGTGACGATCCAACAGGTTGTTGATGCCATTGCACTCGACCGCCGTTGCCTGATGCCGGTGTCCAGCCTGGTGGAAGGGATCTACAGTATCCGCGATGTCTGCCTGTCGGTGCCGACGGTTGTCGGGCGCCAGGGCGCGATTAACCAGATCGAACTCGACCTCTGGCCGAAAGAAAAACAAGGCCTGATGGCATCTGCCAAAGCGCTGCGCGAAATTATCGGCAAGGTCTGATTTTTGCCCCTATGCCGGGTGCTTGCGGCTGGATTCCAGTGAGACAATGTGATCGGTATCGACCATGGCAACGATTCCCTCGTTGCTTTCCATGATCAGCATTCCCGCTTTCAATAAGTGGACGAAATCAGGATGTTCGATTGGATATTTCTTGCCATTACTAACCCGGATAAATCACAAGCCATCTGCTGCGACCAGCGTGAGGCGCTTGTTTACAGCGTTGGGC
>CAYUDZ010000204.1:0-3692 GCA_964443575.1 uncultured Chthoniobacteraceae bacterium | reverse complement strand
GGTGACTTTTTCACCGATGCCGGCAAACTTAATCGGTCGTCCGGTGACCTCGCGCATTGACAGGGCGGCACCGCCGCGGGCGTCGCCATCGAGTTTGGTGAGTACGATCCCGGTGACGCCCAGCGCCTGGTGGAAGTGTTCGGCGACGCTGACGGCCTGCTGGCCGGTGGCCGCATCGCAAACCAACAGGATTTCACCGGGGTCGAGGAACTCACGTAGTGCGACCAATTCCTGAACCAGTGGCTCATCGATTTCCATGCGTCCGGCGGTGTCGTAAATCTCGACATCGTGTGCGGTCTGGTCGGCCCACTGCAGCCCCGACTTGGCGGCCTGGACGATGTCTTTGGTACCGTCAGCCGGTCGAAATACCGGGGCATCGACCTGCTCACCCAAGGTGACCAGTTGATCCATGGCGGCCGGGCGCTGCAGGTCACAGGCGAAGAGGGCGGGTTTGCGGCCCTGTTTTTTAAGCAGCGCGGCCAGTTTGGCGCTGGTAGTTGTTTTACCGGCACCGTTCAAGCCGACCATCAGCACGCGCGCCGGTTTATCCAGCTTGAGTGGCTCGGCATCACCGCCCAGCAGGTTAATCAATTCATCGTGGAAGACCTTAACGACCTGCTGGCCAGGCGTCACACTGCGCAATACGTCCTCGCCGAGTGCTTTCTCCTTAACCCGTTTGATGAAAGATTTAGCAACGTCGTAATGGACGTCAGCTTCGAGCATGGCCATGCGGATTTCGCGCATGGCGGTCGCGATATTCTCCTCGCTGAGGCGGCCATGACCGCGCAGATCCTTAAAAACGTCCTGCAGCTTATCCTGGAGTTGCGAAAACATCTAAGCTGGCGGAAGTGTCTGGCGGCGGGAGTAAGGTACCAATGAGATCAGTTGATGTAGCTGCGTAGCATCCAAATGGTCTTCTCGTGAACCTGGATACGCGAAATCATCAGATCCTCGGTTTCGGTATCGCCGGAATCTCCGGCCAGATCACGGGCACGTGCCAGATTTTCAACCAATGCTTCGTTGGTATGAGTCAGATGCTTAACCATTTCTTCTGCACTGGCATCTTCACCGATTTCCTTGAAGCCGGCCATGTTGGCCAGGTTTGATAAGCCGCCCGGAGCAAAAGCGCCGAGGGCGCGGACACGTTCGGCTATTTCATCTACTGCCGTGAAGAGTTCGGTGTACTGTTCTTCGAACGCGGTATGTAGCGAAAAGAATGATGGGCCGCGCACATTCCAGTGGCAGATGTGGGTTTGCCCGATCAAGGCGTAGCTGTCTGCGACTACCTGGCGTAGTGCTTCGATTACTGCTTGGGATTTTTTATTTGCAGTTTGTGCTGTTGCTGTGTCTGTCATGAGTCCATTAGATAAGCCAGCTAGGGGCGCTAAGCAAATAATTCTTGTATAATCTGCAGTAATTTTGGCCAAAATGACGATTTTTCTGGTTTTTTAACATGATTATCAATAGCTTTTAAGTTTTGGACAATGTTACAGCGAGACTATCTGATAATTGGAGCCGGAGTGGCTGCGGCCCATGCCTGCCAAGCAATTCGTAAATACGATAAGAAGGGCAGTGTCATGATGGTCGGCAACGAGCATTTTATACCGTATGACCGGCAGCCGCTTTCGCGCTCATTCTTAAAGGCCAAGCGACCGAGCATAGACGATTTGTACGTTAATAGCCAGACATGGTATGATCGCAACAAGATCGAAGTCAGGCTAGGTAGCATAGCAACCCAATTGAATGTCGAGCGCCGCCTGGCAGTGCTTGATACCGGGCAGACGATCGAATTCCGCAAAGCGCTGCTGGCGACTGGCAGCAGGCCGAAGCGACCGGCGGTAGCCGGTGCTAATCTCGGCAATATTATTTACTTGAGCACGATCCGTGATGCACTGGCTTTGCGCGAATCCTTGGCTCCGGGCGACCAGTTGGTGGTCATTGGTGGCGGGCTGATGGCGGCCGAAGCGGCAGCGTCGCTGGTGCAGGCGGGATACCGGGTCAAATTGATGTGCCGCGAGCAGTACCTGTGGCAGAAGCTGGTGGACATAGACACCGCCAAGTGGTTAAGCGGGTTGTTTGAGTCCAATGACGTGGAATTGATGATGAATGAGACGGTGAACGGCTTTGAGGGTAAAACCGTACTCAAGAACATCCAGACCAAGAGTGGTCAGCGCTTCGCGGCCACCGTGGCCTTAATGGCTGTGGGAACTGACTTGAATTTGCGGTTGGTGAATAACACACCGCTCAGCAGCCCGAATGGCACCCCAGTTACTATGACTATGGAAACCGAGGAAAAGGGAATATTTGCTGCGGGTGATATCGCGCTTTACCCGGACCCGTTTTTTGGGAGCGTCCGGTGCGCACCGTATTATGAGAACGCGGTTGAGCAGGGTGAGATCGCGGGCATGAATATGACCGGCAAGAAGCGCCAGCGGTACGAAAGCCTGCCGGTCTTCTCGGCTGAAATATTTGGCATGGAATTTCAGTTTATCGGTGATTTCAGCCAGGCACCGCAGACCGTCGAGATCGATGGGGAGCATGATAAGAAAAAATTTACCGCGCATTATTATCAGGGAGATAAATTGATGGGTGCAGTGCTATGCAACCAAACCCCGCAGATGCTGACCAAGGTATCTAAGGAATTCACCCGGGTTGTGCGGAAGTGAGAAACGTGTCGCGCGCGTCGTAAAACGTTCCATCAAGTAATAGCAGTCAGCTCGGCCAGAGAAGTAATGATGGCGTCGGGTTGAACATTGCCCAGTGCAGGATCGTCTTTTCTCAGCCGTAGTGAGCGTTTATCCCCGGCGTAGAGGACGCCGCGGAAGCCGACAGCCTGGGCGGGTGCGATGTCATTGCGGATATCGTTACCGACCATAATGACTTCATTGGGTGAGACCCCCAGTGCCTGGATGACCCTGGCAGCAGCGATCGAGTACAGAGCGCGTGACGGCTTAGCGACGCCTTCCTCGTAGGACCAGACGCGCAGATTGGGGTGGAAGCCGGCGCGCTTGAGTGAAGTGCCGAGTAGGGCCTCAAGCATCTCCGGGGTGTAGAATTGGGCGTTGGAGACAATGCCCACGGGGATTTTTGCCTGATATAGTGATCGCAGAACTGTTTTTAACCCCGGTTCCGGCCAGCACGGGTTGGCGGCAATTTCGCAGCGTGCGGCCAGGCGTTCGATCGTGCCGTTATTGGTTTTGACCCCAAATGCGAACAGGCAGCGCTGCCAGATTTCGCGGATGTCAACCTCGGGGAATGCGACACCGGCTGCCAGTCGGGCATCGTGGTCACGCTCGATCGTATCGAGCAGTGTCGGCCAGTTCATTCCCGGCACATTCAGGTTTTCAGCGGCTAAGGCCTGCACTACCGGATCATTGCCATTTTGTATTCCTGCATCCTTGGCGATTTCGCCTGCGGCAGACAGGACCATGGTACCATAGACGTCGAAGAGTACCGCGCGCGTCGGTCGGTCATGCAGGCCAAACGGGTACGATATCATCCCGGTGTCCAGTGGTTTAAGCGGCTTGCTGCCCTGCTGAAAGAGTTCTTTTATTGTTGGGCCACTCATTGCAACAAGTCGTTTAAGCCGTTTTCATCGATGATGACGATACCCAAGTCACGGGCCTTGTCCAATTTTGAACCAGCAGCCTCACCGGCAAGTAAAAAATCGGTTTTGGAGCTGACGCTGCCAG
>CAYUDZ010000203.1:0-3710 GCA_964443575.1 uncultured Chthoniobacteraceae bacterium | reverse complement strand
GCTCCGCAGCATATACCTCATGGGCCTTGGTGCCGGGCACCAGTTGTGTCGGCCAGGCACCGAGTCGCATCGAGGCACCTTTTTCGGTCACATCTTTTTGCTCTTCGAGCAAGGCGATCACCGGGTGTGGGGTATCCGGGTCAAACTCGGTGCTATTGGCACCCTCCAACTCACACACATTACGCGCGTATTCAATAGTCGCTACTTGCATACCAAGGCAAAGCCCGAGAAAAGGAGTCCGGTTTTCGCGTGCGTACTCGGTTGCCATGATTTTCCCTTCGATCCCGCGGTCGCCAAAACCACCCGGAATCAAGATGCCGGCTGCAGCGCTTAAATGCTCTTCCGCACCGTCCTCCTCTATATCCTCGGCGTCCACCGGCATCAGGTCGATCCCGCAGTCGTTGGCCGCCCCGGCATGGGTCAACGATTCATAGATCGATTTATAGGCATCCTGCAGATCGATGTATTTTCCTACCACCGCAATCTTGACCCGGCGCTTCGGGTTGATAACCCGGTTCACAAAGGTGGCCCAATCCGACATATCTGCAGGTTGCGCATCAATCCCCAGATACTGGCACACCGTCTCATCCAGGTTCTCCGCCTGCAACATCAAGGGCATTTCATAAATCGAATTTTCGACGTCACGACCTTCGACAACTGCATGCAGCGGGACATTACAAAACATCGACAGCTTTTGCCGTACATCCAAATCCAGGTTGAGTTCGGTGCGACAGATGAGAACCTGCGGGTGCAAACCGATCTCTCGCAGCTTGGCGATACTCTGCTGGGTCGGCTTGGTTTTCAGCTCACCGGCTGCCCGGATGTATGGGATCAGCGTCACGTGCATGATCAAGCAGTTATCGCTACCCACATCGAGGATAAACTGCCTGATCGCTTCCAAAAATGGCAGCCCTTCGATGTCACCGGTAGTACCACCAATCTCGGTGATCACCACATCACATGGCTGCGTCTGTTCGACCATGCGGATATGTGATTTGATCTCATCGGTGACATGCGGGATCACCTGCACGGTCTTGCCGAGGTAATCGCCCCGGCGCTCTTTTGCCAACACCGTTTCATAGACTTGACCGGAAGTCAGATTATTGGAGCTGGACAGCACACAGTTGGTGAAGCGCTCGTAATGGCCAAGGTCCAAGTCGGTTTCCGAGCCGTCAGCCAGCACGTAGACTTCGCCGTGCTGGAATGGGGACATCGTGCCCGGGTCGACGTTTAAGTATGGATCAAATTTTTGCAGCACCACGCGCAGTCCGCGCTGCTCGAGCAAAGTGCCTAGCGACGCGGCTGCCAGTCCCTTACCGAGCGAGGAAACAACACCGCCTGTCACAAAGATATATTTCATGGCACTTTATTAATTATTCCTACCATGGGATGAAAGCGTTCAAGCGACCGCGGCGTCAAGCAGCGATGTCAGGTAGGGTATCAATTGTTTCTTGCGGCTGACGATTCCCGGCAGGTCAAAAATCGTATCTTTGCGCACATGCGGGAAGGAAATTTGCTGGATTAGCGAGTTGTCGCCGGCCACTGCCAGCAGTGAGTTCTGGCTGTTAATATCGGTCACCAGCAACACCGAAAATGCCAGTCCGTGGGCGGTGCGGTATTGCTCCAAGGCAGACAGCAATCCATCTTCATGCTGGTAGAAATTGTCGAAGCCCAGTTCTTCGATCTGCGAGGCCGAAAACTTCACACCGTTCTCATCGTAGTGTTTGCAGTCACCGCTTATTACCTTTTCCGCAGGGCTATTGAGAATCACCGAGCCTGAGGAAAAAATTAGCTGGGCCAAATCCGAGGAACTGACCCCGGCGATTTCCGCAAGCCACGGTAGCAACTCACGGTCGACATCTGTCGTGGTCGGGCTTTGCAGGTGCAGGGTGTCGGAGATAATCCCGCCCATCAGGATGCCGGCTATCTGCGGATCAGGGGTCAGGCTGTTGCGCTTGTACAAGCTGGCAACAATCGTGCAAGTCGAACCCACCGGTTCGTTAATAAACAGGATCGGCTGCTGGGTCGGTGGATTACATAACCGGTGGTGGTCGATGATCTCCATGATCTCCACCTGGTCGGCACCATTGACCGCCTGCCCGATCTCGTTGTGATCGACCAGGATGATGCGGGTATTCACCGGCTTGAGGATATTGGAATTGGTGAATATCCCCAGCAGCCGGTCGTCATCGTTGGTAACCAGATAAATTGGGGCCGGCGACTTCGACAGCATCCGCCGCACATTGCTGATCGGTTCGTCGGCATCAAAGCGCGTGACCTTGGTCTCAACCAGCGGCTTCAGTAGGGTCGCAGTGCGGATGATCCATGAAGTGGTCGCCGAATCATACGGGCTGACAATCAGGCAGACCCCGCGTTCCTGCGCCGTCTGGATCGTCTCCGGGTCAACCTCCAGGTCGCCGGTGATAACTACCAACCGCATCCCCTGTTGGATCGACTTTTGCTGGATGTCATAGCGGTCACCTACCACGATAATATTTTCCTCCGGCCTGGTCCCCTCCTCTTTCATGAAACGGCCGAATGACTTGATGTCCATCGCGCCAACACGCACGTATAAATCTTCAATCCGTGATGGTTCATGCAGGTGTAATGGGTGCGCGCCCAGTGCGGTGATAATGTTGTCGACGCTGGTTTGCACATGGCGCATGTGCCGCACCTCACTTGGCTGCGGCAGGAAAAATTGTCCCATGTGAAAAATTGAAATGGCACCGACGACGCGCTGCTCGTGGTCGACCACCGGCAAGGCCCGAAAATCTTTCTCGTCGATTACCCGCAGGGCCTCCGAGCAGGTACCGTCGACCGAGACCGTGTGCGGGTCGCGCACCATGATATCATGCACCCGCGGCGTCACATCACCGATAAATTGCGGCAGCGGCACATCAAAACGCGCAAGGATCGCGTCTATCCGCTCGTTGGAATTGCCGCAGCGCGCCGCTGCATAGCCGCCACCGAGTAGCTTATTCTTCAACTCCGCGTAGCCGATTGCAGAACAAATTGCATCGGCATCAGGATTACGATGCCCAATTACTAATATCCTATCCTCCATATATGAAACAGACGATACTCGCTGATTAATTGGTTTCTGCAACCATGAATCGCAATCAGACTGCTAAACTTTGGTATTCATTGCATCTGCAGGTAATTATTGACGTAACTAAAAGTATCACTTACAGTCCACATTCCTATTTGGGTCGGTAGCTCAATGGTAGAGCAGCGGCCTTTTAAGCCGTTGGTTGAGGGTTCGAGCCCCTCCCGGCCTACCACTAGTCTGCAGTCAAGAATCCTTGAATTCTTCAACTGGCTGTCTTAGTATGCTGTAATGGACGTCAGGTTTATAGAGCGGGCTATTGAGTCAAACGCTCCGTTTACTATCAAGACTGCTGGAGGAGATAGCTATCAGGTACCGCATCGTGATTTCATCTCTTTTTCAGCTAAGAAGACTACTGTGATTGTATCATTTGAGAAAAATGGTAAAGAGGAGATTGCCTATATTCCTTTACTGACAATTTCTTCAGTAGAGACAGAACCCACGAATGTAGCCGCTGAGAATTAACTTGGGATTACGATCAGGATTACAATTACGAACCCTCAGTTGCACAATACTGTTTAGAGATGTTGTGTTAAAACGCGGCGGACGTCCTCCTTCGCTCTTCCGTCCCCAATTCCCATATACTGAGCGATTAAGAGCTACG
>CAYUDZ010000202.1:0-3744 GCA_964443575.1 uncultured Chthoniobacteraceae bacterium | reverse complement strand
GTTACGCTACGAGCATGGCACCCGCTTCCCGGCGCTTGCCGATAGCATCAGCCTGCAGGAAGCCTTCACCGGACTATGGCGAATGCTGCTCGAAAAAACCCGGGATGCCCGGATCAAGAAAGTCAGCGTCACCCTGCATCGGCTGTCACCGGCCAGCGCCAACATCCAACTCGACCTGTTCGAGCAACCGGATGACCCCGACGCCCCGCCACCGCATGCCCAGGCCCGTCGTGCCCGCGCCTCCAAAGCAATCGATACCCTCACCGAGCGCTTTGGCCGCGACGCGGTGACCGTCGGCATCGTCCCCGGCCAGGGCAGCAGTTTCACCGGCACCAAGATCGCCTTCACCCGCATCCCGGAACGCTCCGAATTCGATGCCCGGCGCTCCTCCACCCCACCCCGCAAAAAGAAGAATGCCCCGCAGAGGCGCTGAAGTAGTTAGCTTAACCGCAGATGACATGCTCGTCATCTGCGGTTAAAATCCAATGAGACTCAGTAAGTAGATCCAACGGAACGTATTAAGAAGATCTAACGGAACGTATTAAGAAGATCCAACGGAACGTTGGTCCGACGGGACGTTGGTGGTGGGGCGACCGACGGGATTTGAACCCGCAACAACCTGGACCACAACCAGGGGCTCTACCATTGAGCTACGGCCACCATCTGGCAATCCGCGACTGCGAAAGAATTATAATTAAACTGCCAATAATCACTAAAATCAACGAGAATTTTCTGTCAGTTATTGCCCAGATGACAAAATTGCTACATAAATGAATTAGCCAGCGGTGGAATACGTCGCTATGATGTGATCCGCTAAACGTAATTATCATGACCAACCCAATGATTCCCCATACTCGCCACATCTTGTTGCCGGCCATTGCAGCATTATTGTTCATCAGCACCGCTACAACGTCCTTGGCGGCAGACCCGCCGATGATAACTATCCGCAAAGGTGATACCGTCACACTTGCCATCCAGGGCCTGAGCGGCCAAACTGCCGACAGCTTAAAGGCTGCACTCGAGGCTTCGGGTGCCGTCCAGATCCGGCCGGCCGGTGAAGCTAGCTACATCGCCGGGGGTAACGCCGGTGGAGGACTGCAGGGCAAACTAACCGACCGCAGCGGCGCCGTCGTGCTCGCCAAGTCATATAGCGGCAGTGCCCGCAGCACAGCCCATCAGTACGCCGATGATATCCTCGAAACGCTCACCGGTAAACCTGGCTTTGCAGCGAGCAAGATCGCCTTCGTCTCCAGCCGTAGTGGCCGCAAGGAAATTTATACCTGCGATTACGATGGCCGTAACGTCCAACAACTGACACGTGATAACTCGATCAGTGTCGCACCGGCCCTTAGTACCGATGCGCGCAAACTGGCCTACACCGGCTACCATAGTGGCTATGCCGATATCTATGTGATTGATTTGGCCAGCGGAGCCCGCAAGCGAGCCGTGAAGTTTCCAGGTACCAATAGTGGCGCATCCTTCTCACCGGATGGCCGTCGGATTGCCTGTACCATAAGTAAAGATGGAAACCCGGAACTCTATGTTGTCTCAGCCGGAGGTGGTGGCGCCAAGCGTCTCACACGCTCTCGCGGTGCTGAAGCATCGCCGACCTGGTCGCCCGATGGTCGCGCAATTATCTTCACATCTGATGACCGTGGCAGCCCGCAGCTATTCAGGGTCTCTGCTGGCGGCGGCAAACCGCGCATACTCAGCACCGGATTCGGTTACTGCACTGAACCCAGCTGGTCGCCTGATGGTGCCAAGGTTGCCTTCAATACCCGCCAGGGTGGTACCTTCCGGGTTGCGGTTTTGGACCTGCGTGGTGGCGGTGCCTCAATTGTATCACCGGGCGGCAATTGCGAAAACCCGGTCTGGGGTGCTGATTCTCGCCATTTGATTTATGCTACCGGCAGCTCGCTGGTAAGACTGGATACAGTCAGTAAACGCACCACCACGCTGGTCAGCGGTATGGGTAAAATCTCAGAACCAGCATGGTCACGTTGACCACATTGCAAACAATGTTTAAACTAGGACAAATGCAAATGACTAAGATACTCAACAGACTGGCACCGGTAGTAACCGTGGTCGCATTGATTGCCTTCACTTCCGGCTGTAAAAAAAATAACAAGGATGAATTCGCAGGCATCGACGGCGACTACGACTATGTCTCCGGTACGCCACTGCCTGATCGCATCGACGGCTCCAGCTTCCTTGGTGGAAATGTCGACCGCTCGCAGTTTCCCCCGATTTATTTTGCTTACGACAGCTACTCGATCAGCGGCAGCGAAGCCGGTAAACTTCAGAATGTAGCGCAGACATTAATGTCCGGTGGTAATGATGTGATTATTGCAGGGTTCACCGATGAACGCGGAACCGAAGAATACAACCGTTCGCTGGGGGAACGGCGGGCACAGGCAGTACGCCAAAACCTGATTGGTCTGGGCGTCCCACCGTCTAAATTGCAGACTGTCAGTTTCGGTGAAGAGTTGCCGGCAAATCCCGGCAGTGGTGAGTCAGCATGGGCGCAGAATCGGCGCGCAGAATTTGGCGTGCTCAGATAGAAGTCATGCCTGAATGCGTTATTTGCAGAAGAACTGTAGCTACTACACGCCACCACCTGATACCCAGGACCCGCCACAGCAATAAGAAAAATAAGCGTGATTTCTCGCGCTCTGAAGTTAGTGTCACCGTTCCAGTCTGCCGACCGTGTCATAACCAAATCCATGCCACGCTCAGCGAGAAGGAACTCGAGCGACAATTTTATACCATAGAACTCCTGCGCAATCACCCGGATATCGCAAAATTTGCCAAGTGGATTGCAAACAAACCTGTCGGCTACAAACCCAGGGTGCGTCGCTCAGTCGCCAGAAATCAGTAATACTTTAGGCATCTACTTGCCATGCAGCTACCAGATATCATATTAGCTTACACATTACGCTAGACGCTACCAAGCCACTTATGAGTCCCCTCGAAAAGAAGATCGGATACAAATTCCGCAATCCGCTGCTGATGGCGGAAGCATTGACTCACTCCAGCCTGCGCCATGAGACCAAGGAAAGTCATTTTGATAACCAGCGCCTGGAATTCCTGGGTGATGCCGTACTGGAGCTGATCTTCACCGAGCACCTCTTCACTATCTTCCCAAACTATACCGAGGGTCAACTGACCAAGCTGCGCGCGCGCCTGGTTTCCAGGACGGGACTGAAACGCCAGGCCGAAACTATTTCACTGGGTGATTTCCTGATGATGGGCCGTGGCGAAGAAGCCAATGGTGGCCGCAGTCGCACTTCGATAGTTGCCGATGCCTTTGAGAGCCTGGTCGGGGCCATGTATTTGGACAGCAACCTCGATACCGTACGCCACTTTGTGCTCAAAGGCGCAACCGAATTGATAGACGAATGCCGCGAAGCACCACTCGACCACAACCCGAAGGGCCAATTGCAGGAAATCTTACAGTCATTTGCCAGCGAAGGACCGGCCTATGAGTTACTGGAAATTTCCGGGCCAGAGCACCAACGCAAATTTCTGTCCCGCGTGGTCTGGCTGGGCAACGAGCTTGGCCGTGGAACTGGAACCAGCAAAAAGCTTTCAGAGACAGCCGCCGCATACAATGCCCTAATGGGAAAGAGTTGGGAGCTGATTCAAGACATCGATAAATTGGCTTCCTGATTGCTAGCCCGGAAAAATTGCAAACTTCGTAGCGAGACGAAGCGTGGGGTGCTTGGGTACAAGGCGGGCGATGGA
>CAYUDZ010000201.1:0-3765 GCA_964443575.1 uncultured Chthoniobacteraceae bacterium | reverse complement strand
TTCGCCAGCTTTACCAACTTCCTGCGGCGCAAGGCTCGAACAACGCTGAAGCGAATATCCTGATCGAGCAAATCATGGAGGCATTTAGCTCTGATCAAGTCAGCCAGGATTCTGGCAAGGGTGGTAACCCACTCTCGGAATTGGTGGTGGCAGCCAGGTCTGAACTGCAGCAGCAATCCGAGTTGGCGACACCTGCAGCATTGTTTCTGCTCGGATTGAGGGATGCTTCCGGTGCCGCCCAGATCAAAAAATCGGTGGATACGATGGATGAAAGAATGCGCCTGCTACTGGCCGGGCGCGCTGAGAATCTTGGCGGTACCAAGCACGATTGGTTGTTTGCCAGGCTGTTGAACGACCGCAGCGCAAGTGTTCGCCGCCAAGCAGCGGTATCATTATGCGAGCGTAACAACAGAGAGCGGACAATACCCCTATTGGTTGAAGCATTGCTTAGACCGGATTCCCTGCTTAAAGCAGAAGAAGCCTTCGCCTATCCGCTGACTAATATTCTCGAGTCAGGCAATCAAAACAATCATCGTGACGAGCTTGCTAAGCTGCTGCGAAGCGCGCCACGTGATGATCTCAAAGTATTTGCGCTGCTGGCTTTGCAATATTGCTGGGATGACCAATTGCTGCCACTGGTAGCGGAGTATACGCGAAGCCCGAGTAAATGGCTACGACGTGCGGCTTGGTTCACGATCGGCCGCAATAACCCGGACTATATCGAGCGTGAGCAACGCAGGTTGCTGAGCGACACCTCGCCTGATGTTCGGGTTGCCTTTCCGGCATTCTTCATATTCAGGTCACTGCGCTGGGTAACCTACTTCAATGATGATTCGACGCGCTCCGATTATCTGTACAGTTCGGGCGGCAATCAACAAAAGCAGCCCGCCTGGGTTGGTGAGAGTTTGCGTAAGTTGATTGCCGATGATACCTCCCAGGAAGTAGTACTCAAATCCTGGCACGCACTCAGTAATATTGGTGAGGTCGATGACCCGGCACAACTGGTCAGGTTCATCGAGCAGCTTGAAGATCCCTCACCGGCCGAGGATATTGCCGATCTGTTGGTTCGCAATAATCGTGGTGAACTGAACAAGAAGTATGCTGAATTGTTACCGTTTGCCAGTAACTACCTGAGAAAGCGATTTCAACCGGCTTACAATGCAATGAATGCCGACAACCAAACTGCCGGAGATCAAGAAAGCCAGACTGCAGTGACGGCACAGATGTCCCGCAAAGACCCGGATGCTGATAGGGCAATTCAAAAGGCATCAACCACGCGCACGCCGACAGTCAACCCGGGTTTCGAGCAGTCCGTGCAGATGGTTTATTTCATCAAACCAGGCTGTGATCACTGCCGCAAGGTTGGTGATATGCTTGATCGTCTGTCAGAGATCTTTCCTGAATTAAAGGTACGTGAAGAGAGTATCGTCAAGAATGTCGGGATGGAAATGAATGAGGCGCTATCTAGTCGCTTTGGGGTGCCTGACAACTTACGGCTGGTGGCCCCTTCCCTATTTACTGCCGGTGGTTATCTGGTAAACGAGGAGATTTCCGAGGAGCGGATCGCTGACTTGATCATCAAGGCCAAGGGTGTGGATGACAGCCAATTGGAATTGGTGGGTGAAGATATTACGGAAGCTGCAGCGACCATCGAGCAGCGCTATGAGGCGATTAATGTCTGGGTAGTGGTTGCTGCCGGTTTGCTTGATGGCCTTAACCCGTGTGCCTTTGCGACTATTATTTTCTTATTGTCCTACCTGCAATTGACCAAGCGCTCTGCCCGACAGCTGGCCATGATCGGTGCGGCATATATCCTGGGAGTCTTTTGTGCCTACTTTATACTCGGACTTGGTTTCATAGAAATTGTCGGCCGCTTAAGCGTGCTGCAAGGGTTGGGGCAAATATTGAATATTGCGATGGCAATATTCGCGGTATTCATCGCGATCCTGTGTATTCGTGACGGCTTTCTGTGCTTGCAGGGTAAGCTGTCTGAAATCCAACTGCAGCTACCTGATTTTCTCAAGCATCGCATTCGTGGTGTGATCCGGACAACCGTGCGCCAGCGTAGTTTTGTGTTGATGGCCTTCGGAGTGGGTGCAGTCATCAGTTTCCTTGAGCTGGCATGTACCGGCCAAGTCTATGCGCCGACAATTATTTATATGCTTAAACAAGGCAAGACTGGTGCCTGGGGGTATTTAACACTCTATAATCTGGCATTTATTCTACCGCTGGCTGTCGTCTTCGTCTTTGCTTTATTCGGACTGACTAGTGAGAAACTGACGGTTATCTTCCAGCGGCATGCCGCATTGATAAAATTTGCCACGGCTGCGCTGTTCATCGCCTTGGCGATCCTGTTGTTAGTGGGGGTGTTTTAGCCACCAAATTAAAAAATAATCCCGAGGACCATGAGGACGAGGCCGGCGTAGAGTCCTGCCAGCAGGTCATCCCAGACGATGGTGCCCAGCCAGTTGGTTTCCTCGACCCAATGGACGCCGAACTTGAAGATATCGAAGAAGCGGAACAGGAGGAAAGCAACGAAAAACCACAGCCAGTGCGGGTTGTAGGGGAGAAAGAACAGCGTGAGTGCCATCCCGGCGACTTCATCAAGCACGACTTCACGGGCATCTTCAGCCAGATAATATCCGGCCGACCACCTTTCGAAGGCGACCCCGAGGGTCGTTGCTAACAGCAGGGCCGCCAGGATTGTAAGCACCATCGGCAGGCTGCCAAATAGCCAGAAAACCAAGGCAGCAATGAGTACCGTAGCCAGCGAGGCAAAGTTGGCACCGAAGAGTGGCAGGTGACCGACCCCACAGACGCTCATGCAGGCGTCGCGGAGTGCATCTGCCGGCGCCGGAGAAAGTGTCACTGCAGTTCCTTGACGCACTAGGACTTCCAATGAATTTTCTCTATCCTTCAGCCCGCACAGCCTGGCCCCGACAACCTTGCTGATGCCAGTTTGACGCAGGAACCGGGTGACTGGTTCCAGTACTGATGACGGCAGAAACTTAGAAAAAAAACTTCCCACAACTTCATTGAGGGTTAGGAAGTTTTTCATCGGTATGCTGGCGATTGCCTTAAAGTTACCAGGAAGGTTAATCTGCGAAGGGGCATCCAGTATCGCAACGGCCTGCACTCCATTGGCAAGTTGCGCCGGTAATCTGCCCTCGACAACCAGTAGCGGTGATGAGTCATCGATTGTCCAATTCAGGTCGTTCGCTGCCGACTTGATTAAACTTTCACCATCAATAGCCAATGTACCGAAATTTTTTACCAACGGTTTGAGTTTGAGCAGTGCTGCACGGACTCGCATCATCTCGTGGTCCATGAAGATTATCCTCCGTTTGCACCATTCTCACCGAGCATCTGCAGAAAGTTGAGTGCTTCGGCAAGATCAACCTTGAGCCAGGTCAGGATCAACCCAGCGGCAACCGTCGCCAGCGTGCAGATGATCAGCACCGGATTGCGCATCAGTTGCTCTGGTTCAAGTTTGGCGCCTTCGGTGGTCATGGCATGGTTGAAGTAAACGATGATAGCAAAGACGATGATCGGGAAGACAAAGATCAAGTTGGGGCGGTAGACAGTGATCGCCACACCCATGCAAAAGCA
Source organism: uncultured Chthoniobacteraceae bacterium (assembly GCA_964443575.1). Lineage (GTDB taxonomy): Bacteria > Verrucomicrobiota > Verrucomicrobiia > Chthoniobacterales > CAKUMP01 > CAYUDZ01. The sequence continues at coordinate 156 of CAYUDZ010000201.1, read as the reverse complement.
GAAGAAATTGGCATAGGTGATCATCGAGATGATCAGCTTGCGCTCGTTGTAAACCTTAAACGAGCGGCGGTATTTGCCGCTTTGCTCGGCGTCGCCGATGAACCGGTATTCGGCGTAGCGTTTGCCGGCCATTAGCAGCGCACCAAAAAACCACCA
>CAYUDZ010000200.1:0-3769 GCA_964443575.1 uncultured Chthoniobacteraceae bacterium | reverse complement strand
TAAAGCGTGATGCGCTAGCGCCATCAAACCTAGATTCTGAATTATCGCAGTACATATCCATTCGCCTGACACTTTCCGGTTGCTGGTGCAGCAACTCACTCGCGCTGCCGTACACCCGGTGCCAGTTTCTCTAGCATTATAAATTTTCAAAGAAGCCCCCCGTGCCTGATCACAAGCCAACCATATTCGAAACCTGCTCAAATGTTGGTGATTCCACTCCCGTGACCGAGCTCCATTTCTCAGGATCCCATATTTCAAATCTTGTGTGACCGCCGACCAGTATCACTTCCGCCCCCAAGTTGATTGATTCACGCTGATCCTCCGGCACCAGTATCCGCCCCTGCCGGTCAGTTACACATTGTCGCGCCCGTGAATAGAACTGCCGTACAAAAATTCGCTTGTCATGCGCCGAGATCGTCGGGTTCGCATTCACCACCTCACCCATCCGTTCAAACTCGGCCGGCGGCATCACCACTACAAAATCCTTGCTCTGGTGCGCCAGGGTGAAAAAAACCTCGCCCTCCGTCTGATTACGCCACGCCGCAGGTACCGTCACCCGATTCTTCTCATCCATCGAGTGCCGGTATTCCCCGGAAAACATGTAACTTTCTGACGGTTCTTCTTCCATTATTTAGGTATGGGATTAGTATTTACTATGGCACCACTACACCCCACTCTGCCCCACAATTACCCCCACTCAGCCATTAAGGTCAATGTTTATTTTACTTTTTTTAACTTTTTCTAATGCCAGGCTACCTGCCGGTTGGTCCGTTTTTTTGGATTTGAATTCTTTCCGTTCGTATTAGTTTATAGTTATGAAAAGATTGATTTCTGTTTTAGCGGCATTCGTGGGCATTATGTCGATGCTGCTGCCGGGGTGGGAGTTGGCCAGTGCGCAGCCGCAGGCTGTCACCCCGCAAGCCGATGAACCAACCGGACCGACTTTTGTGATTCCGATTGACGGCATGGTCTCCAAGGCGCAGTTGGTATTTTTACGCCGCGGCTTGAAAGAAGCCGAAACGACCGGGGCCGGAGCGATCCTGCTGGATATGGACACCGGTGGCGGCGACCTGGAAGCAGCCATTGATATGGTTGATGCTCTTCAAAGTACCGGCCTGCCGACTGTGACGTATGTCAACCGCAATGCCGGCTCCGCCGGAGCACTGATCGCGATGGCAACTGACCGCATCTACATGACACCGGTCGGAGCTATCGGCGCTGCAGCTCCAGTCTCCGGTGGTGGCCAGGATCTCGGCGAGACTTTGACCGATAAGGTTGTCTCCTATTACTCGAAGTATTTCCGTAGTGCCGCCGAGCAAAGCGGCCATAATCCGGATGTAGCCGAAGGGTTCATTAACAAGGAGATTGAGGTGAAAATTGGTGATAGGGTCATCAGTGAAGAAGGTTCACTGCTGAGCCTCAGCCCGCAGGAGGCCACAGAAATAATCGATGGCAAGCCGGTGCTCGCACTGGGCCTTGCGGACACGCGGGACGACTTGCTGGAATTAGCCGGGCTCTCGGCGACTACCGTCGAATTGGAACCAACTGGCATGGAACAGACCGCCTTCATAATTACCGTCTTGGCACCACTCTTGTTAATGGGAGCTATATTGGGTGCCTACATTGAATTCCAGTCACCGGGATTTGGATTGCCCGGGATTTTTGCGGCCATCTGCCTGGTCTTATTTTTTGCCGGCCACTCGATTGCCGGCTTGAGCGGCCAGGAGGCACTGGTCTTGTTTGTGATCGGGCTGGCATTGGTACTAATCGAACTGATCTTTTTCCCCGGTTTATTATTTATGTCACTCTCCGGCGCGGCAATGATGGTGGCAGGCTTACTCTGGGCGATGGTCGATCGCTACCCATCGGAGTCGCTGGTTCCCGACTTTGATGCGCTGTTTACACCAATTGTTAATATGACGATAGCCCTGGTCGGAGGTGGACTGTTTGTTATTGCGGCCGCCCAGTTCCTGCCTCAAACCAGATTCTTCAAGCGTATCGCGCTCAACCAGGAACTCGATACCGGCACTTCCCTACCCACACCACAGGCCAGCAGTGAATACGCGCCACAGCTGGCAGTAGGCACCAGGGGCAAGGCGATCACCCAACTCCACCCAACCGGCAAAGCCCAGTTCGGCGAAAGCTATGTCGACGTAATCAGTGAAGGTGGCTACATTGCGAAAGGTGAGGCATTGGAAGTAGCTGCCAGTCGTGCTGATGCTCTGGTCGTCAGGAAGGTTTCACGGTCTGATTAATTGATAGCTAACCTTGATATTCATTGTTTCAATTTGCTGCTGCTTGGCGCGGCTGGGCCTTTATGCTATTGATACCGGATGCAATTTCATAAAATGAACGGTGCGGGAAATGATTTCATCCTGCTGGATAACCGGCAGGGCGAGATCCAACTCAGCAACGTACAGATAGAGCAGCTCTGTGACCGACACCGGGGCATCGGCGCTGATGGCCTGCTATTGTTGGAAAATGGCGCAGAACACACCGATTTCACGATGCATTATTTCAATAGCGATGGTGGTGAAGCCGAGATGTGCGGCAATGGGGCACGCTGCTTTGCCCGGTATGCCAGCCTGATGGCCGGGCCGCTACAGCAATTCACTTTCGCCACCCAAGCCGGAACGGTAGGTGCCAAAATCAATGCCGATGAGTCGGTTACCATTACCATGAGTCAGCCGCACTCGCTCAAACTACGACAGCAAATCGAAATACCGGGATCCAGCTTCACGGTTCATTCTATCAATACCGGCGTGCCGCATGCAGTGATCGAGTGCAGCGATCTGACAAACTTCGATGTGGCGATGTACGGTCGCCTCATTCGCAACGACCCCGCATTCGCGCCGGCAGGAACCAACGTCAACTTTTTTGAACAGACCGGTGACCGTAGTGCTCGTGTGCGCACCTACGAAAGGGGAGTCGAACAGGAAACCCTCGCCTGCGGAACCGGGGTCGTGGCTACCGCACTGGTAATGAATGAACTCCTGGACTGCGGTGGGCCGGTTTCTGTTCAAGTCAAAGGCGGGGATGTGCTCGAGATCAATTTTCAAAAAAATGGCGACTCCTACCAGGACGTTACCCTGTGCGGGCCGGCCGATTTCGTGTTTTCCGGCACAGTTGATTTACCCGTAAGCTGAGCCGCTGCTAGCCTGGATCAATCGCAAACTTCGTAGCGAGACGGAGCGTGGGGTGCTTGGATACAAGGCGGGCGCAGGATTTCGCTCATCCATTTGCGCATGTTCCATGCGCTGGCTGCCAGCATGACATCGATGCTGTCGCCCCTGGTGCCTTTCATAACAAGGAAAGGAACAAACCAATGAGCCCGACAAAATACGAAATCGACCACTACACCAAGCTCAGGGGCAGGACGATCGATAGCGTCCTGTTCGTGGAGACCGATGGCGCAGGCTACCGGCACCGGGTGGTGCCATTGCCCATGTCGGATCGATCCAAATTTTCTGGATAAGCCCGGTCAGGCAATGGGTGGTTACTTGTTTTGATGCCTGCTACTCTCAAACGCTGGTATGATCTGAGGGCCAATCCCGACTCATGGCGGTGGCTTTCTCGCCTCGACTTGCAGGTTCCGTCCTGATAACAATTTCCCAACCAATGATCACAGGCGAAATCAAATCCAAGGTCGACCGCATCTGGGACACCCTCTGGGCGGGCGGCATCTCCAATCCGCTCACCATCATCGAGCAGCTCACCTACCTGCTCTTCATCAAGCGACTCGACGAGCTCCACACCCTCAAGGAAAACA
>CAYUDZ010000199.1:0-3777 GCA_964443575.1 uncultured Chthoniobacteraceae bacterium | reverse complement strand
AAGTCCTCGCCCGTCGCTATTTCGAAGAGGGCACGCAGTACATGCGCGCTGAAAAATTCGAGAAGGCCATCACGGCTTTCAGCAAGTCGATTGAGCAGGACCCCAACCACGCCGACACTTACTTCAACCGCGCGACTGTATACGCCCGAATGAACAAGCACGAGGCGGCCATCGACGATTACTCGTCAGTCGTGAACCTGAAGCCCAATGACTTCGAGGCGTATTTACAACGTGGCTACCACAAGCTGAAAACCAAAGATTTCACCGGCGCTCAGGCCGATTTTGATCGGGTGATCGACATGAAGCCTACGCACGGCTATGCGTTCTACAGTCGTGGGCTGGCGAAGAAAAGCCTCAAAGATCAAGCCGGTGCTTGCACGGATTTCTCACGTGCGCAAGAGCTGGGCATCAAGCGAGCCGAAGAGCAGATTGAGGCCAACTGCAATCGCCCGAAAAAGGACGACGCGTGAGGTAGAACCGTTTTTGAACCAAGGATGAGAACCAGAATTTTCAGCATTCAAAGAATTTGCCAGAATTAATATTCTAGACTTCAATTTTGTGAATTCTGTCAATTCTGAAAATTCTGGTTCTTACCTCTACGAATCCTGGTTCAATACTACAACATGCGCAAGCTCGACATGCCACCGTCGACACCGAGTACCTGCCCGCTCATCCAGGGGGCATCTGTGAGTAGGAAGAAGGCCGCTGCGGCCATATCGCTGGGCTCGCCGATGCGTTGAATCGGGTGGCGTTCAGCGGAATTCTCGCGCTTTTGGTCGCTGTCGAGTAGCTTTTCAGCCATCGGGGTGTCTGTGATGGATGGCGCGACAAGATTCACGCGGATGTTCTGCTTGCTCCACTCGGCCGCCAGCGATTTCGCCAGGCCTTCAACAGACGATTTCGCCGCCGCGATGCTCGCATGGTAGGGCATGCCCACGGTGCTCGCCACGGTGCTAAACAGCACGACGCTGGCGTCTTTGGGTTTGCGCAAGTTCTTCATCACGCCCTGCAGCACGTTCACCGCGCCCAACACATTGATTTTGTAGTCGTTAAGGAAGTCCTCGTCTTTCAGCGAGTTAAAGGGCTTGAGGGTAATCGAACCAGGGCAATAGGCCACGCCGTGCAGCTCGTCAGGCAGGTCGTCGAGCTTCAGTTTGCCTTCCAGTACGTCAGCTTGCAGGTAGGTGACGCCATCAATTTTATCGACGGGTGCGTTGCGCGAGACGACGAACACGTCAGCGCCAGTATCGGCTACGCGCTGCGTCAGGGCGCTGCCGATGCCGCCGGTGCCGCCGACGATCAGGTAGTTTTTGTCTGTTTGGGGTGTGCTCATGAGGTGGTAGTTTGTTTTCGGGTTGTTCTGTTTGCGCACAACGTTGTAGGGTGGGGCAGAGTTCAGTGTTGAACTTCTTAACGAACCGCAGAATGTTGTGCCTAAAAGAGCCTTTTCTTAATTTGAGTGCATGAAAGAGCCTTTTGGAAGAATTGATGGAGATAAAAGTTTACGTACTGAGCTTTTGCCTTATTGTAGATTAAAACATGGCGAGGTCTGGGAGGATGAAGTTAGCGGGCATCGAGTCGGAGTAGTTGATGCATGCAATAGTGAAGAGGTTCATACGCTATGCGACTCACTAAGTCCTTCTTTAGCCGTACATGACCCGCCATATAATGTATTGTTGCAGAACAAGTCAACTACCCAATTACCAAAGATGGACGTTGAAATTTACATAGATCAAGCTAGAAGTTGGGTTAAAAATACAATAGAAGTACTTTCAAATAATTCTGCGGTTTATTTTTGGTTAGGAGCTGATCAAAAGAATCATTTCCAGCCACTCCCAGAGTTCATGTTGATGATGAGAGAATTCAATGAACTTACCTCTAAAAGTTTTATAACATTAAGAAATCAACGAGGGTACGGTACCCAAAAGAATTGGATGTCGGTAAGACAGGAATGTTTGTTTTACGTTAAAGGTCAGCCTCATTTTAATATTGAAGGTGTTTATACAGACATCCCAAAAGTATTGAAGGGCTATTATAAGTCTGTTAACGGCAAACGTGTTGAAAATACAGAAAGAGGCAAGGGTAATACTATTCGCGCGGGCAATGTTTGGGTTGATGTGCAGCAGGTTTTTTATCGTTTAGAAGAGAACATTCCCGGTTGTTATGCGCAGAAGCCCTTAAAAAGTATCCTGAGGCTGATTCAGGTAAGCTCTCAAAAAGGGGAATCTGTTTTAGACTTCTTTTCTCACTCTGGCACTACACTGATGGCAGCAGAACTCTTAGAAAGAAGGGCGATCGTATGTGACATAGATCCTTTGTTTGCTGAACTCACTATAAGACGTTTAGAAAACTATCGGAATACAGGTAAAGTTGGCTTTCAGTGTCAAAACCCTTTCTCGGAAGTAGAAAAGTATAATTCTCAAGAGCTTAAGACTCACAACACAAAATCCCTTACAACAAACAAACTATTTTGATCATGGAAGATCTCGACGAACTCTTAAATAGCCTAATTGAATCGTGTAATGACTCCGATGCATTTCACAAGGAACTCGAGGAGCTTAACTCAGTTTATCCTTTTAATAGGTATGAATATATCATTATTAAGCTATTAAATTTAAATGTACTCAAATATGAGGAGTATTTAGAGTTGCGTGATGATTACATAAGCAGTAATCTTTATCTACCTCTTTATGAGATCACTGCACCAAGAAAGTTTGGTGACACGTGGGCTTTTGGACATTTAACATCAATTTCAAGTAAACTGAAGAAAGCTAATAAAAAGCAAGACCCGGAGTATACAGGTCAGTATGACTTATTCTGTTACGATAAGTCAAACAATCATATAAGCATAGAGGTCAAAGCATCTAGAGCAACAAATAAAGCAGAAGCAGAAGCACCAATTTATGAAAAGGCTCTTTCTTCATATTCAGAAGCTCCTTTTCTAATGAATTATCAACAGCTTAAGCCTTCATGTGCAGATGTTTTTATATGGATTACGGTTTATCGAGATGTCATAGAGTATCGTGTACTATCATCAGAAGACATCAGGCACAACCCCTTTTTCACCCCGCAACATAGAAATAACACTACAGCAAATAGAGCTCAAGATTACGATAGATCCTCTATTTATGAGGGTCAGATTATGCTCACACAAGATAACATTGAGCAGTTTAAGGCGTTTCTTGTTGAACCAGAGAATATTTATGATGCTGTTTGCTCGGCCCACAATCGACCTGCTAACTATTAACTAGCGCACCCCCGCGGAATTGTTTAAATTGTCGTTTGCGTTACACCCCTGTAGAAACACGCGTTTCGGCTGGGCGTTTGCGCCCCTCCAACATCAACCCGCACGTTCTGATATGGCAACTAGCAGCGACACCAAATCTTCCACGAGTAAAAGCAGCAACGGCCAAGCCAAAGGCGGCACCAAAGACCAGACCTGGACCAGCCTGCAGCTGACGAAAGACGACATCCTGAACGATTACCGCGTGGCCTACCGCAGCCGGCAGGCGAGCCTGTTGGGCCGCCGCGAGGTACTGACCGGCAAGGCCAAGTTCGGCATCTTCGGCGATGGCAAAGAGCTGCCCCAGGTGGCCATGGCCCGCTCGGCCAAGCCCGGCGATATCCGTTCGGGCTACTACCGCGACCAGACGTTTATGATGGCCTGTGGGCTGACGGACGTGCAGAAGTTCTTCGCGCAGTTGTACGCCGACGCCCACACTGAGCGCGAACCTGCCTCAGCCGGCCGCCAGATGAACGCGCACTACAGCACCCGCA
>CAYUDZ010000198.1:0-3787 GCA_964443575.1 uncultured Chthoniobacteraceae bacterium | reverse complement strand
GGCTGGTGCTACCGCTGGCCATTCCCACCTACGTGGCGGCATTCGTGTATATCCAGGTGCCTGAAATTTCAATCCCGCTGCTGGTCGCCATCCGCGAGCAATTCGGGTTCTCGGCGTTCCAGGCTGCCGAGGCAACCTTACGCTACGGAGTCCTGGTAGTCCTGATGGCGGCCGTCCTCTACCCCTATATTTACCTGAGCGTCCGGAGTTCGCTGACACGCCAGCGCAGCGGCCTGATCGAGGCCGCACGCCTGCTGTCAGCCAGCCCGGCACGGATCTTTTTTTCGATAGTTCTACCGCTGTCACGACCGGCGCTGCTGGCCGGCCTGGCGCTGGTAATCATGGAAGTCGTCAACGACTACGGGGCGGTGCATTTTTTCGGTGTTCCGACACTTACCGAGGGCATCTTCCGTACCTGGTTCGGACTAGGTGACCGCAGCTCTGCGTTGCGCTTAGCCTGCTTTCTAATGCTTGCAGTAGCCGTGGTCGTCGCTCTGGAACGCCAGTCACGCGGCCGCGCCCAATTTCACGAAGCAGCGGCACAGAGCTCTCCTATCGTCCGTAAAAAACTGTCCCGGCCCCAGGGGTTAACCGCCGCCTTGCTTTGCCTGCTGCCGCTGGCAATCGGCTTTGTGATCCCGGTGGCACAGCTCTGCCAGTGGGCATGGCAGGCACAAGCAAGCTTCGCTTTTTCTTCTCTCTATCCGGTTTTGCATAGCATTCAGGCGGCCGGCATTACCGCGCTCGTTCTCACCAGCCTAGCTGCCATTCTCGCCTTTGCCGAACGCCTCCACAACCGTCGGCTGTTGCGCATCGCCAATGGTATTTCCTGCCTTGGCTACGCAACACCAGGTGCTGTCGTTGCTGTCGGAGTAATGACGATCGCCGGAATCTGGGACAATTGGTTCGGCGATTTTCTGCCCTTGCTGAGCGGCTCGCTGGCGGCGATCTGCCTGGCTTACGGAGTGCGCTTCATGGCGGTCGCCCTGCAACCACAGCAAGCCGGGATGCAACGCACCTGCGGCTCGCTCGACGCCGCCGCCAGGTTGCTCGGACGCGGGCCAATGGCTACATTTTTTTCGATTACCCTGCCCCTGATGCGCAGTACCTTGATTGCTACGATAATGCTGGTGTTCGTTGATATCCTGAAAGAACTTCCACTGACGATGATTCTGCGACCGGCCGGCTTCGAGACATTGGCAACCAGTGCCTTCGGACTGGCCAAGGAAGGCCAACTGCAAGCCTGTGCCATCCCATCTCTGCTGATTGCCCTGATCAGTACCGCAGCCCTGCAAATATTAAATAAGATGCTCGCCGGAGGTGGCAAATGAGTTGCAGCATCAGCTTCAACAGTGTCTCGCGCAGCTACCCTGGTGGCGATAAACCTGCACTCAATAATATTTCTTTCACCGTCGCAGCCGGCCAGACGCTGGTGCTGCTCGGTCGCAGTGGCAGTGGCAAATCCACTGTCCTGCGCCTGGCTTCCGGCCTCGACAGGCCGGATTCCGGCGAAATAAGAATCGATGATGAAATCGTCGCTGACGCTGGCCGATTCCTCGCCCCTGAAAAGCGCAACATCGGGATGATTTTTCAGGACGGCGCGCTATTCCCGCATCTCACCGTGATGCAAAATGCCATTTACGGATTGCACCACCTGCCTAAAGCTCAAAGACAAAATGCCGCCAGTTTTCTGCTCGCTATGGCTGGACTGCAAGCCCACGGCAGTCGCTACCCGCATGAACTTTCCGGCGGTGAACGCCAACGCCTCGCAGTAGTGCGCGCGCTGGCCCCAAAACCACGCGCCCTGCTCCTGGACGAACCGTTCAGCAATCTCGACCGTGGTCTCAAACTGGAACTGCGCGATGAAATCGCCGGCATCCTGCAAAAATTCAATACCACTGCAATCCTCGTTACCCACGAGATCGATGATGCTCTGCGCATGGGTGACTCGGTCGCGGTGCTCGATTACGGACAGATTATCCAGCACGGACTGCCGAATGAAATCTATAACTCGCCAAATTGCGCCGCCGTAGCCAGACTGAGCGGTGCGACTAACCATCTCCCACAGAACCCTTTCACTACAGAACAATGGTTCCGGCCAATTCAAGTTGTCTGGTCAAATTCCCCACTCCCAAACGTCCCCGCATTCCAAGTCCAGGTCGCCGGCAAAAAACCACTCGGCCACCTGGCAGAGATCACTGTCCTCCCCCGTGACTTCCCTAGATACCCGAGCCTGCGCTGGCGGTTACTAGCACCCGTCGATCAAGATCTGCTCCCAGGACATGACTATTTTATCCGCTGTGACGAAATTACCAATATAAGCAAAATTTAATCCAGTGATTTTTATTGATACTGTATCTCATTTTCAGTATAGAGATACAGATCATGAACAATCTGAGTGGACTGAGATCGCAGGCTGAAGCACGGGTCGTGGCAATCCATGGTGAGAATGAGATCGTCACGCGGCTGCATGCGATGGGGGTGCTGCCCGGCAAAATGATCAAGCATGCCAACACGGCACCACTGGGGGATCCGGTCGCCTATTTGGTGGACGGGTTTAAGATTGGCATCAGACGCGCTGATGCAGCCTGTGTCGAAATTGAGGAGTTGCACCATGATTGAGAGTCCATCGCTGGCGAAAGCCTTTGAATTGACCAAGGGCAAACCGTTGATCGCCCTATTGGGTAACCCGAACACCGGCAAATCGACGATCTTTAACCGCCTGACTGGATTGCGCCAGCGGATTGCCAATTACCCCGGGATCACCATCGAAGCACATACCGGGCTGGTGCCACTGGAAGACCGTGAAGTCGAACTACTCGACCTGCCCGGCACCTACAGCCTGTCTGCAACCTCACCCGATGAACAGGTGGTGGTCGATGTGTTACTCGGCCGCAGCGGGCGTCGCCAACCGGATCTGGTCGTCTGTGTGATCGATGCCACTAACCTGAAGCGCAATCTGTTTCTGGCGTCGCAACTAGCGGAATATGGGATGCCGATGGTGCTGGTACTCAATCAGTGGGATCTCGCCCTCAAGCAGGGACTGAACATCGATATCCAGGCACTGGAAGAACAGTTTAAAGTACCGGTGATTCCTACAGTTGGGACCAAAGGGGTTGGCTTGCGCGAACTACAGCAGCAGATCAAGGAGTCTTTGGATCACCCGCAATACATGCTGCGGATCAACTGGCACCAGGGTCTTGCCGAGGCCATGGAAAAGCTGCAACTGAAGCTGGAGGCGCAAGGTGCAAAGGTAACGCCACCGGAGGTCCAGCGGCTGCTGTTCGATTGTCGCAGTTGCCTGCGTGACCAATTGCCGATCGCGAACGAAATTATCACCCAGATCATCGACGAAGCCAGGGAGGCAATCCGTGCAACTGGATTAAACCCGACCGCAGCTGAAGCCGTGTTGCATTACGAGCACTTGGATATGGCTATCGGCAAAGCTGCACAAGGATCGCAGCAACAACGCCGTGCCGGTGATGAGTCGATTGATGCCCTGTTGGTCCATCGCCTCTGGGGGACCGCTATTTTTGTTGCCGTGATGTGGGTGGTGTTCCAGTCGGTTTACAGTTGGGCTGCACCATTCATGGACGCGATCGATGCGCTGACCGGTTTCGCCCAGGAGGCCGCCGCGCCGACACTTGCCAACTTGCCTGCTTTCCAAAGCCTGATCGTCGACGGGGTGATTGGCGGAGTCGGGGGCGTCATTATCTTCCTGCCGCAGATTTTCATCCTGTTCCTGTTTATCGCGCTACTCGAGGAAAGCGGTTACATGTCACGCGCC
>CAYUDZ010000197.1:0-3795 GCA_964443575.1 uncultured Chthoniobacteraceae bacterium | reverse complement strand
GATGACCGTGCCGAACAATGACAGCGGTCGCTGCAGCATGGCGGTTACTGCATCCAGTTGACCGTCGGCAATCGCCCTGCGGATCCGGGTGCTACTGACCTTGGCTCCCTGGTGCTCGACTTCCGGCACGCCAGTGACCTGGAACCCGAAGCGTTCGCCTAGTTCCCTGAGTGTATCCAGATTGCCCTCGCGGCCACGGCCGAATGCCCACGACTGCCCGACCGCGATGCTGTGCAGGCCGGGGGACGCGGCATCCAGCAGGCGGATAAATTCTTCCGATGTTAGTTTAGAAAATTCAGCGGTGAATGGGATCAATAACAGATTGGCCACACCCATGCGCTGCAGGATGCGGGTTTTGTGTGGCGTCGAGGTCAGCAACTTCGGCGCCACGCCCGGGTTGAGGATGCGTTGCGGGTGCGGCTTGAAGCTGACCACCACGCTGCTGCCATGCGATTGCTCAGCCTGCTTGACCGCGTGCCTGATCACCGCCTGGTGGCCGGCATGGACGCCGTCAAATACCCCGATGGCCAGCGACAGCGGGCCAGGCAAGTCAGCAAGCTGCTCGGTTTGGTCGAGTAACTTCATACGCCTCTCAGGCGTGATACCTCGGGCAGACTGAGCGTTCGCTCTGCCAGCTCCGGGCGCGATAACGACTTGAGTTCAGCAACCGTGACCGCCCGTTCGAGTGTAAAGTTGCCGGACTTGGTACGCCGCAACTTTTTCAGGTGGGCGCCGCAGCCCAGGGTTTGGCCGATCTCATGGGCGTAGGTGCGCACGTAGAAGCCTTTGCTGCATTTGACCCGAAAATCAATTTCCGGCAAACGCACCTCGAGAACCTTGTGGGTATAGACATGGACGAAGCGTGGCTCGCGCTCGACCGTCTTGCCTTTGCGGGCCAGTTTGTACAACGGCACACCTTCTTTTTTAATCGCCGAGACCATCGGTGGGGTCTGGTAGAAGTCACCATGGAACTTGGCGAAGGCCTCGTCTATCTCGGCAGCCTCAAAGTCATTAACCGGTAACTCCTCGATCACTTTGCCATCGGCATCCTGGCTGTCGGTGGTAACACCCAGCAGCATTGTGCCCTCGTACTCTTTGTCTTCGCTCATCAACAGATCCTGAACTTTGGTGCCACGACCGATCACCAGGATCAGCAGCCCGGTCGCCAGTGGGTCCAAAGTGCCACAGTGGCCGATCTTCTTAATCCCCAAACTGCGCCGCGCGATGGCCACCACATCATGCGAAGTCATTCCAGAGTCTTTGTCGACCAGCAGAACGCCATTAATATCGTGTTGCGGACCCGTAGACATATTGAATTCTTAATCAAGTGACTCGACTGCTTGCAATACCGCATTGATCAGCAGTTGGCGAGCTTCGGTAAATGGTTTTTCAAGCCGGACTCCGGCTGCCAACCGGTGACCACCGCCACCAAACTTGGAACAAATTGCAGATACATCAACCCCTTCGCCTTTAGAACGCATGCTGGCACGGGTGTGGTTCTCGTCGACTTCTTCGATAAAGACTGCCACCTTAACCGATTCAATCGAGCGAATATGGTCGATCAGCCCCTCGGTGTCTTCCGGGCGGGAGCCGATGCGTCTGGCCTCGGCCCGGGTCAACCCGATCACCGCAACCCGGTTATCGGTGAATAGCTCAAGCGAGTTGAGCAGGCTGGTTAGAAGCTCGACCCGCCGCAGCGGATAGCTTTCATAAATCTGTTCGGAAAGGTGGCCGACATCGACACCGGCCTGGATCAGCTCGGCTGCTATCTCGAACGTACGCGCGGTGGTGCTGGGATACTGAAAAGACCCGGTGTCGGTACTGATGGCAGCAAAAAGATTATCCGCTACTTCATGGCTGAACGGTAGCTCTGCCGCACGAATCAGTTCGTACAAAATTTGCCCGGTAGCAGGACATTCAGCATCGACAAAGTTGATATCACCATAGCCGTCATTGGTCGGATGATGGTCGATATTGATTAACTTGGTACCGCTGCCAATAACCGCATCGCAATCTCCCAGCCGTGCCCGATCCGACGTATCGAGCGCGATAGCCAAATCGAAATTTTCCGGCTGTTGCGGGGGACTCGCGATTAGTTCGGCACCGGGCAGGACGCGGTACTTAACCGGCACCTGGTCATGGTTCCAGCAGGTGACATCCTTACCCATACGTTGCAGCGATATGGCCAGTGCCAGTTGCGAGCCAATCGCGTCGCCGTCCGGTCGCATATGCGACACCACCAGGATCGATGTGGCTGCTTTCAGCTCCGCCGCGATCGCGGCATACGAATTATCACGTTCACTTTGCTTCATTGCTCATTGGCTCATCGTCGTCACTATCATAATCCGGATCAAACTCAGGAACTTCCTCGTCATCGACACCCGCGCTGCCCTCCAATTCATCGAGGATCTCAATGATGCGTGAGCCTTTGGCAATCGAATCATCCAACCGAAAATGAATTTTAGGGGTATTTTTCAGTACCACGCGACGCGCCAACTGGCCCTGCAATAAGCTGCGGTTTTCCTCCAGCAGGCGCATTGCTGCATCCTGCTGGTACTCCTCGCCCAAAACACTGACATAGATAAAACAGCTGCGTAAATCAGGCGTGATATCCACGCTGTTGATCGTAACCAACCCACCGTCGAAGGTCAGGTTGCGCTCGATCGCTGCGCTGACTTCGCGTTTGATGATTTCTTTGACTCGTGCTAGCCGGTTTTTCATGGCGGGAAATATCCATCGTTACGGGATTAGAGCTGCTGGGTTACTTTCTCAAGCGTGTAGAATTCGATGACATCATCTTCCTGGTACTCATTGTAGTTACCCAATTTGATGCCGCATTCCATGCCGGCGCGAACTTCCTTCACTTCGTCCTGGAAGCGGCGCAGCGTCGCCACCGCACCATCGTAAACCGCCTGCTTGCCGCGCTTGACCCGCGCGCGAGCCGAGCGCGTCACCCGACCGTCGACGACGACACAACCTGCCACATTGCCCTTGGATACCGAGAAGACCTGACGTACCTCGGCGTGGCCGATGACCGACTCGCGGGTCTCCGGCTCCAGCAGTCCGGTCATCGCTTCTTTAACCTGGTCCAGCAATTCGTAAATGATACTGAACAGCTTGATTTGCACACCTTCACGCTTGGCGGCCTTGACCGCACCGCCTTCGACTTTAGTCGAAAAACCAATAATCACCGCATCGGATGCGCTCGCCAGCAGCACGTCCGACTCGCTAACCGGCCCGACCGCAGCGAACAGGATGTCCAGCTCCACCTTGTCACTTTCAATTTTTTCCAGCGAGTGCTTGATTGCCTCAATCGAACCCTGCACATCCGCCTTGATGACCAGGCGCAATTTTTTGGCATCCTTGCCCGCATTTTGCAGCAAGGCTTCGAGGGTGGCCCGTTGCGGGGCAGCGAGGTCTTCCTTGCGTTTTCTTTCGAGCCGCTCTTCGCTCAGAATCCGGGCATCTTTCTCTGCTCCCATCACGACAAACTCATCGCCGGCGTTGGGCAGGCCATTAAAGCCCAGCACTTTCACCGGAGTGGCTGGACCGGCCTCCTTGATCCTATTGCCCTTGTCGTCGATCAGTGACTTGATCTTGCCATGGTAATCTCCGCAGAGAAATGCCTGGCCAACCTTGACCTTACCCATCTGGACGATAATAGTCGCCGTCGGCCCCATGCCCGGCTCGACCTGCGCCTCGATCACGGTGCCGCGCGGGTCTACTTTCTTGGAAGCTTTGAGTTCCAGCATCTCGGCTTCCAGTGAAATCATTTCCAGCAGCTCATCCATTCCG
>CAYUDZ010000196.1:0-3813 GCA_964443575.1 uncultured Chthoniobacteraceae bacterium | reverse complement strand
AAGCCCACAACATCACCCATGTGCCGATCGCGACAATTACCGATCTCAAAACAGCCCTGGCGACGATGCCACCGGGCTTGCGCCTGCTCGAAATCCAGACCGATCGCGAGACAGAAGCCCAATGGCGGCGGCATTGTTTTGTCCAGGTACGAGCTGCGATTACACCGTAAAGCAATTACAGAAAGCGATTACAAGCTCAGGCGCAGGGTTTTCACCTCGTACGCCCGAAATGTCAACGTGCGGTCGATACACTCAGCTTCGGGATCTTCCAGCAGGTTGCATTCCCACACAGGCGCAGTTGTCGTGAACTGTACTGTCGTGGCCTGGCCCCAACACTCCGCCAAACGCAGAATCAAACCTTGGCCGTCTTCGGCTTGTTTGAGAGCGAGAATGGCGAGGTTGGCTGCATTGAGTGTAAAGGGATAGCGGTAGTCGCGACCGCGAACAATCAGAGGCTCATTGAGGAGTGTTGCGGCCTGGGTAGCGCTGCGCCAATCACCCTGATGGGGCAGCAGTTGATAGCAAAAGTGATGCTCACCCCGGTCTGAGTTGGGATCGGGCCAGGTGGGTGAACGCAGGAGTGTCAGGCGCAGTTGCTCGGCCTGAGCGTCATAGCCATATTTGCAATCATTCAGCACGGCCAGACCAACCCCTTCGGTGCTGAGATCGGCCCAGCGTTGGGCCGGCACCTCCCACTTCACCGGATCGTTCGTTGGGCGCTGAATCGTCGCCAGCGGAATTTCGTAGGTGGCATGGGGGGCGCTGAAGGTGAGCGGAAAGGCAACTTTTGCTAGAATATACTCCTCTTGCCAATCGACATGATGCTGCACCGTAACAATCGGCTCGTAGGCATTCAGCGACCAAGTGATTTGCCAACTCGAGGCTTGAAAGCGGGCTGAAACCCTCAAGCTAGCGCGCAGGGGGCCATCTTCCGTGAGCTCTACAGCGACGATCGCGAGCCCGGCGAGGGAATGCTTGGCATAGGCAGGGTCGATATTCCAGGCATCCCAATACTGGCCTTGGTCAGTAAAAAACTGATAGGTAATCGGGGCAGACAAGAGATTGGTAAGGGTGCGTTTATCGTAGATTTGTTGCACCATGCCGTTAGCAAACTCAACCCGTAGCCAGGTGTTTTCGAGGCAGGTCGGGCTGGCGTAGAGCGGTGGTGGTGGGGCGGGTTCAGCGATGTCAGCGGCTGAGAGATCCCAGGTTTGCGAATGACCGGCTGAGATCGCAGCCGCATAGACCAGCGTGCCCTGACTAGTGGCTTGGGTCGGCAGGGTTGTCTGGGCAGCGGTTTCAATAATGTGTGGATGCTGGCCAGGTAGTTCGATCAATTGGCTGGCTGGCCATGGGTGGGAATTAAACACATAAAGCTGAGTACCTGTCGGTGCGGGGCTATGGCAGAGCGCGTGTGCCGTTGCCCAAAGCTGATCGGCATCCGCAAAGACTGCCGGAATTGCCGAACCGGGCAAGATGTCATGAAATTGGTTCGTTAGCACCGCATACCAGGCGGGTTTGAGATCGGGATAGGGGGTGTTGTGGTGCCACCAATCGAGGCTGGCGCAGACTTCCCGCTGGCGCAGTTGGCTTTCAAGTGTCCGATTCTGACGTTTCTGGTCGGCTTTGCTGGTGTAGGTGCCGCGATGAAATTCGAGGTAAAGCTCATCATCCCAAATTGGCAGATCTTCAGGTAGCCCCGAGGCTGTTGAACGTAGATCGGCAAAAAAAGAGGCCGCTGTACTGTGACGAAGCGTTGGCAAGAGGGGAGAAGCCTGCAAGCGTTCAGATCGCTCTAGCATCGCCGCTGTTGGGCCACCACCATGATCGCCAACCCCATAGAGCCACAGGCTGTGGGGTTGGTTAGTTTCTTGGTGGATTTGTTGGAGGTCACTCGCGATCGCGAGCGGGGCAATGCCCTGACCAATACCATTGCAAAAATAGGTGAGGATGCGACTGCCATCGGCACCCTGCCACCAAAAGACCCGGTGTGGAAATGGGGTGGTGTCGTTCCAGGTCAGTTTTTGGGTCACAAAGACCTCAAAACCACCCTGGCGCAAGAGTTGCGGCAATTGCCAGCTAAAGCCAAAGCTATCGGGCAACCACGCCACACGGCTAATCTGGCCAAAATGCTGCCGCAGCCAGTGCTGACCATAGACAATCTGCCGAATCAGCGATTCCCCGTTGGGTAGATTGGTATCGGCTTCGACCCACATGCCACCGATCGGTTCCCACCAACCCGCCTGTACAGCGTCCTGGATCGCTGGCCAGAGATCGGGGTAATAGTCTTGCACCCAGGCATAGCTGAGCATTGTGCTTTGGTTAAACGTCAGGGCTGCAAAGCGATTTTTGAGCGCCAAAACCGAGCGAAAGGTACGCTGCACCACGTCCTGAGTTTCGGCCAAGGGCCATAACCAGGCGACATCAATATGAGCGTTGCCAAGCAAATGTACTTGGGCTCGTTTGATTGTGGGGCTGTGGGGCAACAGTCGCGATCGCGACTCACCGAGCCGCTGCCAAAATTGCGCTTCCTCTAGGCGTGCTGCTGCCCATTCCGCCAGCAGTGTCGTTAGTTCCGGCGCCAGGGCGACCGCTTCTGTTGGCAACAAAACCTGAACGGTGGCGAGCTCTGCCGCTAAAAGAGGTAAATCTAGGGCTGGGTGACTAATTTCCAGCCAGGTAGCCGTAATCGCGCCATCGTCATGGGCCGGACTTGTCAGCTCAATCACCAGATCAAACGACTCATGATTGGGCAGCAACCATTCCAGCTCGCGATCGAACAAATCGCCCTCGGCAATAACCTGATCATTCAGCCAAACCGTTGCCGCCGCCGCCCACCAGTGCAGATGCAGCCGCAATGTTGCCCCCGCTAACGCCAAACCTTGCCACTGGGCCGGAATCGTAATGCGTTGCTTAAACCGCCGTGCCTCAGCCCGTGGTCAGCGTAAATAAAGCGGTTCACCGGAGAGGGCCGCCCGTGTGTTGTCTGCTTGCCACTGCGATAAATAATCAAGACGTGCCAACGCTTGGAGTTGGTCAATGACTGGTTGCAGAGAGGTGGCCGTCACGCTTTATTCTTCGATGCCGCAGCCTCACGATAGCGCTTAATCTCGGTCTGAAAAGCTTCGCAAGCCGCCTCATTTTCAAACGCACGACGCGGAATTGTAATAGCTGCATTTCTGTCCATCACTAGAAATAGATGCTCAGATGTAACAGCTACATCCTGAATAGCCGACCAAAAGTAAACAATCTTGTAAGTCTGGGTACCCTCGTAAAGACCTTCAGCAGCGACACGTAGCTTTCGTGGCCCTAGACTAAATCCTTCTACTTCGGGTCTTGTTCGTTGAGTAAAAATGCTATTTGTTATAACGGCACCAATAAACAACGCTGCATAACCAACGAAAAAACTGAATATGTCTACCTGGATCCAGTAGAGCGTGTTGAAAATCCATAAAATTGTGACGCCGATAGCTACTGGGGAAAGATATTGGAGCAATCGTACGCTCCGTTTGGATAAGGCACGCTCCGACAAGAACTTTGTATAAGCATCCCAGTCTTCCAACTGAATCACTGTTCGCAATTCCATAACCGTTCAACTATTGGCTATTTTCAGAGTAGCGCCAAATATTATTGACTAGATACGGTTAACATTGCCAGTTGTTAAATATTTCTTGTTAAAACAAAAAGCGGCTACTGCAAAATGCAGCACCGCCAAGCAAGTGATGAGATGTCTAGGTTTGAGACCAGATCAGAGTATAGGTCTAGGCGCCAGGTGCAATGGTGCGCTTGACAAAGCCAGCAATACGAGCCTTG
>CAYUDZ010000195.1:0-3839 GCA_964443575.1 uncultured Chthoniobacteraceae bacterium | reverse complement strand
CTCAGCCTAGCAAAGAGTACCTGAAAGTAAAGAAAGTTTGACTGACCCCTTTTTAGACCTTTTTACAGGCTGGACAGGTGAATTTTTGATTGCTCTTACATCCTTGCGTCTGGCGACCTACTCAGGCGGGTCTCGAACCATTTCATAAATTCCTCCTCTGCCGCTATGGCGGTGTTGATTGCGGTGCCGCCGGCGGCTTCGACTGCCTGCACTTCATGGGTTTCGAACACCCGTGCAACAACCGGCACACCATCCAGATGGCGTATCACCAGCAGCAGATCAGACAGTCGCGGAATCGAAGCCACCACCAGCTGGGCACTTTGCGCGTTGATGCGATCGAGTACCCGCTGGTCGGAGCCATCTGCGCGCAAGCATGGCAGCCCTTTTTTCCTCAATGCCTCAATCACTACCGGGTCGTCATCAATCACGATAAGCTTCAATCCGGCATCAATAAATGGCCGGGCCAGCCACATGCCACTACTACCAAAACCAAGGATTACCACATGATTGTGCAAGTCCATCGGCACCACCGGACTGCGGCGTGCGGGGTGCCAGTGCAGTAACTTCCAGGTCATGGAATCGGTCGCCAGCAGTGAAGTCAGAGTCATTGTGATGGCGGCAACCAGCGCCACCACAGTGAATGCCTCTTCGGCGACATTACCCAAATGGATACCACTGAGCACCAGTACCAGCCCCAGCTCACTGGTCTGTGCCAGCAACAGCCCGCTTTCGATGCCATTACGGGAATTTTGCCCCTGCCATTCCGCCACGATGGCGACCAGTGGCGGGGTAGCCAGTACGACCACAGCGGCCAGCAACAATGCATGCCAAACCACTGCCTGAGAATTAAAGATCAGTAGTGAACCAAGTGCGGTGAAAAACAGTGCCTGAAAAAAATCTGAGACGGAACTGATCAGGCCGCGCAACAGGCCGTTGACGGGAAAGGATGCCAGTGCGAATCCGGCTAAAAAAGCACCCACCACCGGCGGCAGGCTCAACAAATACGCTCCGCCTGCAAAAACAAATAAAAGTGCCAGCCCCAACAGCAGCAAAGTCTCATCATCCGCTAATAGTTTTCGCACCAATCGCGGGATCACATGATAGTGACAGAACCATGAAGCTGCCGCCATGGCAGCCAGCCCGCCAAATGGCAACCATGGCAGTGATTGCGTTCCGGTATGTACCGATAGCACCACCAGCAGCACCACCAAAGCTACATCCTGCATCAATAAAACCCCGGTTACAAGCCTGCCAAAAGATTGAAACATTTGCTGCTGCTGGCGCAACTGGCGGATGACAATGAGGGTGGAACTTGCCGCCAGGGCAAAGCCAACATAGATGGCAGTGACACTATCATAACCCAGCCAGCGCACCACCGCCATGCTGGCCAGCCCGATCAAAATAAATTGTACCAGAGCCACCCATAGCGCCGCCTGTGTCTGGTGTGCAAAGCGACGGGGAGTCAGCTCGATACCTGCGCTGAAGACAAGGAATGTCAAGCCGATTTGCAATAGTGCACCGGCGATCTCGCGTGACGCTCCCCAGGGGCTGGAAGCAACTGCCCAGCCGGCTGCGATTAAAAATGGAATTGCTGGCAAACCCAGCCGCAGAGCCACCAGATGAGCCAACGCTGCCGCCCCGAATAAGATAGTCAGCTCTGTCATTGCGGCAAAAACCCTTGCTCCTGCAGTACCCGTTTTTGTAGTTTCATGCCGTCCACTTTAGATAGCATCAGATAGGACACGTCCAGCTCCAGCAGGCTTTCAAGTACCGACGTATCCACCGCATGGATCGCACTGGCAACCCGATACTGCCGCGCCCGGAAGGCCAGCAGATCATTGGCCTCTTCGATGCGCAGCGCACTGACCAGTAACCTGGCTGTGGGCAGACCAGCCTCCAGTAAGACATCCAGATATTCTGCATTACCGAGTAATGTTTCACAGGGCAGCCCTGCCAGTTTACGGCCATCGGTATCGATCCCTAATACCTGCACCCCCTGCCGGTGTAAGCGCTGGCACAGGCTGCGACCCAGTGCATTCATTCCGACCACGATGATGTGACCGGACCGCTCCACTGCGGCAGCTGCAGTCAGATCATCCTCGCCATAGTCGGCGGTGGCACGAAACATCCGCAGCAGGCCAATTTTGCGGCACCATTCCAGGCAGCGGTGATTGTAAAGAATCATGTAAGCCGAGACTGCGATTGTAACCACCCCCACCAGTGCTGTGATCACCATTACTTGCGATCCCACCAGCCCGGCTGCCACACCCATCCCGGCAAAAATGAAAGAGAACTCACTGATCTGTGCCACGGTCACACTGGTAAAAAAGGAAGTGCGCTCGCCATAACCCATCCTGGAGATGATCAGCATAAAAATCAGCGGGTTGCCAAGCAGTACAAACAGCGATAGGGCCAGCACTGGCCACCATTCCTGCACTGCGCCCTGGGGTGCAATTTCAAGACCTAGCGAGACAAAGAACACCGCCACGAAAAAGTTCATCAGCGGCTTGATGCGATGCTGCAAATCGCGCTGGTAGGGAAGGGGCGTCAAACTGAGGCCGGCGAAAAAGGCGCCTAGTTCAACTGACAATGCCAGCGCATGAGCCATGCCTACGACTGCAAAACACCAGCTCAAACTCCAGATCAACAAGGCAGCCGGTGAGGAAGCCACCTGAGAGAACAGCCATGGTAGAACCCAGCGTGCCGCCACCAGCACTGCTCCCAACAACAGTAGCATCCCGCCAAAGGCGCGCCCGATACTTTGCGCTACTGACCACCAGTCGAGTCCGGCTGCAGCACTGCCAGCTGCTACCCCATGCAATTGCTCGACCCCTGCCAGCCCGGTCAACACAGTCAGCACCAGAATCACTACCAGATCCTGGACCAGAAATATCCCCACTGCGATGCGGCCGTATAAGGTGTCCAGCTCGTTTTTATCAGTCAGTAATTTGACCACCACCACCGTGCTGCTGAACGTTAATCCCACCGCCAGAAAGAGCGAATCCATCGACCCAAAACCCAGCCCCAGACAGAGCAAATATCCGACAGTTGCGGTGAACAGTACCTGCCCGATTCCTGCCACCACCGCCACCTTGCCAACTTCACGGATTTTGTCGAAACTCAGCTCCATTCCGACCAGAAACAGCAGCAACACTATTCCCATCTCCGAAATCACTGCTACGGCCTCGGTATCTTTGACTAATCCGAACACCGGACCCAGCAGCACCCCGGCTAACAGACAGGCGACGATCGACGGCAGCAGCACCTGCCGCGCTAGCACCATGCACAACGCCGCCCCGCAAACAATCCACCCCAGTGGCATTAATATCGTCATATCGGCCATACGGGTAGCCTGCCATGGACTAGCCTAAGCGGCAAGATTAGCGGCAGCTATCCCGGATAAATAGAATAAGCTGTAAAATGGAGGGATGATAAGACAAGTTCATGAACGCGGGAACTCAGCAGCCTGTTACATACTAGTTTACGGAAAGCGTTGATTAAGAATTTCTTCCCAGGTCATTGAGCGTATTTCGTTTACCCGCTTTTCGATCTCATCTGGGGTCAGCTTTTCACCCGATCCGGCAAGTCTGGCTGCGAGCGCCGATCTTAGTTTTTCTACTTCTTCGAGCTTGAGCGGCAATGATGAATCGAGCGTCTGGCCCCCGCTATCAAGGAAATGGGGGGTGGCAGGTTCACCCCGGTCTGGTATCGCCCAACGTTCGACCAAGTAATTTACGCCGATCGACGCATCGAACCACGCTCGGGATTCGGTCCAGCTAAATTGCCACACCATAAAATCAAATCCTCTTTTTAGATGCGGATTAAGCCAGCCTTCTTTC